>CAZNYS010000006.1:0-101008 GCA_964577305.1 uncultured Rikenellaceae bacterium
AATCTCCGGATTATTGTTAATATCTGCTTATTTTTGAGATTACTGATTAGTTACATTTATTTTAATATTAACAAATTTCAGAAAAAAATCATATAACTTATAATTTTTAATGATAATTTAACAAGTGGCTAATAAATATTATCCGTGAAAGAAAGATGAAACAATTAGAACCTTCAATTCAGGAACAGTTTATTCAGTTTTCCAGAAAGCATCTTCCTGGATATTTAATCAGGTATTTAAAATATCCGGTTGTATTGAAAGTCCTGAGTAAATTGTTGTGCGTCAGGGAAATACTCGGATTAGAAGATAAATTACAGGATCTGGGCGGTCTCGAATTGGTGAATGCAATAATTGATTACACAGGACTTTCCTGTGAATGCATAAACATGGATAAGGTTCCCTCTAAAGGAAGGCTCCTGGTTGTTGCTAATCACCCTCTGGGTGGGGCTGACTGGCTTTTAATAGTGCAGTGTTTGAGTAGCATCCGAAAAGATATTAAGGTGGCAATTAATAAGGATGTAAATACTTTAATTGTAAATATGAGGGATCTTTTTATACCTGTTGACAGTTACGCGACATTTAACGATCTTGCGATAAAACAGATAGGTGAAAGTCTTGAAAGGGAGGAAGCTGTGATTATTTTTCCTTCCGGGGGCATCTCTGTTATGACCAGGGAAGGTGTCAGGGACAGGAAATGGAAAACCGGAGTTGTACATTTTTCAAGAGAGCATCAAACAGATATCTTACCCATTTATATTGGAGGAAGGTTCAGACTTATATTTTATTTATACCCTATCAGATTGCGCCGGCTTTTACTGGTTCGAAATCTATTACACCCGCCATCAAAGAGCGTTAAAATCCTGATCGGGGATAAGGTGCAGCATGAAGAATTATTGAAAGGGGGAAAATTATCAAATATTTCTTCCAGCCTGAGAACTATAACCTATCAACTGGGAGAGAAGAACACGTAACCGGACTTCGTCCGCCATAGCCGGGCACGGGTCACCCGCCTTCGTCCCTGGTCTAGGGACTACGGCGGGCAGAGGGAGACACGCGCCAGCGGAATGACATCCCCCTAACCCCGTTGGCTCCCTTCGGTCACCGAGCTCATCCCGCTAACGCGGGATTCGGTGCAAAGGGGGATCGCTCATCGCTGAGATTCCGTATCTCGCTAACATCAATCTGCCCGTATTTCACATCCAGGAATGGCTCTCCGTTCTTCAATCCGGCATTGCCAAAACCTGTTTCGGTTGAAATAAAAGAGACAAAATCATCACCTATCCTGCTATCGATATAGAGGATACTGTCAACTGCATCATACCGGATACCTGTTAATCCCTGCAGCAGTCCGTAACTCGACATTGCCCGGGCATACCAGTGCCCACATTCATACTCATTGAAAGGGTTCCTAATCCTGCCGTCGTACCTTTTCCTGCATGTGCTCACTATGTCAAGGCCTTCTTTTACCTTCCCCTTCATCATCAGGTGGGACGCAACCTGGTATTCTATGCCTGTCCATACCTCGTTACTGTAAACAAATGGCAGTGAGAGCTCACCTCCTTTTGGCCATGAACACAGGAGTAGCCCCCCATCATTTCCCATTGCGAACGATGGCCTTTGAGGATTGGCATGATCGCTCAGATCAGATCTGAGGTTATACCTGTGAATAGAAAGGAGATGCCCGGTGACCATATCATTATCTATTACTTCTTTTAGCCCTGCGCATGATGCCAGCCACATACCAAGAACGCCGTCTGAAAGGCAGCCGTTACCATACTGGTATTTGGGTCCTTCCCTTATCAATAATTCAGTTGCTTCATCAGAGTAATCAACAGACCATGTTTCCTCGGCCAAAGTAACCGGATCTTTGGCATCCAGCCCGCTGGTTGTTATTTTCTGGATGAAATATTCACCATTAAAAAGATTTTCCTCGTAGTACGTGGTACCTTTTTCAAGCAATTCCTCATAAAGACCGGTATCCTCACCCAGGAAATTTCCCATCTCAATCATTGCCGTCATTGCCCCCAGGTAGAATGATGAACACATAGGGTCAGGGCCCCAGAATTCTATATCATAGGTATTATGATGTGGTTCTTCAAGCACTCCCTTATGCCTGGGATCCCATGTTTCAATACAGTAGTCCATGCTGAGCCTAACATAAGGCCACATTTTTTTTATCCACTTATTATCTCCTGAGATGCGCCAGTCGCGGTAGACTTTCATTATCCCTCCAAGCTGCCCGTCAGAGGCAGCATAAAACTCATGGCGGATTGACCTCAGTGGCAGGGCAGACCTGAACACCTGGTGGCCGGATTCATCCTGGCTTATCATGAACTCCGTTTCCCTGAATGATCTTTCCAATAATGGGAACAGGTGGGGGATTGCCTGGGCGTAGTTCCATACATGTGTACATGAACCTGCACAACATCCACTGTTATCACTGCAACCCTCCCATGCCCACAGCCTGCCATCAGATTGCCTGAGAACAGTAGGTGATTTAAGTATCGTAAGATTTGCCGCAACAGCTTCAATAACTTCGGGGGGAAGGGTTGAGTCATAGAATGCATCACGAAAAACAGAACTTTTTTCCCTGAGATTATCATAATTCAACTGCCAGTACTCAGCTACTTCCTCAATATTACTGAACCTGGATGCATACCATGGCTGGTAATAAGGACTGGAAGGTTCGCAGATCGAATCTCCGCAGCAAACGGTTGCCTGTTGCATGTCTGTCTGTTCATCATTCATTAAATCAGCCCCATACCTGAGTCCTGTATTTGGCACATACCAGGCAAAAAGCAACCTTATTGTTTTGGTTTCACTTTTCTCAAGCTCAAATGGAACATAGAGTGATGCGCCCGGGGCTGCACCGGGAACAGGTTCACCGGCGCTTGTATCACCCTGGCTGATAGCTTTCCATGCCATGGTCATGGGATCCCACCATCCTCCCCTGAACCAGCAATGGTCAACGCTTACATCCGGGTTATCGGTAAATACTGCAAAATCTCCCAGGTATTCAGGGTGTCCGGTAACCGAATCCTGGTGAAGGATGAATCCACCATTTATTGGCATAATATTATTACCTGGTCCCGTTGACATGAAGTTCTTTGCATTCCATGAGAATACAGCATCCAGTCTCTTACCGGATATATTTGTAAAACTATATTCAATGGCTCCAGCCGGGAGAGAGGAATTATCAGCATCACCGGGGACAAATGAGCTCCAGCATTCAAGCGTAATATCCATAGGTATATCTTTATCTTTAAGCGAAACACTTGCAAAAGGGAAACGGGCCATGAATTCGGCATCCTCGAACCGTGGCAAACCGAATGAAGTGCCGGCAGCGCCGTTACCTGTTCCGCTACTTCCAAAAATCTTCCAGTTGGGCAGGGGTCCCTCCAGCACTTTTGTTGCATTGTTATACCCGTTGACATGAATTGCTGCAAAGGTGCAGGGTTCATTAAATATTTCAGGTTTGTTCCTGACAGACATATGGGATATTGCCCCGGTACCTTCAACACAAAACATTCCGGCACCTATACCTCCTATAGGAAAAGCAATCCTGTTCAGGTATTCACCGGTGTACTCCTTGTTGAACTCCCTGCCTTCTTTTTGATTCCTGCTGCAGGAATTAAAGAGGCAGAATATCATAACTGATACGATTAGCAAATGTTTTTTTTTCATTATACCTAATATTTTATTCTTCAGGAATACTATTTCAATACACTAAAGATAGCAAATGACAGTTTATCACAAAAGTACAGGACTTCAATAAGAGGAAATTAATTTGTAATTTTGCAACTCAAATTAATTGGTATATATAATACAACTACCGGATATTATTAACCTGATAGTAATAATAAAATAATGCACTTATGCCGCGCGTATTCAAAGCAATAAATATCGAGAATGAAGAAAAAGATATAAAGAAGGATTACCTTGACCGACATATGCCTCATGTAATTTGTAAAGATAGGGTTAAGAAGGGGGAAGTGTTCAGGGTAAAGGTAAGGATGGGTGAACATTATACTCACCCTGATGATTATGATCATTTTATCAGCACAATTCAGTTATGGAACAGGGAAACACTCCTGGCTGAAACAAGGTATTCATCAGGCGCATACGGAAATAAACCTGCTAATGCAGAGGTTGATTTTTACATTAATGCCCCGGAAGTATCAATGAATTTATCGGCCATGGCTGTATGCACAAAGCATGGCTTATGGCAGAGCGAGGATAAACCCGTGAAAGTTATTTGATATGGCAAAAACGGACACAAAAAAAAGAAGCTGGAGAGATAAATACCGCTTTGCGATATACAATGATAAAACATTTGAAGAAGTATGGCGTATACGCATGACAAGGTATAATGGATTTTTGCTTCTTGTTTTCCTTGTACTTTTTATTGTAGGTATAACCACAATCTTTATCTCATTCACAAATCTCAGGGAGTTTATCCCGGGGTATCCTGATGGCAACACCAGGCGCAATATCATCATGAATGCCCTGCGGCTCGATTCACTCGAAACTGAACTGGAACTGAGAGATCAGTATTTTGCTAATCTGAATGCAATAATATCAGGCAGGGAGCCTGTAGACAGGGTTGCCGGGCAGGATACCACAGCCAATTATGGAGAAATTACCTTCAATAATTCTGCCGAGGATTCTTTACTCAGGCTACAGGTTGAACAGGAAGAACAGTATAACCTAACATTCATGGCAGATTATAACGAGCATAATATTAATCTTTCGAATATTCATTTCTTCCCACCGGTAAAAGGTATAGTATCAGGACATTTTAATCCACGTACCAGGCATTACGGTACCGATATAGTAACTTCTCCCAAAGCAGTGGTTTCAGCGACCCTGGATGGTACTGTTATATTCACGGGATGGACCATGGAGACAGGCTGGGTTATACAGATTCAGCATTCAAATAACCTGATTTCTGTATACAAGCATAATGCCACTTTGCTTAAAGATCCGGGTGATAATGTGGTTGCAGGGGAAGGAATAGCTGTGGTTGGTGATTCAGGTGAATTATATACCTCGGGGCCTCATTTGCATTTCGAGATATGGTATAACGGTGAAGCAGTAGACTCCGAAAATTATATTTTATTTTAATTATACGGAAGGATAAAGTTGTGAAGCGACTCGCTATTCTGGGTTCTACAGGTTCAATAGGCACACAAACACTTGATGTGGTTGAAAGCCAACCTGATAAGTTTACTATTGAGTTGCTCACAGCATACAATAATGTTGACCAACTGGCAGCACAGGCAAAAAAATACAGGCCTGATGCCGTTGTTATTGTAAATGAAAAACACTATAAGGTTCTTAAAGATCAATTATCTGGCCTGCCTGTCAAAGTATATGCTGGCATAGAAGCTGTTGAGCAGGTTATTACCCAGCCGGGGATTGATATGGTTGTTGCAGCCATGGTTGGTTTTTCCGGACTGCGGCCTGTCATAAAAGCTATTGAAACAGGTAAGGATATTGCACTTGCGAACAAAGAGACACTCGTTGTGGCCGGGGAGGTAATTAATGAACTGGTACTGAAACACAGTGTACAATTAATACCTGTGGATTCAGAACATTCTGCTATACTGCAATGTCTTGCCGGTGAGGCTGATAACGTGGTTGAGAAGATAACCCTGACTGCTTCAGGAGGACCCTTCAGACAGTATTCAATAGAAAAGCTTTATCATGTAAGACCAGAGGAGGCTTTGAGGCATCCTAACTGGAATATGGGGAATAAAATTACCATTGACTCGGCTTCAATGATGAACAAAGGACTGGAAGTTATTGAAGCAAAATGGTTTTTTGATCTGAGACCTGACCAGATAGAAGTAATAATACATCCTCAGTCAATTATTCATTCATTTGTGCATTTTACCGATGGGTCCATTAAAGCACAGCTGGGGATACCTGATATGCGGCTGCCAATAGTGTATGCACTTGGATACCCAAATCGCCTCACCACTGACCTTCCAAGGTTTAATATCAGACAATGTGATAAGCTTACTTTCGAAGAGGTTGATACAAAAAAATTTCGTAACCTTGCACTCGCTTATAAAGCACTTGAAAAAGGGGGTAATTTACCCTGTGTCATGAATGCTGCTAATGAAGTTGCAGTGGAGGCTTTCCTGAAGGGGAATATCGGATTTATGAAAATGACAGAGCTGATTGAAACAATAATGGATGGTACATGGTTTATACAGAAGCCGGGTATTGAGGATCTTGAAGAGACCGACAAATTGAGCAGGATAGCTGCCCGGGAGTATATTGAAAAAGCGGATGTGAAATGACAGTGTTGATAAAAATATTACAATTTATATTAAGCCTTTCCGTGATAGTTATTATTCACGAGTTAGGACATTTTCTTTTTGCAAAACTATTCAAGACAAGAGTTGAAAAGTTTTACCTGTTCTTTGACCCATGGTTCTCCTTATTCAAGTTTAAAAAGGGTGAAACGGAATATGGCATAGGATGGTTGCCCCTGGGCGGATATGTGAAAATATCGGGAATGATTGATGAGTCAATGGATCGTGAACAGATGAAGAAACCGCCACAGCCATATGAGTTCAGGTCAAAACCCTCGTGGCAGCGATTAGTGATAATGCTTGGAGGTGTGATCTTTAATTTTATCCTTGCAATGGTGCTGTATGTGGTAGTGCTTTTCTCCTGGGGAGAGACCTACCTGCCAACAGAAAATGTGAAATATGGAATAGTCACTGATTCAATAGGCCATGCAATGGGCCTGAGGGATGGTGATAAAATAGTCTCTGTTGATGGTAACTATATAGAGAATTTCTACCAGATAATTCCTGATATAATACTGAATGAAAGAGAACAGATTACTGTTGAAAGAGATGGGAAATTAGTTGAGGTAAATATTGATAAGCAATTTATACCACAAATCTTAAAAGGAAAGGGAAGAATTGATGCCCGTATGCCATTCATACCTTTCGAAGTCTCAGATTTCATGAAAGTATCGCCCGCAAGGGAAGCTGGCATCAAGGTAGGTGATAAACTGGTAGGTATTGATGGGAAAGAATTCAGATTTAATGATGAATATGTTCATTACCTGGATGATAAGAAAAGAAAAGAAATAACAGCAAATATTTTGAGGGGCGATGACAGCCTGGCAATAGACCTGAAACCCACGGATGAGGGTATGCTCGGAATTGTAAGAGGTACAGCTGGGTTACTTGAGCTGCGGACAGTAAGATATGGCTTCTTTGAATCAATACCTGCAGGTATATCAAAAGGCTTCCAGACCCTGAAAGATTACCTTAAACAGTTTAAACTGATATTTTCAAAAGACACAAAAGCATATGAATCACTGGGAGGATTCATTACTATTGGAAGTATTTTCCCCGGGATATGGGACTGGCAGTCTTTCTGGAACCTCACGGCATTTCTCTCGATAATACTGGGAATAATGAATATCCTGCCAATACCTGCGCTTGACGGCGGACATGTGATGTTTCTCCTTTACGAGGTGATAACCGGACGAAAGCCAAGTGATAAATTCCTTGAATATGCCCAGCTGGCAGGAATGATAATACTTCTTGCATTACTGATATATGCAAACGGGAATGATATTTTACGTTTATTGAGGAAATAGTTTTTTTTAATTAACTTTGTACAGATTACTAATTGTTAATAATTTAGATTATGAACGTTATAGCAGGCATGTTTGGACCAACTGAGATAATTCTTATTGTTCTTGTGGTTGTTATTCTTTTTGGTGGACGTAAGATTCCCGAGCTGATGAAAGGTATAGGGCAGGGTATGAGGGAATTTAAGAAAGCTACCAAAGATGAACAGAAAGAAGAAGAAAAACTGGAGGAGAAATAATCACTCTTATAATTATGATATAAGAGCCTGCCTCAAGCAGGCTTTTTTTAACTGATCATTTATGAAAAGGCTAATTTTACTTACTGCATCCGTCATCCTTGCAACATTGCTCCATTCATGTGGAGATTCGGGTGGTGGCCAGGCAATGCTTCCAAATGTTTCGGGCAGCTCCGGTGAAGTACTGGTGGTCCTTGATAAGGCCAAATGGGATGGCCCCCTTGGTCGTAAAATAATAGAAGTACTTGCTGCTCCTATAGACAGATTGCCACAGCCTGAGTCAAATTTTGACCTGGTCAATGTGAGCCCCAATGCATTCAGTAAGCTATACCAGACGCACAGAAATGTTGTTTTTGTTGATATTGGTGAGGACAAAGAACAACAAGTAACATTCCAGCAAAATACATATGCCTTTTCACAACTGATGATCAACCTGCAAGGCAGGAATGAACAGGAAGTGATAGACCTGCTCGAAAAGGAGGGACAATTGATAATAAATAAAATAAATATCTCTGAACGTGACAGATGGATATCAGTATACAAACGATCTCTTAACAGTGTAATATTTAACAAACTGAGAGATGAATATAAGATGAATATTTATATCCCGGCCAATTTTTCACTTGATGTTGAAGAGAAGGGTTTCCTGTGGTTTTCGTATGAAACACCAACAACATCACAGGCTATACTTATTCACTATTTTGATCATAACGGGAAGAACTATTTCAACGAAGACAGCATAATTAGTATAAGAAATAATATGACAAAGGAAAAGGTGGAAGGCCCGGCCAGGGGATCATATATGGTAATAGAAAACCAGGTCCCGGTAAAATACCGTCTTTTCAGGTTCAGGCAGCGAGATTATGCTGAGATGAGAGGTCTATGGACACTCGAAAACGGATTTATGGGAGGGCCATTTGTTAACCTGGTTACACGGGATGAAGTAAATGACAGGTTTGTAATGCTGGATGGCTTTGTTTACGCACCTAATGATAATAAGAGGGAACTATTGCGACAGGTGGAAGCTATTCTATATACCGTGAGCTTTCCTGATGAATCAGAAATTGTTGTTACTTCCAAAAAATAGGTAATTGCTTATTGCTCAACAGGTTCATATTTCTGGTTTCTTAAAACGGGAATGAAACCAGCCTCCCTGATTATAGCCCTGAGCTCTTCTGCATTGAACATAAAGGATAAACCGGCGGCACTTACAACATTTTCCTCTATCATTACCGAACCAAGATCATTTGCTCCGGCATGCAGGCCCATCAATGCCGCATCCCTGCCCGTTGTAAGTATCGATGATTGTATATTCCTTATATTATTGAGTACTATTCGGCTGATAGCTATAATTCTTATATGATCGCTTATGCCGGTATTATTATATACTCCATACTCACGTGCCAGAACTGTACCTTCGTCCTGGAAAGGCCATGGTATAAAAGTGATGAATCCGTAGTGACCTTCAGGTTTCTGACTCTGGAGATCACGAAGCCTGATAAGATGGGTTATCCTATCTTCAATACTTTCAATATGACCATACATCATGGTGGCAGATGTTGGAAGATTCATTATATGGGCCTCTTTCATTACTCCCAGCCATTCATCCGTGCTGGCCTTGGCCGGAGAGACAATTTTTCTAACCCTGTCAACAAGTATTTCGGCTCCTGCTCCGGGCAGGCTGTCAAGGCCTGATTTGACAAGCTCCTTAAGAATATACCTGAATGACCTTTTTTCGGTCCTTGCCAGGTGTACTACTTCAGGTGGACCAAGTGCATGAAGCTTGAGTTCAGGAAATTCATTCTTGAGGTGTGTGAAAAGCCGGGTATAATACTTCAGGCCCAGTGAAGGGTGCATGCCTCCCTGGAGAAGCAACTGATTGCCTCCCTTTTCAAAAAGTTCTGATATTTTTTGCCTGTACTCATCAATGGTAGTAATATAAGTATCAGGGTCACCGGGCTTCCGGCAAAAATTGCAGAATTTGCACTGCGAGAAACAAATATTTGTAATATTGACATTACGGTCAATCATCCAGCCTGCATTATTACCCGGGACATGTTTTTCCCTTAATAATTTTGCCAGGATCATAAGCTCGGTGAGCGAAGATTCCCTGTAAATACTGACCGCTTCTTCCTGCAGAAGGGGCTCCAGCCTGAGAGCTTTTGTAAATATGTCTTCCCTGCTGTTCATCAAATGACAAAGGTAGTTGATTATCTTATATACGATCAAATTTTATTAACTTTACATCTTTTCAAAATATCTTATATTCCTGTAATGTATCCACGTATTGAAATAACAAAAAAGATATTACCTGACAGTTCAGTAGTAATAATCATTAAAGATGATAAGCTGCCTGAATGGCTGGTTCTTACGAAAACCGAACATGCATACGCCGGGCGGTGTATGGCTGACAATGAAGAGTTAATCCTTATTAATTCTTACCATAAGTTAAGCCTGATAATACAAGAGAAAGAATTTGATGATCCCCACAGAAAATACGAAGAGTTGCGAAGGAAGGCATCAAGAGTGCGAGAGATTCTGAAAGAACATAAGAAAAAAGAAATAGAGGTTGCTTCAGATCATGATATGAATTCGGTGCTTGCTTTCACTGAGGGATTGATATTAAGCTGTTACGAATTTAATAAGTACAGGAAAGAAGAGGGTCAAATTGAGCATCAAATGTATCCGTCTGAGATTTATTTGTTTGGCGACGTTAAAGAAAATGAAGTAAAATGGCTCAATGCTGTTGGCAAAGCGGTTTATTTTGCCCGTGACCTGGTTAATGAACCCAATAATTATCTTAATGCCGTTGATTTCGCTGCTAATGTAAAGCAATATGCCGGTAATGCGGGTGTCCAGGTGGAGGTATATGGAAGAAAAAAGATCGAAGCTTTGAGGATGGGAGGTATACTATCTGTCAATAAAGGGAGTATAGATCCTCCTACCTTCAGTATCCTCGAATGGAATCCTCCTGAACCTGTAAACAGCAAACCTCTTATTCTGGTGGGCAAGGGTGTTATGTTTGATACAGGTGGTATCAACCTTAAACCAACCAATTATATTGAGGAAATGAAAGCGGATATGGCTGGCGGTGCAGTAGTTGCAGCGGTGTTATCAGCTATCGCTGAAGCGGGTATAAATGTACATGTTATAGGACTGATCCCTGCAACTGATAACCGCCCGGGACGTGATGCCTTTGTGCCGGGAGATATAATTACTATGTTTGACGGTACAAAGGTTGAGATAATAAATACAGATGCGGAAGGCAGGTTAATTCTTGCAGATGCCCTCAGTTTTGCAGGAAATTATGATCCTTCACTGATTATTTCCATAGCAACACTTACAGGCTCGGCCGAAAATGCATTTGGAAACCAGGCCATTGCAGCAATGGGTAATGCTGACAGGGAAATTTTTGATCTTCTTGCGGAATCTGGTAATACGGTATATGAACGCCTGGCAGAAATGCCCTTTTTTGAGGAATATGGCGAAATGATCAAATCTGAAATAGCCAATCTGAAAAACCTGGGAGAAAAAAAAGCAGGTGCTATTACTGCAGGTAAGTTCCTGGAGCATTTTACGAATTATCCTTTTATTCATCTCGATATTGCAGGCTGCGCCATATCTCAGAAAGCTGAGCATTACAAACCCAAGGGGGGAACAGGTACTGGCGTCAGGTTACTGGCCGAATTTATCAGGAGATTTGGAACAGTTCAGAAGAAAAAGTAAAAATTGGTATAATAATGAATAAAGAGCAGATTATTGTAGGGATAACACACGGAGATATAAATGGTATAGGTTACGAGGTTATTATAAAGACCCTGATGGAT
Source organism: uncultured Rikenellaceae bacterium (assembly GCA_964577305.1). GTDB lineage: Bacteria > Bacteroidota > Bacteroidia > Bacteroidales > VadinHA17 > UBA9300. The sequence goes on from CAZNYS010000006.1 coordinate 11,688, forward strand.
AACAGGATTATGGAGAAATGTACCCCTGTGGTATATGGTTCTCCAAAAGTGGCAGCCTACCACCGCAAAGCATTAAACATAAGCAATTTCAGTTTTAATAACATCAGGGAAGCATCCGAAGCCAACCAAAAGAGGGCAAATATAATTAACTGTCTTGATGATAATGTAAGGGTTGAACTCGGTAAATCAACGTCTATGGCCGGGGAGTCGGCTGTAATAGCCCTGGAGGCGGCTGTTAAGGACCTGGTAGATAATAAAATAGATGTTCTTGTAACCGCACCGGTAAATAAATATAATATACAATCAGAAACATTTAATTTCCCGGGGCATACCGAGTATTTCAAGCACAAGTTTGGTGTAGATGATGTATTAATGCTGATGGTAAGTGAGAATCTCAGGATTGGGGTGGTGACGAGTCATATGCCCTTACGCAAAGTACCTGATAGTCTGAGCAAGGAGAGCATCATCAAGAAGATAAGGATTATGGATAGCTCTCTGACTGTTGATTTTGGTATTCGCAAACCGCGTATTGCGGTATTGTCGCTTAACCCTCATAGCGGGGATTCAGGTTTACTGGGCAATGAGGAGGCCGAGATAATCATTCCGGCGATAGAACAGACATCTGAAGAAGACATACTGGTGTTTGGTCCATATCCCTCGGATGGCTTTTTTGGGTCCGGGGCATATAACAGTTTTGATGGTATAATGGCTATGTACCACGATCAGGGACTTACACCTTTCAAGGCTCTTGCCCTTGGTGAAGGTGTTAATTTTAGTGCCGGTCTGCCAGTAATACGAACATCACCATCACATGGTACAGCATACGAGCTTGCAGGTAAAGGTATAGCATCTGAAGTTTCATTCAGGAGAGCAATATTCCTTGCATGTGATATTTATGAAAACAGGGAAATACACCGGAAAATAAACAGTAATCCCCTCAAGCACCACGACCTTGATACACGGACCGAAATACCAGATGAGCTGCCTCCGGAGGAAGATAACATAAATGGTACATTATGATTGAATATATCAAAGGAAAGATTGCATCCCTTACTCCTACATATGTAATAGTTGAAACAGGCGGACTGGGATATTTTGTTAATATATCGCTTCCAACATTTACCAGGCTGGAAAATATGGAAGAATGCAGGATCCTGATACATGAAGTAATAAGAGAAGATGCTAATATCCTGTTTGGTTTTTACCATGAAGAGGAAAGATATATTTTCAGGCTGTTGATTTCGGTCTCAGGAGTTGGCGCGAATACGGCGCGCATGATGCTTTCTTCAGTTGAGGCCCAGGGGATAGAGAAAGCAATATTGCAATCTGATGTTGGTATGCTGAAAGGCATAAAAGGGATAGGTGCGAAAACAGCCCAGCGAATAATAGTTGATCTTAAAGACAAGGTAGGTAAATCTGCAGATGCAGCTGAAATATTTACGGACGAAGGCAATACTATAAAGGAAGAAGCGTTTACAGCATTAGTGATGCTTGGTTTTCCGAAAAACTCCGTTAATAAGATCCTTGACAAACTCTGGAGAGAGGACAGGGATCTTACAGTGGAGCAATTGATAAAGAAAGCCTTAAAACTTTTGTAGAACTGAACGAAACTGGTATTGAGATCAGGGTCCGTATATAGCGCCAGCCTGGCTGTTATTGCCTTTTTTATCCTTTGTTTCCTCCCGGGAATAATGGTAAGTGGGCAGGATGTGGGCCGCGATACCACCAAAAACCTCAGGTTCCCTTTTAATGACCGTTCAGGAATACCATGGGAACAACAGGTGATATCACCCCTGAAAATGGATATGCCCTCCAATTTCTCCAGTGAAGTAGTATATGATCCTGAGAAAAATGAGTACATATATTATGAGAAGATAGGTAACCTCAACATAAGGCAGCCTGTACATATGAGCCCTGATGAATATTATGACTTTGTTTTTGAAAACTCAATTAGAAACTACTGGCGCTATAAATTTTCAGGTGATGAATCACTGACAAGGGGCTCGCTGATACCACAAATTCAGTTCGGGGGTGAAGCATTTGACAAGATATTCGGGTCAAATACAATAAATATTATACCCCAGGGATCAGCTGAACTTATTTTTGGATTAAACATATCAAGAACCGAAAATCCGACCCTTTCAGAAAAGCTCAGGACTATACCAACTTTTGACTTCCAGGAAAAAATCCAGATGAATGTTACCGGTACAATCGGTGATAAAATGCAACTTGGTATTAATTATAATACTGAAGCCATGTTCGACTTTGAGAACAGGACTAAGCTTGAGTATTCAGGGGATGAGGATGAAATAATAAAAAAGATTGAAGCAGGTGATGTTACACTACCACTGCCGGGAACCCTAATCACAGGGAGCCATAGCCTTTTTGGATTGAAAACAGAACTTCAATTTGGCAGGCTAACGGTAACAAATGTCTTTTCGCAGCAAAAGGGAGAATCCTCAACGCTCCAGATCAAGGGAGGTGCTCAATTAAGTGACTACGAGGTTAATGCCGATGAATATGAAGCAAATAAACATTTCTTCCTTTCACATTACTTCAGGGATATTTATGATGATGCAATGAAAAACTTACCTGTCATAAGCTCCGGAATAAATATTGAAAGGATAGAAGTCTGGATCACTAATAAAACAAGCAATTTTGAAGAAACCAGGAACATCCTGGCTTTAATGGATCTTGCAGAAAATCAGCAACATATCTATAACGAGGTACCAGGTTTCCAAGCTGTACCTGGTAGTGGCCCATATACTGATAATACAGTTAATGGCCTGTACTCACAATTAATATCTGCCTATGCCGACACAAGGGATGTTGATAAAATAACTGATTCCTTTGGCCCACTGTCACAGGACTTTCAAATAGGAACCCATTATGAAAAAATTGAAAATGCGAGGAAACTGACAGAACGGGAATATACTGTAAACAAGCAACTGGGTTTTATATCACTGAATGTGGCTTTAAATAACGACGAAATACTGGCAGTGTCATATGAGTATACCATGGGAGGCCAGGTTTTTAAAGTAGGTGAGTTCTCAACCGATGGTATAAGTGCTCCCGATGTATTATATCTGAAATTGCTTAAAGGGACAAACCTTACACCTCGTCTGCCAACATGGGATCTAATGATGAAGAATATTTATGCACTGGGAGCCTACCAGATAGAGAGACAGGATTTCGAGCTGCATATATTGTACCAGGATGATGAAACAGGTAATTCAATTAATTATATCCCGGAAGGTAACCTTAGTGATCAGATATTGCTGCAGGTAATGGAACTGGACAACCTGAACAGCCAGCTTGACCGTGAACCTGATGGTGTGTTTGATTATGTTGAAGGAATTACTATTGAGCCCTCAAAAGGACGACTCATATTCCCTGTACTGGAACCATTCGGCAGCCATCTCAGGAGCAAATTCACTGACCAGGCCCTTGCTGACAGGTATGTCTTCCAGGAATTATATGATTCGACACAAACAAAAGCTGTGCAGAGTGCTGAAAAGAACAAATTTAAAATATCAGGTACATATTCATCGGCTTCAGGATCTGAAATTTACCTGAATGCTGTTAATATTCCCCAGGGTGGTGTTAAGGTCACTGCCGGTGGTGTTCCTCTTACAGAGAATGTGGACTTTACTGTAGATTATAATGCAGGAAGAGTAGAGATTATAAACCCTGCATTAATCGAATCTCAAACTCCAATCCAGGTATCACTAGAGAGCAATCAGTTTTTTGGTTTCCAGACTAAAACACTGGTGGGTACACATCTCGATTACAAAATATCGAATGATTTTAATGTGGGAGGAACAGTTCTTCACCTTACAGAAAGACCATATACACAGAAGGTAAATTTTGGTGAGGAGCCCATATCGAACACCATCCTGGGTTTAAATACATCCTACAGGTCGGAATCGCAGTTCCTGACAAAAATGGTGGATGCCCTTCCTTTTATTGAAACTAAGGATCCCTCTTCAATAACCTTCTTTGGTGAATTCGCTCACCTTATACCGGGACACTCAAAGGCAATAAGCTCAGCAGGCAATTCATATATTGATGATTTTGAAGCCAGTGAGATACCTCTTGACATGAAAACATATAATGCATGGGTGCTGTCGAGTGTGCCTCAGGGCCAGGATAATCTTTTCCCTGAAGCAAGACTGAATAATGAGTGGACAAGTGGTTTTAACAGGTCAAAACTAAGCTGGTATGTTATTGATCCCCTGTTTCTTCGCAATGGATTAACTACTCCTGATCATATAAAAAACAATCCTGATCTCCAGTCAAGCCATTTCGTAAGGGAGATATATGAGAATGAGTTATTCCCTTTTAAAGAGAGCCCCTCAGGCATACCAACCAATATTGCTGTTCTTAACCTGTCCTTTTATCCTGAAGAGAAAGGTCCCTATAATTATGAGACAACAGCCACGGCTTATTCATCAGGAATAAACCAGGAGGGTCTGCTGAATAACCCTGAAACCCGCTGGGGAGGTATTATGAGAGAGATACTCACGAGTGATTTTGAAACAGCAAATATCCAATATATTAAATTCTGGTTGATGGATCCATTTACGGAGGATCCAATTCATGAGGGAGGCGACCTGTACCTCAACCTGGGAAATATCTCAGAAGATATCCTTCGTGATTCCAGAAAGTCGTTTGAGAATGGACTCCCTGTTTCTCCCGAGGAAATAAACGTTGATACCACATCCTGGGGAAGGATCCCAACAGTGCAGGCGGTAGTCCATGCATTCGATAATGTGCCTGAATCCAGAAAATACCAGGATGTCGGACTCGACGGATTGTCCAATGAGGATGAACAATCCTTCTTTAACCCATATCTGCAGCAGCTGGCAGGTATTGTTAACCAGGAAGTGCTGGATGATATCACCCATGATCCCTCTAATGATGATTTTCACTATTTCAGGGGATCTGATTATGATAGTGAACAACTGGGAATCCTTGATCGATACAGGAAATATAATGGTATGGAAGGTAATTCGCCAACGTCGGAAATGAGCAAAGAATCTTATCCTACCAGCGGATCAACCATGCCAGATATGGAGGATATAAACAGGGATAATAACCTCAGCGAAACTGAAAGTTATTACCAGTACAGGGTTAGCCTAAGACCTGAAGATATGGAGGTAGGTAAAAACTTTATCGTGGATGAAATAGAATATACCGCAACATTTGCCAATGGCCAACAATCCACCGTAAAATGGTACCAGTTTAAAATACCGGTAACCGATTATTCACAGACAATAGGGAATATACAGGATTTTAAGTCTATAAGGTTTATGCGCATGTTTCTGCAGGGGTTTAACCAGAACATTATACTAAGGCTGGCAAAACTTGACCTCGTGCGTGCCGAGTGGCGTAAATATAATATTTCATTCCTTGAGGGAGGGGAAAGAGTCACTGTTCCGGAACCTGAAGACGGCACCTTCGAAATAAGTTCAGTAAGTATAGAGGAGAATGCAGGGAAAGAACCTGTGAATTATGTTCTGCCCCCTGGTTTCGACAGGGTGATTGACCCTTCCAATCCTCAGCTTAGGCAACTTAATGAACAGTCAATGGTGCTCAGGGTCCTGAACCTTGAAGATGGTGATGCAAGGGCTGCTTTTAAAAATGTTAATCTTGATATACGCCAGTACAGGAAACTCAGGATGGAAGTACATGGAGAGGCAATTATCGGGGAGCCCCTCCTCGATGATGAGTTAACGGTTTTCATAAGGATCGGCTCAGATTATAAGGGGAATTTTTACGAGTACGAACTACCTCTGAAACTTACTGCGCCGGGTTATTATAATAAGGATGATGATGATGAAAGGGCAATAGTATGGCCCGAAGATAATAGCTTTAATATCGACCTGTCACTGTTCCAGGAAGCCAAACAGGCAAGGAATGCCGAACTTAACCGCCAGGGTTCATCACTTTCCAGGTCAGACATATATGTTTATCCGAATGATAATGCAAGGATAAGTGTTTCAGGTAATCCAAACCTCAGTAACATAAGGATAATAATGGTTGGAGTACGTAATCCTATTAAAACAAGGAATACAGGTAATGACGATGGTATGCCAAAATCAGGAGAAGTGTGGGTTAATGAACTCAGGTTAAGCGATTTCAATGAAGATGGTGGATGGGCTGCCAATGCGCGACTGCAGACAAGGCTTGCCAACCTTGGGACAATTGACCTGGTTGGCCAGACGAGCACACCGGGATTCGGAAGCCTGGATATGAAAGTTAATGAGAGAAGCAAGGAACAGATTTACAAATATGATGTCTCATCCAATCTTGAACTGGGCAGGTTCTTCCCGGAGGAGTCTGGAGTAAGGTTGCCTGTATATGTAGGGTATTCTGAAAGCCATATTCAGCCACAGTATAATCCCCTTGATCCTGATATCCTGCTGAAAGATGCCCTTGAAAAGCTCGAGCCTGAAGAGAGGGATTCATTAAAAACAATAGCGGAAGATTATACACAGAGAAAAACTATTACTGTAAGCAATGCAGGGATAAACAAACAAAAGGAAAAATCATACCCCTGGGATATTTCAAATTTCTCTGTTAATTATACATTTAATGAGATATTCAGGAGTAATGTAAATACAGAGATTAATGTAGAAAAGAATTACCGTGGAGGGATTAATTATAATTATGATACTGATCCGAAAAATATTGTACCCTTTCAGAATATTAACCTTTTTCGTGGGCAGGTTTTCAGGCTTATCAGGGATTTTAATTTTTACCTGCTGCCCAGACATGTGGGTATAAGAACCGATCTCAGCAGGTATTACAGTGAAGTGAAGACCAGAAATATTAATAACGAATATATCAAGATCAAACCAACATTCAGAAAAGATTTTGAGTGGGCACGGTTCTATGATGTCAAATATGATATTACCAAGCAACTGGAATTTGACTTTACAGCTACAAATATCTCAAGAATTGATGAACCTGCCGGTGGAGTTGACAGGGAAAGGTACAGTGATCAATATCAGGCATGGAAAGATTCTGTTTTGATTAATCTTCGCAATTTTGGAAGAAATACACATTATAATCATATAATAAATATTAATTATAATATCCCTATAAATAAATTACCCCTGCTGAGCTGGTTAAACGGCAACCTGCGCTACCGTGCAAGTTATGACTGGCTGGCCGGTTCCCTTTATCCTGACAGCCTCAACATCAACCTGGGTAATACTATCAAGAACTCAAGTACAGGGACACTGTCGGCCCAGGCTAACCTTACCAACCTGTATAATAAATCAGATTTCCTCAAGAATATTGAAAGGAATACCAGGCCTGGTGCGGCACAGAGAATGCAAAAGGAGTATCGTACTGTCACATACACCCGTGAAAGGGTTGATTTCAGGGCAGGTGATGCCAAGAATATTTACCATAACCTCAGGACAAGCGATGTAAAAGTCAGTGTGTTTAAACAGGATGGTACGGAGGTACAAGGAAAGGTAGTAATTGAAACAGACAGCAAAATCGTTTTTACAGCATCCGAGGATATTGATAATGCCAGGGTGGAAATTGAAGGACAGGTGGAGCAAAAGAGAAGCCCACTGATAGTAGCAGGCGAATACTTAGTAAGGGCATTTATGGGAGTGCGCAATATTTCTGCTACTTACCAGGTCGACCAGGGTCAGATGCTGCCCGGATTTACTCCTGAATCAAAGTACCTTGGAATGACAAAGACCGGTGATGTATTTGCACCGGGGTGGCCTTTCATTGCCGGCTTTAATGACCCTGATTTCTTTGAGAAAGCCCTAAGGAATAACTGGATTACCACCGATACAATCCTTAATACAGCTGCTGTCTCAAACAGGAATGAAACATTCAGTATACGCAGTACCCTGGAACCTTTCCCGGGCATGCGTATCGACTTAACCGCCGATCGCAGATTTGCGCAGTCAGAATCAGCATATTATCGTGCTGACCGCTATGGTAGTTTCCCTGACAGCCTCAGGAACAGGATTATCTCGGGTAATTTCTCAATAACTATAATATCATGGGGAACTGCATTTGAAAAGATAAGTGATAATAACGCTTACAGATCCGAAACATTTGAGAAATTCAAGGAGAATACTTTAGTTATATCAAGGAGAAAAGCCGAGGAAAGGCAGGAACTTGATCCTTCATACGAAGCGGATATTGATCCTGAGACAGGGAACCCGATTGACGGGCCTTATAAAAACGGTTACGGGCTGTCATCAAGGGAAGTACTTATACCTGCTTTCTTTGCAGCATACTCCAGGACTGACCCTGAAAAGGTAAGCCTTGATATGTTCCCGGGCATATTCTCAATGATGCCTAACTGGAGAATTAACTTCGACGGCCTGTCAAAATTTGAGCTTGTACAACGCATCTTCAGTTCGGTAAATATAGCTCACCAGTACAGGAGTACCTTTACAATAGGCTCATATACGACTAACCTGTATTATGATGAGAATGAAGATGGCATAAGCAGGATCAGGGATCTGAATCTGAATTTTATACCACAGTATGAGTTGAATGTGGTTACCATAAATGAACAATTCAGTCCTCTTTTAAATATAGATCTGAACTGGAAGAATAGTCTTACCACACGTATTGAATGGAAAAAATCGCGTACTGTAAGCCTCAACCTAGCAAATAACCAGGTCGCAGATATACGTAATAATGAATTTATCATTGGAACAGGATATCGTTTTGATGATGTGCAGATAATACTCAAAACAGGTGGCCGCCGGCGCCCGCTTACAAGTGACCTGAATGTAAGGCTCGATTTCTCCATCAGGGACAATAAGACCATATCAAGGAAGCTTATTGAGGATGTAAACCAGCCTGTGGCAGGGCAGAGGATATTTTCAATCAGAACAACTGCTGACTATGTATTAAGCGACAGGTTCAACCTGCAACTGTTCTTCGATCATAACCTTAACGATCCTTTTGTAGCAACCACATATACCACATCGAATACCAATTTTGGATTTAGTTTAAAGTTTACTTTGATACAGTGATTGTGCTCGCTTTGCTCGCGTAATTTGTTTCGCTTCGCTCAGCGTAACTGGTCTTGCTAGCGCTCGACGTAATTGAGTTTTAAAAAGAATCTCTAATTGTTAAGCTCTTCAATTTTATTCATATGTGATTCCCAATCAAAGAGATTGAACTTATCGATGATAATTCCTTCAGTGTTTATAAGGAAACATTCCCTGGAGGAAAAATCAGGTCTGTAGCTATCAAGTCCTTCGTCGGCTGTATTATCAGAAATAACAACCAGGTTGCCCTTGAGATCATAATCTCTTGCAATCTCCTTAAATAATGAATCAGTACGGTTAAGACAGATAAAATTTACCTTATCATGGTATTTATCAGTGAAGTTTTTATAAGCCAGAAAAAGATCTTCTTCAGAATAACACATTGTTGTATTTGAAATTACAAGATACTCGCCATGAAAATCTTGTAAAGAAACATCGTCAGAGTTAATAGTGGTAAATCTAAAATCCGGAGCTTTCATACCTACCTGGGTACCCGTAATTTTACTTATATCACTATCCTTTATCAGTATAATATAGCTTCCGTTATTGGTTATATCATGAAACCTGTAATAATTATCATTAAGGTTTAGATACTCACCTGGTTTTATTATATCAGCAGGCATTACAGTATCTTTAGGTACACCCATGTTTTCAATAAGACTCAATCTGGGGAAATAGAAAGCAGTGTTCCACTGTCTGTCAAATGCCCCAATAGCATACTGGTCACCATCAATATTAAACCTTGACACATAATGTTGTGATGTAAAACAGAGTATGCTTTCGCTTAATTGTGAGTAACCAATATTAGCCCATGATGTTGTAGTGATTATTGCAGAATCATTGAATATTTCATGTTCAAATTCAATAAGTGAATTATATGTATGCCAGTCAATTTCCGGGATATGACGGATTGAATCATCGCTGAAATCATAATTATTATTCTGATCAACAACCATAATCTTCTCTTCGTCCCTGTTGGCTGCTAATATCGACAGGTAATTTTTCCCGACAGCAGTTTCTGGTAATAATGTTGTATCACCCCCCAAGAAATGGAATCCTATGTTAAAGTTCGATTTTGTCATTTCACCTTGCAGGAGTTTTTTATAGGAGTTCTGTTTTAAATCAAGGACTACTACAGCAACCTGGGGATCCTCATAATCTTCAGGGATACTATATTCAATTCCGTAATTATTTGCCTGCGGATCATTAAATACAAGTGATCCGGAACCAGGTGTGAAAAAGCCACATCCTTTCTTCTTTTCTGCTCTCAGAATTAATGTGTCAGCGTATGAAGTGAACTGGTTTATATTATTATTCTTCTGGCAACTGTATAGTAATAATAATAGGATTATAAGAATCCCCGGAACTGTTGTTTTCATGAGATCTATTTTTTAATATATCAACTAATTTAAGAAATTAATTAATCCTCACAGACCCAAAGGTGGTAAAAACAATTACGCCCTGCGTTAGCGGGGTCAATTACGCGACCGCAGGGAGCAAATTACTTTGAGCGTAGCGAAACAAGTTACACCTTTAATAATTACCTGGCCTCAGCCTCTACCTGTTATTGTCAGATTCTTCGCCATGCTCAGAATGACAAAATTCAACTTATAATTGTATCAATTAATTTAAAAACTTATTTTTGGCTTTACTTAACAGAAATAATTTAAAAAACCTATTTAGAATATGAAAGTTCCTGACAATTTAAAGTACACGAAAGACCATGAGTGGTTACGTGTTGAAAGTGATCATGCTTTTGTTGGAATTACTGATTTCGCGCAGGGAGAACTGGGCGACATAGTCTTTGTAGAGATTGAAACAGAAGGTGAAACTCTTAACAGGGAGGAAGTATTTGGTACCATCGAAGCAGTAAAAACTGTTTCAGACCTGTTCATGCCTGTCGGGGGTAAAGTTCTCGAAATCAATCCTGCCCTGGAGGACAGCCCTGATCTTGTTAATAAAGATCCTTACGGGGAGGGCTGGATGGTAAAAGTAAAGATAAGTGATCCTTCAGAGATTGACGGGCTGCTTTCACCGGAAGATTATAAGGAACTTATAGGTTAAACCTGATATGGCGAGTAAATACCGGAATATTGGAATAATGGATTGATGGAATAATGGGTTCCTGGTTGCTGACTACTTAATTTTCCAATATTCCAGTATTCCAATATTCCAGTTAAAGTGTTTTCTTTACTTCAATTTCTTTATAGCCTTCAACCACATCTCCAACCTTGATATCATTGAAATTTTTAATGTTGAGGCCACATTCATAACCGGATGCTACTTCTTTAGCATCGTCCTTGAATCTTTTCAGTGATCCCAATTCGCCTGTATAAATCACTATACCATCTCTGATTACCCTGACCTTGGTATTACGGGTTATTTTTCCTTCCCTGACGTAGCATCCTGCAATAGTCCCGACCTTGGTTATCTTGAACACATCCCTAACCTCTACCGTGCATGTTATTTCTTCACGCACCTCAGGTGAGAGCATACCTTCCATTGCAGATTTTATTTCGTTTATGGCGTCATAGATAATAGAATAAAGACGGATATCTATTTCTTCTTTTTCTGCCAGTTTTCTTGCGCTCAGCGATGGCCTTACCTGGAATCCGATAATAATTGCATTCGATGCTGCTGCCAGAAGTATATCTGATTCAGATATTTGTCCTACTGCTTGATGTTGGATGTTTACCTGTATCTCTTCTGTTGATAATTTGATCAGTGAATCACTCAGTGCTTCAACTGATCCGTCAACATCACCTTTAACAATAATATTGAGTTCCTGGAAATTTCCAATTGCTATACGCCGGCCTATCTCATCAAGCGTTATATGTTTCTGTGTACGCATACCCTGTTCTCTCTGGAGCTGGGTTCTTTTAGTGGCAATTTCTTTCGCCTCACGGTCGGTTTCCATTACATTGAATTTATCACCTGCCTGTGGCGCACCGTCCAGGCCAAGGATTAGAACGGGGCTTGATGGCCCTGCCTCCTCTATCTTATGGCCTCTTTCATTATACATTGCCTTTACATGGCCGAAATATGAACCGGCAAGGACTATATCACCAACCCGGAGTGTTCCTGATTTTACCAGTATTGTAGCAGTATAACCACGTCCCTTGTCCAGTGATGACTCAATTACTGTTCCCATTGCTTTCTTATTGGGGTTGGCTTTAAGTTCCAGCATTTCAGCCTCAAGCAGCACCTTTTCGAGTAATTCGTCAATATTTATTCCTCCTTTGGCTGAAATCTCCTGTGACTGGTACTTACCTCCCCAGTCTTCAACGAGATAATTCATCTTAGCCAGTTCTTCCTTAATTTTTTCAGGATTTGCCGTTGGTTTATCTATTTTGTTTATTGCAAAAATAATTGGTACTCCGGCAGCAGCTGCATGGTTTATTGCTTCAACAGTCTGGGGCATAACACCATCATCAGCAGCAACAACAATAATTGCTATATCAGTTATCTGTGCACCACGAGCTCTCATGGCGGTAAATGCTTCGTGGCCTGGTGTATCAAGGAATGTTATCTGCCTTCCCCCATCGAGGGATACACTGTATGCTCCTATGTGCTGAGTAATACCTCCGGCTTCACCGGCAATTACATTAGTGTTACGTATATGATCAAGAAGTTTTGTTTTACCATGGTCAACATGACCCATAACTGTTACGATAGGAGATCTTGACATAAGATCCTCGGGTTCATCATTTTCTTCCCTGACAGCATCGAGTAATTCAGCACTGACAAAATTCACTTCAAAGCCAAATTCTTCAGCCACAAGTGACATTGTTTCAGCATCGAGCCTCTGGTTTATGGATACAAATAAGCCAAGGTTCATGCATGTTTCTATTATCTCTGTAACAGGTATGTTCATCATTGTTGCCAGTTCGTTCACCGAAACAAATTCCGTCACTTTCAGTACCTTCTTTTCCTGTTCCTGCTTTTCGATCTCCTCCTTTTGTTTCTGGCTGATGGCATCCCTCTTTTCTCTCCTGTACTTGGCCCCTTTTGATTTTCCTTTGTAAGTAAGGCGTGCTAGTGTTTCTTTTACCTGCTTCTGCACATCCTCCTCGTTAATTTCAGGTCGTACCTGGGTTTTTCTTTTTCTTTTATCTTTTTTGTCTTCACCTGATGATTTGAGGCTTACTTTTTCTTTCTCTTTTTTTATCCTCTTTCTTCTCTTTTTTGATGCGATCTTTTCATCATCAATATCAATCTTTTTTGCTTTCTGAGTTTTCCTTTTTTCTTCGATTGGAAGGTTGATTTTTCCTACAACAGTAGGACCTGACAGTTTCGTTATCTTTGTTTTTAAAAATGTATCCTTATCAATGTCTTCATCTTCTTTCGTATCTATTTCTGCCTCTTCTTCGCCTACCGGTTCTGCTTTTATGTCTTCTTTTTCTTCTTTTATCTCTTCAGTAGTCTTCTTTACAGCTGCTTTCTTTTCAGGGATTTCCTCTTCGGGTTTTTCTTCCTCTTTCTTCTCTGCTTCTTTTTCAGCTGTTTTCGTTTCTTCTTTTTTAGTTTCCTTTCCCTTTTCAAGGTCAATTTTGCCTACGACATTTATCCCAACCCTTGATTTTTCTTTTTCTTCCTCAGTGCTTTCTTTTTTAACAAGGGCTGCTTTTTCTTCTTTTTTTACCGCCTCTTTCTCCTCTTCTTTCTCAGCAGCTACAGCATCCTTGCTAACAGCAGGCTTTTCTTCTTCAGGCTCTTCAAATTCCTCTTCTTCTTCAACAGTTCCATGGGGCTGATCCAGTGAAACAGTTTCTTTCTTCCTGCTGAGTTCCTTGAGGGTCAGTTTTTCAGATTCTTTTTTTACACTTATATCTGAACTGTATTCCTTGAGTAGAAGGTCGTAAGCTTCAGCCGGTATTTTACTATTAGGGTCCGGACTTAATTCAAATCCTTTTTTATGCAGGAATTCAACAATGGTGGAAATCCCCACGTTGAATTCACGTGCAGCTTTACTTAATCTCGTTGCTTTTTGTCCTTCTGCCATATATCGTTCCTAGGTTTACAGAAAAATTATTCAAATTCGGATTTCAGAATATTTATTACTTCTGAAATTGTTTCTTCCTCAAGATCTGTTCTTTTAACCAGGTCTTCAACTGATAATCTCAAAACTGATTTTGCTGTATCACAGCCTATGGCTTTCAGTTCATCAATGATCCATCCTTCTATCTCGTCACTGAACTCTTCAAGGTTCACATCCTCTTCGTCTTCACTGTCAGGTTCTCTGTATACATCTATTTCGAATCCAGTGAGCTGGCTTGCAAGCTTGATATTAAGACCTCCTTTACCTATAGCGAGAGACACCTCGCTGGGCTTAAGATATATCTCTACTCTCTTTTCATCCTCAAAAAGTTTCAGGGAGCTTATTTTTGCAGGACTCAGGGCTCTTGAGATATATAACTGGAGGTTTGAAGTATAATTGATCACATCAATATTTTCATTTCTCAGTTCCCGCACAATACCATGTATCCTCGATCCTTTCATTCCAACACATGCTCCCACGGGATCAATTCGTTCGTCGTAGGATTCAACTGCCACTTTTGCCCTTTCACCTGGCACCCTGACTATTTTTTTAACAGTGATTAAACCATCGAATATTTCAGGTACTTCAAGCTCAAACAGGCGCTCAAGAAAAACAGGTGATGTACGGGAAAGAATAATATAAGGAGTATTGTTCTTCATTTCAACTTTAATCACAACAGCCCTGATAGTATCTCCTTTACGAAAGTGATCAGATGGTATCTGTTCTGATTTTGGAAGTATCAATTCGTTTCCGTCATCATCAAGAATAAGTATTTCGCGTTTCCATACCTGGTATACTTCCCCGGTAACGATATCACCTATACGATCCTTGTATTTCATATAGATATTGTTCTTCTCCAGGTCCAGTATGCGTGTAGTCAGGTGCTGCCTCAGGGCGAGGATTGCTCGTCTACCAAAATCATGCAGTTTAACCTCATCCGACACCTCTTCACCTACTTCATAATCATCATCTATCTTTTTTGCGTCAGACAATGATATCTGTGTATTGGGATCTTCCAGATCAGAGTCTTCAACTACTTCCCTGTTTCTCCATATCTCAAAGTCTCCTTTGTCAATGTTGACGATAATGTCAAAATTCTCATCCGACCCGTACTTCCTGGCCAGCAAACTTCTGAAGACATCTTCCAGGACACTCATCATTGTTGCCCTGTCAATATTCTTCAGTTCTTTAAATTCTGAGAAGGTATCGATTAAGCTTACATTTTCCATCTCACTTCAAAATCTTAATTATTTTAACCTTATAACTTCTTTAACTGTTTTTATTTCATCAAAATTAAAAGAGATCTCTTCAGTTTCTTTATTCTTTCTCCCGACGTTCACTTCTTTCTGCCGGGATTTCCGCTTCGCTCCAACCTTCGTTGTCTTCTCTAATTCAATCTCAAATCCTTCACCCTCGACATTCCTCAGTATACCCCTGGTCTTTTTCCCTTGGTTGTCTATTACTTCAACGGGCCTGCCTATACTCATTTCATATTGTTCCCTAACCCTGAAGGGCAAGTTAAGACCGGGGGAAGATACGTTCAGCTCGTAATCTTCCCTGTCGCGATCAAGGTTTGCTTCAATATGCCGACTTATACCAGCACATTCATCAATAGTAATACCCGAGGGTTTATTGACCAGGACACTAATCCTGTTCGTGGTCGATACCCTGGTGTCCACAAGGAAAATATCCTTGTCAGCTATAAAATTATTTACCAGCTCTTTTACTATCTCCTTGTTAATCACAATACTTAGCAATAATAAAATAGGGGACTCTGGTCCCCTAAGAAGTCAAACACCCCTCAATCGCCTGCAAAAGTACAAATTTAATATGAAATACACAAAACAAGGTGTGTTAGAGAAAAATAGCCTGCTTTATAAAAAGTTGAGAGAGTTGAGTAGTGTTGAGCGGAATACCGGTGGCATTCCTGTTGAGTTCACTGTGAAGGCTGATCAACTCAACCTTACTCAACACTACTCAGCAGGTCAATCGTAGATTGGCCGCTCAACTTAACCTGGTGGTATTAGATAAATTTTTCCCTTTTCTGCAGGTTAAACAGACCAGCAAGGAGGAACACTATGATGGAAGTGAACAGTATTATTCTGTTATCGCGTACTATATTCGACCAGGCTGTTTCGCTAATGTCTTCGGGAGTACCAAAGGGGTTCAGAAACACATTCCATTTACTGGTTGCAAGAGGTTCCTGGAGGATAAGGAAGAAGAGGCCAAAGATTATCATCAGCGCGGCTGTTCCGTTGCCGCTTCTGACAACGGTTGATATCATAAATGACATAACACCCAGGAAGAAAACAGGAAACAGAACATGATATGTTACTGCAAAAACAGGCATAGGAATTATGAGGAATGAGGATAGTGAAGTGAAAGCAAACAGGATGGCAAAGGTGATAATATAAATAAGTGCGATACGTACAAGCCAAACTTTATACCTGTAATTTGGAATTCCAAAAAGTATTTCTATTGTTCTTGCATCCTGATCGTTCTGAATGCCGAAAACAGCAGGATAAAATACCAGCAGGATACCGCAGAAAACAAAAATTCCATAAAGGTCTTCCACCTTTGAGACGTCTTCGGTAAAGACATAGATAAGAGTCAGTCCGATATAAAAGGCAATAGCCCCAATAAGGAACCATATAAACCTGTTGGCAAAAATGATTTTCAGGTTATACCTGATCATTTTAACAATAATATCGGCCATACTGGCTATCTTAGTTAATCTGCTCATTTTCTCTGATTTCATTTTTACTTTTTCTCAACAGCCACAGGTATGAATCTTCAAGGTTGGGGTTTACTTCAATGGCACTGTAATAGGGTTTATTTTCGGAAATACATCTTACCCTTACACTTCCTTTTTCCGACATGTGATGAACAACCATATGTTCAGATGCAACCTTTCTGAATTCTGATACAGGAACATTAAACTGCCATACTCGTCCCTCGGCTTCTTTTGTCATATGGCTGGGATGACCAAGGAATTTCATATATCCTTTATCCAGAACAGCCACTTTATTGCATGAGCTTGATATATCTTCGATAATATGAGTTGAGAATATAACCACCCTCTCCCGGCTCAGTTCCACCAGGAGGTTCCTGAACCTTATCCTTTCGCGTGGATCAAGGCCTGCTGTCGGCTCGTCAACTACCAGTATTCGCGGAAGGTGAAGCAGTATCTGTGCAATACCAATTCTCTGTTTCATACCTCCCGAGTATGATCCTATTTTTTCATCTTTCCGCTCGTGCATATGCACTGCATTAAGAACATAATGAACACGCTCGTTCCTGGTTTTTGTGTCGGTAATATTTTTCAATATAGCCTGGTGTTGCAGGAATTCCCATGCAGTCATATTTTCATATGTCCCAAATTCCTGCGGCAAATAACCAATTAGTCCCTGCAATTCTTCACGTTTTTCGGCAACATCAAGTCCGTTGATCCATATTTTCCCATAGCTCTGATCCAGTATACCGCATATTATCCTCATCAGTGTTGTTTTACCTGCACCATTCGGGCCCAGCAATCCAAACATGCCACTACCTATCTCCAGGGACACTCCTCCAAGGGCCTTGAATGGTTTACGTACTTTACCTATGAGCGGTGTAGCGAGCACAAGCTTATAATAAGCTTTCCTGAGGTTCCTGAATTTACCTTTCAACCGGTATATATCAGTGCTCTTCTCACTGAGGTATCTACCTGTTGACCAGATCATAAGGCCTGTATACCATAAAAAGCCAATAACGATTACCGCGGCAAGATTATTCCACTTTAGCTGGAATATTATAAGGTTAATAAATGGTACAAGCCAGACTATGGCGATATTAAGGGAACTTTTGAAAAATGGAGGTATTCTTCTCTTTTTCCTGAGAACGGAAGTTACGGGGAACCATATAACAATAAGCATAAACCAGCTTATGATACTGAAGAAGAATATCCAGAAACCTTTTTGTAAATACATGTAAGTAAAATAAACCAGGAATCCGAGCACAGGTATTTGCCAGATAAACTGGTCGAGGTCTCTTAGCGAATCAGGATCCTTTTCCAGGCCAAGGCGGCGTCTTATCTTTTTACCTGCCTTCCATTCTCTTACCAGCCTGGGATCACGGTCATATATCTTGACAAGGCTCCTGATTACTATATTTACAGGTTTACCTTCAGCAATAACGGTATCACGGGCTTTCCTCAGGCTGGTTTTTACAAACCATGTCACGGCAGGGACGAGTATAATTGTCAGAATGGTGGCTATGAGCTTCCACAGGAACTTATCAATATTAAGGTAGATCATTGCAATAAGAAAAATAAAAACAATCAGCATGATTAGTTTTATTTTCCAGGACTGGGACCTGATCCATGATATGGAGTTTTCAAGCCCTGTGTAGAAAGTTGGAATGAAAACCAGCGTAAGCATAGTACTCAGGGCAAGTCCTCCTATAACAGTTATGGCGAAGGAAGCACCAATTATGGAAGCATATTCTGACTTGCCCATGGCCAGGGGCATCAATGCCACTATAGTGGTTATAGCAGTAATTAGTATTGGCCGTACACGTGCCAGTCCTGCCGTCATAAGCGCACGTGATCGTCGGTATCCTCTCTTTCTGAGGATATTTGAGTAATCGACCAGGATAATACCATTATTTACCACCACACCAAGAAGTATAAGAAAGCCCATAAGTGTATTTGCATTAAGCAATGAATTACCTGTAAGAATAAGTGTAATAAGTGATCCGAGTGCAGCCAGTGGTATTGAAAGCATCAGTACAATGGGCATTGACAATGATTCGAAAACTGCAGCAAGGATCATAAATATCAAAAGAAAAGCAATACCTATCAGGTAGTAAAAATCTTTCAGCTGATCTTCTTCATGTATTACTTCAATTGCAATGCCTGAGGGTATGTTCATTCCTGAGATCAGGTTATCTATCTCTTCCCTTGCACCTTCCAGCAGGGTCTTGGATGAATTTATTTCATCATTGAACCTGTAAGTTACTGTAATACTTTTTTCCTGGTTCTCACGGTGAATGTTACCCATGCCGTAGGAAAAAACTATGCCGGCTATCTCTTCCATCTCAACAATATTGCCATCTGCCCCCGATATCTGTAATTGTTTCAGGTCATCAATATTCTTATACTCTTCTTCCTGGTCTTCCTCCCTGTCGTATTTAATTATTATATCATATTCTTCATTATCCTGTTTGAACTTTACTCCTGAGGAATATTCCGGCTGAAATGATGCCAGTTCCAGGGCAACATTATTAAGGCTGATATTATTTCTGCTCATCATCTCAGTATTAAAATTCAGTTGAACTTCAGGTGTGTTATCCTGTATATTGACATTTACAGATCTGATGGTATTCAGATCTTCCAGGTAATATTCCATATCATCGGCCAGATCTCGCATCTTGCTGAAGTCCTGACCTTTGACTATTATACTTTCTGACTGTGTTCCGATACCGAGCATACGGGTAAATCCCTCTCCCGGGTTAACACCGCCGGTACCTCCACCTCCGCCCATTCCTCCACCCGAGGCAATTTCATCCATCGTGATTTCAGCGTCCCCAAAATCATTTACTCTCTCGTATATATCATTTTTTATTTCAGCAAGTTTCCGGTCGCTTTCTTTGTCCCAGTCTTCCTTTAGCTGCACAGTAAGAGAAGCCTGGTCGTCTTCAATTTTTGATATTATATCACCTTTCTCTGGCAGGTTATCAAGTCTTTTCTCCAGTTCTGTCACCAGGGCATCAGTCTTCTCAAGAGTAGAGCCGGCAGGCATTATTATACTAACAGGGAAACTGGCTGTTTCGATTTCTTCAAGTGTATTGATACTGAGTCCCAGGCTTATGAGAAGGGCAGCAAAGAAAACAACCAGTGTGCCTATTATTGTTGAAGCCGGACGACGCATACTTGCCTTGAGAATTAGCAGATAATATTGTATCAGTCGATCATGGATCGATAGTCTTTTGAATATTTGTGATTTACTTTTTTTCGACCATGACAGAAGGTAATGAGTGGCCATAGGTATAAGAAGGAGTGCCACAGCAAGTGATACCAATAGTGTGGATATTATGGAAACCCCTATGTTTTTTCCAATTATTTTTACCAGGAAATTATCGGAAAAAACGAAAGGAAGGAAAACAATAATGGTTGTCAGGGTAGCTGCTATCACTGCCCTGTAAACCTCCCTGGTACCTTTTCTGACTGATTCATCTGTACTTAACCCGCTGCCGGCAAGCCTGTAAATGTTTTCAAGAACAACAACTGAATTGTCGATTAGCATACCTATGGCAAGGGCCATACCAATCAGTGTGAGGCTGTTTATGGTTATTCCGGCTGCATAGAAAAAGTTGAAGGCTGTGAATACAGATACTGGGATTGAAAAGGCAATGATAAAAACCAGTCTCATATTCCTGAGGAAGAACCACAATATTATTACCGCAAGAAGTCCACCAACCAGGGCAAGATTAATTATCTGGTCAATATTCTTCTCCATCACTTCAGCATTATTGTTCTGTACAATTACTTCCACTCCTGATGCTGCAAGCTTTTTGTTAAGGTCATTTATGACCTCAATAGTATGATGCGAGAGATCAATGATATTAGCCTGATTATCGTAAACGAGGTTAATAGTAACTGCATCAAGACCATTAACACGGCTGTATGATTCTTCTTCTTTCACGCCGAAGAATATTTCTGCAACGTCTTTCAGAAGTACAGGCCCCTGTGGGTTTACGATTATATCTCCAATATCAGACACATTGGAATATTCAGCTGATATATTAACAAAAAATCTTTTTTCACCTTCATATACACGACCGGCAAAAACTTTGTCTATACTGTTGGAGGCAATAAGTGACCTGACCCTGTTCATTGTTATACCATTAGCCTTGCAGGCTTCTTCATCAAGTCTTATCTCGATGGAGCTTTCCCTTCCTCCGAATACTTCAACCCCGGCAATTCCGTCAATATTTTCCAGTTCAGGTTTTACGTCTTTGTCGGCTATATTCCTTATCCTGTCGACACCCCCGCTACCTCTTACCTGGAGGTCCATAAACTGGGTGTTGAGCTGCTCCAGGTCGATCCTTATTATATTTATCATGAATTCTTCCGGGAGTGTTTGGGATAGTATATTAACTTTTTCCTGTAACTTGAGATATGAGTATTTAAGATCGGCATTCTGGGTGTAGTAGATCATAACCATTCCATACCTGGAGGTAACAGTTGATTCTATTTTTTCAACATCCTCAAGCGTTCCAACCGCCCCTTCAACAGGTATTATGGCCTGGTTTTCAATATATGATGGATCAACGTCAAGTACTGAACTTACCTGGACTATTAAGGTTGGTAATTGTGCATTGGGGTACAGTTCAACCCCCAGTTGCTGATATGATACATAACCGAGTAAAGTCAGCCCTATAAAGAGCATGCTGATGAGGGTCTTTCTTTTGATTATAAATTCCATAACAGTTTACTCAGCTTGAGGAATTACAGTTTTTTTATTACCGCTTACCATATCTTTAAGTGCATCCAGTGCCCAGTATACACAGGGTATGACAACCAGTGTCAGTATTGTTGAGGTTACAAGACCCCCGATAACGGCAAGTGCCATAGGAGACCTCAGTGAAGCACTTTCTCCGAAGCCGAATGTAAGGGGCAACAGTGCCAGTATGGTTGTCAGACTGGTCATAACAATAGGTCTTATCCTTTGTCCGCCTGCTTCAATTATTGCCTGGCGCCGGCCTAATCCATCCATCCGGAGTTGATTGATCCTGTCAATAAGAATGATCGAGTCATTTACGGCAATACCCGCCAGCATGATAATACCTATATATGCCATAATATTGAGAGTTTTGCCCAGCAGGAAAAAAATCCATACCGATCCTACAACTGCCAGTGGTATGGTAAGAAGAATAACAAAGGGATGAACCAGTGACTCAAATTGAGATGCCAGGACCATATACACAAGAATTATAGACAGTATAAGGGCAAAAGTTAGATTCTTCATTGAATCTTTTCGCTTCAGTTCCTCTCCTGTAATAATAGTCCGGTAGTCAACCGGCAGGCTTATTCCTGCCAGTTTTTCTTCCGTCTGCCTTACTATCTCATCAAAGGGGACATTCTTGTCCACCATGGCATATACATAACTGGTCCGTACCTGGTTATTCCTGTTTATCTCACGGGGTGCCTTTACCCTGTTTATTTTAGCCAGTTCACTGAGTGGTACAGATACCGAACCGGCATTGATAATAAGATTCTGCAGGCTTTCAAGAGGTATTTCTTCCAGTTTAACTGTTATATCCTTTAATTCACCACCCTGTTCAAAGTCACCTGCAGCGGAACCTGTAAGGTAAGACTGCACCTGGGAGATGATGCTTTCTACAGTCACGCTATAATAACTTGCCTTGTACCTGTCGATCACAATATCAACCTCGGGTGTACCTTCATCAAGTGAACTGCTGATATTATATATATCTTCTGATTCTGTAAGCCTGTTTTTTACTTCATCAGTCAATTCCTCAATTACATCCAGATCCTCACCTCTGACTTCAACAACCAGGGGAGATTCATCAGTTCCAAGTGTTGTTTGCAGGGCTGTCTCTTCTCTTTTAAAACTTACCTCAATGTCCTGAAACGAACTAAGCTTTTCCTGTATCAGTTCAATAGCATTATCAGAGTACATTGAATATTCATCAGTAAGAAATACTCTTATCATTGAAGTATTCTCATCCCTGAAAAGATCTGATTCGCCACTGCCTGTTGTAGTAGCCATACCCGAATGGCTGTACAGCATCTTCACCTTATCACCCAGCAGATCTCTAATAATATTTTCAATTTTACCTGTTGTTTCAGCTGTCCTTTCCAGCCTTGTACCCTCCTGCAATTTCAGTTCAATGGTAAATTCTGATGATTGGGCCCGGGGCATGAATTCACTACCCACTTTCGGGAGAATATATGCGGTGGCTGCCAGCAGGATCAGCGATAGAATTATTACCAGTCCTTTTCTTGCAGTTATCTTTTCAAGCCAGCCTGGATACCATTTAAAACTGACTGCCCTTTCCTTCCTTTTTGATTTTTTGTCCTTGAAAAAGGTTGTTACCAGGAGAGGAATAACCAGGATAGCCACAAAGAGGGAAGACAAAAGTGAAAAGGCCACTGTCCATGCCTGGTCTTTGAAGAGTTCGCCCGAAGCACCCTGCAGGTATACTATAGGCAGAAAGACGATTATTGTTGTTATTGTAGAAGCTGTTATTGCACCTCCTACCTGCGCGGTACCCGTTATAGCTGCCTCCTTCAGCGACATGCCAGATTCATAATTACGGAATATATTCTCCAGCACGACTATAGCATTATCAACCAGCATACCTGCTCCGAGAGCCAGACCGCCAAGGGTCATTATATTAATCGTAAGATTATTAAAATACATAAGGTTGAAAGTCGCAATTATGGATATAGGAATGGCTATACTTATAACCAGGGTGGTGCCTATACGCCGGAGGAATATGAAAAGCACGAAAACAGCCAGTATTATACCAAAAAGAGCCGTTTTCTCTACTTCACCAATAGCATTATCTATGAACTGTCCCTGGTCCTGCACTACTATAAACTCATAACCGGGAAGAGCTTTTTTAAGCTCTTCAATTGCTTCTGTAAGTTCTTCAACAGCATTTACAGTATTATATCGGGGCTCTTTATAAATGGATAGTCCTATACATCTCTCACCGTTAATGGTCACGATGTTTTCAGGGTCTTTATTCGCGACGTATACATCTGCAACATCACTCAGGTATACAGGTATTCTCTCTGCAGCATCCAGAGTTTCCACTGAACTTCCGGCCTGGGAGCCTTCAGCTATCTCCCTGAAGCCAAGGATTATATTTTCCAGGTCATCAACTTCTTCAATTACACTTACCCCTTTAACTACATACCTTGTCCCCAGATCGGTTATTGAACCACCCGACACATTACGGTTATAACTGTTTATCTGCTGGGCAATATCACCTGTAGATATATCATAAGCCTCAAGCAAATACTTATTTGTCTCAATAACCACCTCACTTTCTTCATGCCCTGACAGTTGAATATCTGCTATACCTTCGAGCCGGATCAGCTCATTACGGATATAATTTTCGGCTGTCTGCCTCAGCTCATCCATATTACTTATCCTGTCATGTTTCAGGGCCAGGATCATTACCGGGGTGGCATTGGGATTATATTGTGTTATATTGAACTCATCAAGATCGGCGTTCTGGCTGAATGAACTGATATCTTTCTGAAGATCAAGAAACGCTTCATCCATGTCTTTATTCCACGCATATTCAACCACTACCTGTGCTGTACCTACCATTGAAACAGATGAAACATTAATAGCATCTTTCTGTCTCATGGCTATTGACTCAACCTGGTCAACATACTGTTGTTCCATTTCTTCAGGTGGGCGCTCACCGGCCTGCAGTTCAATATATATTTTAGGATTATTCAGATCAGGAAACAAATCTGTTCCGAGCTTCCCAAAGGAGATTATTCCAAGCAGTATAATGCCAAGTACCAGCATAAGTACAGTTACCGGATTTTCAACTGCAAATCGGGCTATTTTTTTCATATTGGAAATGCTTATTTCAGTATTTTAACCTTTGCATTATTACTCAGTGTTTCGAAGCCATCGGTAACAACTCTTTCATTAGTGGTCAGGCCTCTTACAACTTCAACCTCATCATTATTTTCCAGCCCGGTAGAAATAATCCTTTCATTAGCCACACCCCTGTTTACAACAAACACTGTCATCCCCCTCTGTCTTGACAGGATGATATCCTTGGGTATTACGATTACAGAGTCAGCCCTGTTTGTTATAATATCTGCTTTCACAAACATGCCAGGCCGCAGTTTCAGTTGAGGATTATTTATTTCTATGGTACCCTGGAAGGTCCTTGTCTGCGGGTTTATTGCGGGCGACAGCTGGGTGATCTTACCTCTCAAAGTATCTTCAGGCAATGCATAGTTAGTGATTCTTACATCTTTACCGGTCTGGATATCATTAATATATTTTTCTGGCAGGTTAATGTCCAGCAGCATAGATTTGTAGTCCATTATGCCTGCGATTGATGTTCCTGTTGTTATCTCGGAACCCTGGGTATAATATGGCAGTTCAGTAATTACACCATCGAAGGGGGATGTTATTTTCATCTTCTCAATCTGTATACGGGCATTCTCTACTGTTATCTGGGCATTGGTGTAATCGTAACCCGCCTGTTTGAGTTCATTAAGTGTAACGCCGCCCTTCTCGTATAATGACTCCTGCTTTTCCAGGTTGCTTTTGGCAAGCTCAAGATTAAGCTCGTATAATTCCAGCTTAACATTATTTTCGTACTCTTCATCTTCCAGCCTGGCAATTAATGAACCTTTTTTTACTCTATCACCAAGCTGCCATATTCTTCCAGTTGCCGGGTTTTTTTCAAGGTAGTACCTGGCGGCTATCTCTGAATTCAGTTCAATATCTACCACAGGATATATAGTACCGGTGGTACTTACAAATTCTTCTATAGATTTTAGCTTTATATCTTCCACTGATACTGGTATTTCAACGTCAGCTTCAAGCCCGGGATCCTGGTTATTGCATCCGGCGAAAACCAGTGCGAAGAATAGCAGATAAATTAATTTTATTTTCATGACAAGATATTGTTTTGTTATTTATTCCTGCTCAAGTGATTTTATTGGAGTTACCGATTCCTTTTTCTCAAAATCATAAAGAGTTTGTATCTTCAGGTTCAGTAATTCCAGTTTATATGATATAATTGCATTTGTGAGTGAAAGTTGCTTTTCGGAGAGCTGGTTCTGGTATATGTTCAGATCCATTCCGGTAAGGTCTCCGTTCTCATATTTTTCCAGGTTAAGCTCGTATGTTAGCAGTGCATTTTTGACATTTTGCTTTGCTATTTCAATCTGGTTTTTCAGGTTTGTAAGGTTCCTGTACACCTTCCTTATGTTTATAATAATATCGTTCTCCTCCTCCTCGTAGTATATCATCTCTGATTCAATAGATGCCTCGGCAGCTTTGATACGTGATTTACGCTCACCCCAGTCCCATAAAGGTATGGAGAAAGACAGGGAGATCTGCTGGTTATCAGTGGGGTTTGCATATATTTCACCCAGGTTTTCATTATCGCCAAACAAGCCTACAGATAAGTTCAGGTCACCATGAAACTCATTGAGTGCCTTTGTTTGTATAAGCGAAAATTCAGAATTTTCTATATCAATTTCTCTTTGCCTCAGTTCCATCCTGTTGGCCAGGCCATGATCAATAGCAAAAGCAACATCCACATCAATAGTGTCAAGTGAAATATCGGGTATTACAATTATATCGTCATAGAGGCTCATTCCTATAAGCAGTTTGAAGTCATCTTTGGCATCAGCAAGGCTCACCTTCTGGTTATCAACATCGGAACTTGATGTGGCCAGGTTAAGTTCTGCCTGGTATAATTCTTCCCGGGCCGATAAGCCAGCATCCACCTTATTTCTTATTATGTCATAGCTTTTCTTCATGTTTTCAAAGGCTTCTTGAGCTATCACAAGGCTTTGTTGCTGCTGATATACCAGGTAGAAATATTGCGCTACCTGTCTTTCAAGGGCCAGCCTCTGTATAGCATAGTTTAGTTGGGAATTTTCGAGGGCCAGTTCCAGTTCAGTGATCTGCAATTTGGTCCTGTTATATGTGAATAAAGGCTGGTTTATGTTAAGCGAAAGGTTATTGCTAAAACCCTTTGTACGGGTATTATTATACTCACTGTATGAATTTTGCCAGGAGAACCTGTTGGTTAATGATATTGTAGCATCAGTGGCAACAACAGGCTGTGATATTCTGAAAGTACCAAAGCTGGTTGTTGTCTCCCGCGTATTCCACTGAGAAACAAGGTCGCTGAACTCCCTGTTATGAGTATAGTCAAAAGGATTGACCAACAGTGAGAAATTTGATTTTAAAGCTGCCCTCTGTGCATTCAGGTTTTCTCTGCTCCTGACCAGGTTCAGCCTTGTTCTTTTTATGGAAGGGCTGTTTTCTTCGGCTATATCCATAGACGCTTCAAGTGTCAGCCCCTGCTGTGCTCCTGCACTGAAAACAATATTAAGAATTACCGATAATAATAAAATTAACTTCTTCATATGGTATTATTTATAAGAATTTTGTTTTACCCATTTTATTGCATCCCCGCTGACTGTTCTGCTCTCTGACTGGTTTGTCATTATCACCCTTGCAGTGTCGGGTGACAGGTAATAGGACCCGAGGTGGTTCCACCCGTTTTCGGCATTCTCCCAGTCGACTATCATCTCTTCACTTCCATCATCATGCTCAACACTGAAGTGCAGGTCCTGCATAGCGTTCCTGTTATCGCCGCCACGTCTTATCATCATCCTCTGCCCTCCCTGTTTGCCGATATAAGTATATACATCATAGTACCCCGGTTCTTTTATTTCAGCTGTCCAGCTTATATACCTTTCCCCGCTGCCAGCACGTGTATATACTGCTGACTTAACATATGTGCCATAATAATTACTTTGCACTGTCTTTTGCCAGTATTCAGGAGCCCACCAGATGAACATTTCACGATAGCCATTACTGTCATCACCCCTTATCTTCAGCCATTCTTTCAACCTGCCGGATGATGTTTCCTGGTAGATCCTGAACCCGGGGTCTTCATTATCAACTATTATTTCATTTTCCTCATGTAAAAGTGGAAGCCTGTCAAGTATCACTTCTCCTTCAGTGTTGTCATTTGTTTTACCTTGCATAAGGTCCATCAGAGGAAACTGAAGTTCACCCGGGTTATTAATAGAAAAGAGCGTATTCACAAACATACCCCGGGGCTCTGCATCAAGAATGACACTAATCCTTTTCGCCTGTGCTGCTTCAAGCTTTACTATCTTTTCTACATCATTGGTCTGCATACCCCTTCCGGCCATATCTATAGCTATATTACCCCTTCCTCCAGCACTTACGGTTATGGCAACATTGCCCTGCATGCCACGGCCACCTCCGGGACCCCGGCCTCCTGTACGAAAACCTACATTGAATATTCCGGCTGTTTCTTCAGGGTTGGATGCAGTAAAACTCACCTTATATCTTGTCCGTGTGCCAACAACTATTTCGTGAACCACTATGTCAGAAAAAAGGAAACCGGGCTGTCCTTTGCCATTATACCACTGGTCCAGGTACTTGTCAAGATTGAAACCAAAGCTTTCATGCAGGTCTGTGCTGAAATCCTTTATACTGATATTCCTGAATTTATTTTTTTCAAGGTAATCGGAAAACCAGGCGTTGAATTCTTCAATTCCAGCTTCGGCCCGCATGAGATTAAACAGGTAATCACCTTTTACCGTAAGTATTATCCGTGTAGTATCGTTTGAAGGGTTTGAGGCCATTATCTCTGCCATACTGTGGTCCCTGAGGATGGTGTTTGCTTTGTCATTTTCGCTTAGTCCGCCCAGGAACATCCTCTGGAAACCTCCCTGGGGCGCCTCCACTTTCTGAAGATGTGATTCAAACACGGCATTCATAACAGGATACTCATCAGAGTAGAAATTATTTTTATAAAAATAAAAACTTGGTCCCAGTAAATATCTACCAGGCATCCTTGTAGTATTTCCCCTGTTAAACCGGAAATCAGAACTGGTAATAAAAGTGTTCCTGACAAAGTTGTTAAATGCTCTTACCTGAAGTTCCTTATCAGTTATTACCTGGTTACTCCTTTCCATCCTTCTTTTCTGTCTTTTTATGGTCCGGTAGAACCCGGCTTCATTTATTGACGCCAGTTTTTCAGGTAGAAGTATCAATGATGGCTGTACTTCAGCCCTGGTTTGAGTATTCTTTTTCTCTATGGAGTGGAAATAAACAGGCACCTCAACCAGGCTTAGCCTTTTAAATGGGTATTCCGTGCTGAAATTAGTCTCAAGTTCAGTCATTATCCCTGAGATGAGATTCACTAAAGTATCGCCCAGTTCGTTGAGGTCATCCCTGAAGTAATCATGTCCCCTGTAATAATGAGCAATAAAATCAATTGAATCAACACTTATGGTATCACTGACATAATAACCTTCAACAAGGCTTATTCCAGTTAAGGGATTCTCATTGTCAAAATACCAGTAGCTCTCATCAGATGTTCTTTTACCCTGAGATATGGCAACAAGTTCATTATTACGTTTAACTTTAAGTGTATACCTTGTGAAATCAATTAATATTTTAGCAGGGCTTTTTGGATAGAAATTAAGGCCCGCTACAGGATACCAGTGGGTTTCAGGAGTAAGTAAAAGGAAATCATCTTTTTGTATAACCTGCTCTTTATCAACCCTTACCGGACCCAGAAGGAAAGGGTTGTTTTTTATGTCTTCTTTATACCAGGGATAACAGTATGCTTCTTCAATAGCTCCTTCATACCTGAAACTAATGCTTAACGTTGAGTCGGGTTGAAGACCGGGATCAAGGTCAACCAGAATGATATGACCGTCTAAACGGAAAGCGGCAGCTGAGCCATTCACAAGAATCTCTTTTACAGATAGGCCAGGATTGAGCGAGAAGGGCACTTCACTAACAGCTCTGTCATTATTATTAAGGCATTTTAATATTGCCCTGGCAAAAATTTCACGGTCGGCATATTCAATTTCGATATCTGCATCTGTAACCTTTAAGAATTCACCATTCTCATATTTACTGTTGGTTTCAATAACTGTATTTTTCAGGTTATGGGTGTCATAATAATTATCCAGGAAATAATATGCCGAATAAGCAGATAAAGAAAGAAAAACAAATAAAGAGATAAAACTGATAGCCCTGTGGGTTTTTGATTGAGGCAGTCGTTTAAAAATTAGTACTGTGGCAAAGATAAAAACCAGTCCCAGGGATGTATACATAATTCTTTGAGCCAATATTATGTCAATATTGCCGAAGCCGGTGAGACCACTTTTAAAAACAGGGAATCCGAAAAGCATATAATCGAAAAATGAATTCATCCTGTTAAAGAGATAAAATATGTTCAGTGCTGCAAAGCCCAGTAAGAGCAGAAAAGTTATTGCCTGGTTCCTGATAATGGACATAAGTATGTAAGCAAATCCCAGACTGAAAATAAGGGTGGGAATGCTGATAATAAAAAGATATTCAAAATATGAAGCTACGTCGATGCTTGCCTGCTTTGATATTGTATTAATTATAAGACATATGGCCAGAATAAGGATATTCACACCAAGGAAAAGCCTCATTATACCAAGTGATTTCCCGAATATATATTCCAGGTTTGACATAGGCCTTGTGTAAAGCACCTCGTTGGTATCCAGCTTTTTATCTCTTTTCAGGAAGTCAGAGGCAAGAAAGATGACTATTAACGATTGCGCAATATTGAGCATATACAGGTTAATCAGGGGCATGGATGAGGGTATTGCCAGGAATTGCCAGTCTTCATCTCCCACTGGACTGAAAAGCCCGATATTCATTAATGTAAGAATGAAAAGTGCTCCAATTGAAAACAGTCTGAACAGCCAGCTGCGGCGAAGCGTTTTTGCTTCATAGCGGGCAACGGTTCTGATATTATGGATAGAGATCATTTTATTCCGCTTAAATATTTATGTTCACTCCGTTAATTTTATGTTCCATGTAATATACATATGCGTGTTCGAGGTTCGGATCAATGACCTGGCTGTCGAAGCCAGAGACGTCTTCAGCCACCACCTGTGCATCCCAACCAATCTCACTGGGGATTGATGATATCACATGAAAATCATCTTTTATCAGGTCGTATTCTTCCTGCGTGAGCCTTAGGTTGAAAACATGGCCCTCGGCCTGTTTTACAAGATCGCCAGGAGAACCGGAGTAAACCATCTTTCCCTCGTTCAGCAGCGCCATACCCTGGCATGTAGAGGAGATATCGCTTACGATATGAGTTGAAAGAATTATTGTGACATCGTTCTGGCTCAGGTCAGAAAGAATATTCCTGAATCGTATCCTTTCATCAGGGTCGAGACCCGTTGTTGGTTCATCTACTACGATGATCTTTGGATCACCAATAAGTGCCTGTGCTATACCCAGGCGCCTTTTCATGCCACCTGATAATTTATTTGCTTTCCTGTCCCTGGCTTCTAACAAACCAACTTTGTCAAGTAGTTCATCCACCATATACAGCCTTTGCTTCCTGTTTTTAATACCTGCAAGTGAACCTGCATAATCCAGAAATTCCCATGTCTTTAACCGTGTAAAGAAACGAAAATCCTGGGGCAGGTAGCCAAGGTAGGAGCGAAGCTTTTTCCTTTGTTTCTGTATATTTTCACCATTTACCAGTACTTCACCGGAGCTTGGTTTCATAAGGGCAACAAGCACTTTCATCAGACTGGATTTGCCGGCCCCGTTAGGCCCGAGCAGCCCGAACATCCCTTCTTCTATGGTAAGAGTAATATTTTTAACAGCATGATTACCATTTTTATATATTACATCAAGACCATTTATTTCAATCTTCATAGGATATTTATATTTTTTAGGGTATACATTTCATACAATTTATAGGACTCTTTAAAGACATGAAATATTTCAAATAGCTGGTAATATTTTCAATGGTTTTTTGTTTTTAATAATGTTTAACATTACCATAATGATTTTAAATATCTTGCAGGTGTGTAAAAGTAATTTCTAATTTTGTAAAACAAAAGAAATAAAGTTGGATCCAGGAATTAACAAGCTAAAGATATTAAACGATCCTGTACACGGGTTTATTAAGATACCTTTTGAATTCATATTTGATCTTTTAGAAGATCCATGGTTTCAGCGGCTGAGGTTTATAAAACAGCTTGGCCTGACAGATATGGTTTATCCTGGAGCCACTCACAGCAGGTTCCTGCATAGCCTGGGAGCCCTGCATCTTATGGGGCAGGCTCTTACAACTCTTCGTAAGAAAGAAATAAAAATCAGCGATGAGGAATTTGAAACTGCCCTGATAGCAATTCTGTGTCATGACCTGGGGCATGGCCCGTTCTCACATTCGCTTGAGTTTAATATATCGGGAAAGATAAGTCATGAGGATGTATCTTTAATAATAATGAACATTCTTAACAAAAAATATAATGGCAGGATGGATTTGGCCATTGAAATGTTCACTGGCAAATATCACAGAAAGTTTTTTAATGATCTTATATCCAGTCAGATAGACATGGATAGACTGGATTACCTTTTACGTGATAGCTTTTATACCGGGGTGATAGAAGGATCAGTTGGCTCGGACAGGATAATAAGCATGCTGAATATTGTCGACAACAGGCTGGTAGTTGAGGAAAAAGGAGTTTATTCAATAGAAAAGTTCCTGATAGCGCGACGCTTTATGTACTGGCAGGTATATATGCATAAAACTGTCCTTACTGCCGACCAGATGCTTAAAAGAATAATCAGCAGGGCAAGATACCTGATCCTCAATGGTCAGCAGGTGAACTCAACAGGCCCCGTCGACTATTTTCTCAGAACAAAGATAGACAGGCAGCAATTACTTGAGGGTAATAATAATGAGTTTGCAGGAATGTTCTTTAAGCTTGATGACAGCGAGCTGATCTCTTCCCTGAGACAATGGGCAGAGAACACAGATAGAATACTGTCTGACCTGGCAAAAGCATTTTTACATCGCCGGCTACCTGCAATTGAACTTTCTGATAAGCCCTTCCCGGAATCAGGTATGAATACGATTATTGATATATTAAAGGGGATGAATGATTTCAGATCTCAGGATATAGGCAGTTATGTGTATACGGGATGTATATCAAATATTACCTATGCTCCATCTGCCCCAAGTATTAAGATAATGAAGAAAGACGGTTCACTGAGGGAAGTGACGGAAGTATCAAGTATTCTCCGCCATGAGACATTATCAAAAAGTACCACCAGACACTATCTTTGTTACCCGAAAGATATTAGAAGCATCATTAATAAATAAGAAAATTACCAAGTAGAAAAAACTTATATAAAATGAAATTTACAGCAAAAGAAATTGCCAAATACCTTAACGGTGATGTTGAGGGTGACCCCGGAGTGATTGTTAACTCAGTGGCTAAAATTGAAGAAGGTCATGAAGGTGCCCTTTCATTTCTTTCAAATATGAGCTATGAAAAATACATCTACACTACCGGTTCATCGGTTGTTATAGTTGACAGGGATTTCAGGCCTTCTTCACCTGTCAGCGCAACCATGATCAGGGTCGATAATGCATATGAAGCTTTCGCAACATTGCTGACTGTTTATGAAGAATCAAAGCCAAGGAAGAAGGGAATACATCCTAAGGCTGTGATTGAAGATTCAGCCAGGATAGGGAAGGATGTATACATAGGGCCCATGGCTTATATCGGTGAAAATGTTGTCCTGGGTAATCGTTGCTACGTATATCCGAATGCAAGCATTGGCGATAATTGCAGGATAGGAGAGAATACGGTAATTTACCCGGGGGTTACAGTCTACCATGAATGTATTATAGGTAAGAATTGTAATATCCATGCCGGCTCGGTAATAGGAAGTGATGGATTTGGTTTTGCACCCCAGTCTGATGAGAATTATAAGAAGATACCACAGCTTGGTAATGTTGTTCTTGAGGATAATGTTGAAATAGGTGCCAATGTCGTGGTTGATCGTGCAACCATGGGATCAACAATAATAAGAAGAGGTGTTAAGCTGGATAACCTCATACAGATAGGGCATAATGTTGAGGTTGGCGAAAATACGGTAATGGCTGGTCAGACAGGGATAGCCGGATCGACTAAAATAGGTAAAAATTGCATGTTTGGCGGACAGGTAGGTATTACAGGCCATGTTAAGATTGCTGAGGGAACAAAGGCAGCTGCACAGGCAGGTATAAATTCTCATATTTTAAAGGGAAACACCACTGTTTACGGCTCTCCTGCTTTTGAATACAGGAAAGCCCAGCTGTCATATATTATCTTCAGAAGGCTTCCTGAACTTAAGGAGAAAGTAGATAAACTGGAGGAAGATATCAAAGAGATAAAAAACAGATAATCAGGTACGTTCCAAACGAATTTGTTTGATATCAACCATGTTAGCACGGGTTTTTATAGCTCGTTCGAAATTTTTTTATTTCTTTGCAGGCAGATTAATTTGATAAAGAACAGAATTAAATGAGTATAAAAAACCAGAGAACTCTTGCCTCCGAGGTAAACCTGAAAGGGAAAGGGCTACATTCAGGTATTGATGTGAGTATTACATTTAAACCTGCTCCGGTAGACCATGGTTATAAGTTTTGCAGGGTCGATCTGCCTGATAAACCAGTTATTCGTGCACTCGCAGAAAATGTTACGGATACCACGAGGGGGACAACCCTTGAGGAGAATGGAGCATCCGTTGCAACAATAGAACATGTGCTGGCATCTTGCTACGGTATGAACCTCGATAACGTGCTTGTTGAGATCGATGGACCGGAAGCACCTATCATGGGAGGCAGTGCAATGAAGTTTGCAGAAGCTATTAAAGAAGCCGGGATAGTTGAACAGAAATCACTAAGAAAGTATTTTGAGGTAAAGGAAAAAATTGTCTACTCCGATGAAGAACATGGAGTTGACCTGATAATATATCCCGATGATCATCTAAGCATAAATGTCCTTATCGACTATAATTCGAAAATACTGGGTAACCAGTATGCAGTACTTGACAATAAGGATGATTTTGCTGAAGAGATATCCAGAAGCAGGACATTTGTTTTCTTCCATGAGCTTGAGCCACTGTTCAAAGCAGGCAGGATAAAGGGAGGCGACCTTGATAATGCTATAGTGATACTGGAGAAAGAAGTTCCGCAATCTGAGATTGATCGCATTGCCAGGATGTTTAATAAACCAAATATTACTGCTCACAAAGAGGGGATATTAAATAATACGGCTCTACGTTACCCTAATGAACCTGCACGTCATAAACTCCTTGACCTGCTTGGAGATATGGCCCTTGTAGGCCAGCATATAAAGGGTAAGATTGTGGCCACCAGGCCAGGTCACCTGGCAAATACTAACCTGGCCAGACTGGTAAGGCAGGAAATCAAAAAAGCAGCTTCCAAAAAAGATATTCCTGTTTATGATCCAACTGTGCAACCTGTATTCGGAATTGATGAAATTAAGAAAAGACTGCCTCATCGATACCCGTTCCTTCTGGTGGATAAGGTTATTTACAAGGATGAGAATTCGGTAGTGGGAATAAAGAATGTTACCTTTAACGAATTTTTCTTCCAGGGGCATTTCCCTGATGAGCCGGTGATGCCGGGAGTACTGCTTGTTGAATCAATGGCACAGGTAGGAGGTATGCTTTTGCTTGGTGATGTAGAGGATCCTGAAGATTGGTCAACATATTTTCTTAAGATAGATAAGGTAAAGTTTAAGCAAAAAGTTGTGCCGGGTGATACACTTGTTATAAAACTTACTATGTCTGAACCTCCGCGAAGGGGAATTGTATCTATGTATGGACATATATATGTTGGTAATAAACTTGTTGTTGAGGGCGAAATGGTTGCTCAGGTAGTAAAAAATAAGAAATAATGATTTCAGATCAGGCTTTTATACATCCGGATGCCAGTCTTGGGAAAGATGTTAGAGTTGATCCCTTCGCTTATATAGCAGGTGATGTTGTTATCGGACATGGTAGCTGGATTGGTCCCAATTCCACTGTTCTTGATGGTGCCCGAATGGGTGCAAACTGTAAGGTTTTTCCGGGAGCAGTAATATCAGCCATACCACAGGATATGAAATTTGCCGGTGAGATAACAACCACAGAGATAGGTGATAACTGCACCTTCAGGGAAGGAGCTACAATAAACAGGGGAACAGTAGCTCTTGGAAAAACTATCATAGGTAATAACTGTCTTATGATGGCCAATTCACATGTAGCACATGATTGTATAATAGGGAATAACTGTATACTGGTGAATAACGTATTGCTTGGGGGCGAAGTGCATATAGACGATTATGTCATTATGGGTGGTGGTTCAGCAGCCCACCAGTTTACAAGAGTGGGAGCGCATGCAATGATAAGCGGCGGTGCCATGTTCAAAAAAGATATTCCACCTTATTCAACAATAAAGAATGATCCGGTCGGTTTCATGGGGCTCAATAAGGTAGGATTGAAGCGGAGGGGGTTCACACAGCAGAAAATTGATGAAATAGAAGAGATCTACAAAGTAATCTATTTCAGCGGAAGGAATATCAGCCAGGCTATACAATACCTGAAAGACAATTTCAAAGTCACAGACGAATTGAATTACATTATTGACTTTATCTCAAATTCAAAACGAGGCATTCTTAAGTCGGCAATCAAGTGATTACAGTATTAAATGTTTGAACGTTTGAGCGTTTGAGAATTGTGTTAATCAAACATTCAAACCCTCAAACCTTATATTATCGTACCTTTGCCTCAAATCACATAGTTATGTCAGAAAAGGAACAATCCGGGGAGCAGGGTTTCGGGAAATATATTCTTATGAATGAATTAAGAAACAAATACAAGACAGTATTTGATGACAGCGGATCAGGAAGTGAAGTTTCAAGTATCCTCTATCTTGAGGGTATCCATTTCAACCTTATGTATTTCCCCCTGCGGCACCTGGGATATAAATCGGTAATAAATTCTATTGCCAACCTGTATTGCAGGAGCATGGTGCCTGTTAGTATTAATGTAAATCTCGGGGTGAGCGCACGTTTCAAGAAGGAAGATATTGAAAATATTATTGAAGGCATCTCGCTTGCTTGCCAAAGGTATGAATTAAAAATATCATCACTTGATCTGAGCAGTTCACTTACGGGACTGGCAATAAATATTGCATCTTCAGGAAAGGAAGCCGGTAAGGTTAAACAGCTTAAACCTGAGGCAACGGATCTGGTATGTGTAACCGGTGATCTGGGTGCTGCATTCCTTGGCCTTCAGTTGCTTGAACGTGAAAGGAAGGTATTTGAAGATACCGGTGGTGCTCAGCCCAGACTTGAGGGTTTTGAGTATGTTATTGGGCGCCAGTTAAAACCTGAATTAAAAACTGAACCGCTGGATAAATTAAGGGAGGCCGGCGTAAGCACCGGTATCATAAGAGCAGTAAGGGATGGCATAGCATCCGAATTAATACATATAACAAGAGAAACTGGCATGGGATGCAGGATCTACCATGACAGGTTGCCTATTAACCGTGACACTGCAGCAGCCGGGAGGGAGCTGGGCTTTGAACCTGTTATTGCTGCTCTTAACGGGGGTGATGATTTTGAATTCGTTTTTACTGTTCCGGTGAATGAACATGAAAAGATTGATAAGACAGGAGGTCTTAGCATTATTGGCCACCTGGTCAGGAAGGAAGAAGGTAACAGCCTGGTCCTGCCGGATGGCAGCCTGGCCGAGATGAAAGCACCTGGATTCGATACGGTACCCTGAGTCCAGTCTTCAGTCTCCAGTCTTCAGTCTTCAACCGAGAATTGCGAGCTTGCCGTAAGGCAATCTTCCATCACATCTTTTCATTCCAGTATAACCTTCTTATTTTTTGGATATTTCACCGTGTAGGTCAGGATATACTCTTTTGATTCCCTGGCAGTTATGGTGGTTTTCCATTGCACCTCTCCTGTATACTCATTAAAAACACCTCCTGAAAGCTCTTCTGCTTCAACTTCAATATCCTTGTTCTGCGATACAGGCACCTGGTCGTTGACAATTATATCAATGGGGGTTGATTTATTATTTCTTATAATAATCTTATAGGATCGTGTATCTATCCTGTTAACACCTATAGTCCTTACAGTTGTATATTCCTTTCGTCTTTCCCTTTCTACGGTAATGCTGTTATCAATACCCAGGGATACATTCAGGGTATCAGATATCTGGTCTGTATTCAGCATGGTAGTCCCTGTAAAGGTATTCCCAAAATAGATATTGGCTTCCCCGTTCAACAGGTTTAATGATTCCCAGTCTGAGATATCGGCTGTAAGAAACGCTTCCTCCCTGAGTTTGGGAACTGAGACATATTTATAATTAGATTCCGCTGTCAGTCGCTGCAGTTCAATGGTATTGGTTTTTCCATCAGAGCTGATGTTCTGGGGCATATCGACTTCAAATGAAAATGCGGTACCGGTATTTATAATATTTACCGGGGGTATGCCTGCTCCTGTTGTTTCCGCTAACTCTTCAAGATCGAAAGCCATCTCGGTTTCAGGAACTGCATCCATTGCTTTTGGACGTGCCATGCTTCTCGCTGTACTGCTTATGCCACGTATCATTATGGGCGTATAAAAATCCAGGTAGTAAGGGAATAATTCCGGGACATCACCTGACTCAGAGGGACTTGCATTGGAAAAGCTTAGTATAGCATTGCTCCAGTCACTGCCTGTACTCTGCTTCACATTCGCCTTATAAAAGATTTTCACATCCTCGTTTATATCATCCACCCTTATGTCATATGAGGGATACCATCCTGCATTTGTAACAAGGTAACTGAGAATTATTTTAGCTGCAACAGTTCTGGGGGCTGATACTGAAATTATTACTTCAGAGCTTGGTGTTCTTGATTTTCTGACATTTCCATTCAACTGGTTCTCGAGCTTCTGTTTTTCCTGTTCATATTTATTTATCAGCCTGTTCTTTTCAAGTATGCTTTTCCTCACCGATTCTATCGAAGAAGCATACAGGTCGGTTATGCTTTTTAATTCCTGTGCAGTTATATTTTCATTTTTTCCGCCGATAATCCTGTTAGCTGTCAGAAAAGCCTCTTTTTCCATGAGGATTTCTATACCGGTTCTTTCATCCTCAATATTTATCTTTAATTCCTCAATCCTGCTTCGAAGATTTTTCACTTCTTCCGATTCCTCCATGTTCTCCAGGTAATTCATCTGGTTATTTACAGAGACTATCATGAAATCACCTTCTCCCTTTACCTGCATACTGGAGGGATCAGTATAAGGTGACAACCCAGGGATCCTTAATAGCGATTTCCCCTGGCTGATATTAACAGATGCCTCTCTTGTTACCTGAGCCCGGTCGGGGAAAACACTTACGTTCTTGATTTTACTGTTAAGGTTGGTATATTCCTGTCCGGAGATTGTTGTTACAAAAAATACCAGAGCAAAAACGGATATTGATTTTTTCATGGGATTAATAGAGTTAATTATTTCAACTATTGCCAAATTAAAGCAAATGTACAAAAAAGGTTTAAGGCTAGCTTATTATTTGCACCCGGCACTCCTTACATAGAGCTTGTCGGTGCAAAACAGGCACCCAATATCAGGTTCTTATTATATCCCTGCCAAATGGTGAAAGTGCTATGGCTGCAAGCTTGAAATGTTGCATGCCAAAAGGTATTCCAATAATAGTAATGCATAATAATAGTCCAAAGAGAGCATGTGACAGGGCAATTGCAAGTCCGCCCAGCAGTAACCAGAGGATATTCATTATTATATAAAGGCAACCTGAGGCCCGTATATCGGTTCTGACTTCAGTACCAAAGGGCCAGAGGGCAAATACACCAAGCTTTAGTGTCTGAACACCAAAAGGGATACCTATAATAATAATCATAAGAGCCAGGCTGGCAATAAAATATTCAACCGATATAATAATGCCACCAAAGATAAGCCAGATGATGTTTCCGAGAATTTTCATAGGTTTCAAATAATCAACTAAAATAATAATTTATGGGTTCATGCAATAAGATACTTTCACCTCCTTTTATTAAGTAGCTGCTCAAAATTTTGTATTTTTGCCTGTTATTTATTTGGATTAAATACAATTAATGAAACAATACCTGAATTCTATCTGTTAGCATTAAGGAGAATTATATTAAATATAATTTGTGGATATGGAAAAGGAACAGGATAAAATTATAAATGAAGTAACTTCCGGTGAGTATAAATATGGGTTTTATACCGATATTGATATTGATACTATACCCAAGGGTCTTAATGAAGATGTTATTAAGCTTATCTCGGCGAAGAAGCAGGAACCAAAGTGGATGCTTGAATTCAGGCTGAAGGCCTATAAGACCTGGCAGAGCAAAAAAATGCCTGAATGGGCACATTTGACCATACCTGAAATAAATTACCAGGACATAGTATATTATGCAGCTCCAAAACAGAAGGCCAGATTGAACAGCCTTGATGAGATAGACCCTGAGCTTCTTGATACGTTCAATAAACTTGGAATCCCGCTTGAAGAGCAGAAAAGACTAACAGGAGTGGCTGTTGATGCAGTGATGGACAGTGTATCTGTAAAAACAACCTTCAAGGAAACCCTGGCCGAACAGGGAATAATCTTTTGTTCATTCAGTGAGGCAGTACGTGAGCATCCCGATCTGGTAAAGAAATACATGGGAACGGTGGTACCATATACTGATAATTATTTTGCAGCTCTGAACAGCGCGGTATTCAGTGATGGTTCATTCTGTTATATTCCAAAAGGAGTGAGATGTCCAATGGAATTATCTACCTATTTCAGGATCAATGCTGCACATACCGGGCAATTTGAGCGTACATTGATAATGGCTGAAGATGACAGTTATGTCAGCTACCTTGAAGGATGTACTGCCCCTAGGAGGGATGAGAACCAGTTGCATGCAGCCATTGTGGAAATTATTGCAGAAAAGAACGCTGAAGTTAAATATTCAACCGTACAGAACTGGTATCCCGGAGATAAGAAGGGGAAGGGAGGAGTATATAATTTTGTTACCAAGCGTGGAATATGCAGGGGTGAAAATTCGAAGATATCGTGGACACAGGTGGAAACAGGTTCTGCCATAACATGGAAATACCCTTCATGCATACTGAGAGGTGACAATTCAAGCGGTGAATTTTATTCTGTTGCCGTAACCAATAATCACCAGCAGGCTGATACCGGGACAAAAATGATACATACAGGTAAAAACACCAAAAGTATTATTGTATCAAAAGGGATATCGGCAGGCGAAAGCCAGAACAGCTACAGGGGACTTGTGAAAGTACTCAAAAATGCATCCAACGCACGTAATTTTTCGCAGTGCGACTCACTGCTGCTGGGAGATAAATGTGGTGCGCATACTTTTCCTTCTGTTGAAGTGGATAACCAGACAGGTATAGTGGAGCATGAGGCTACCACTTCAAAGATAGGAGAGGATCAGATATTCTATTGCAACCAGAGAGGTATAAGTACCGAAAATGCGGTAGGATTAATAGTAAATGGCTATGCAAAGGAAGTACTTAATAAACTGCCAATGGAGTTTGCAGTGGAGGCACAGAAATTATTGCAGATAAGCCTTGAAGGCTCGGTAGGATAAACAAAAGATGAGTTATGAGTTATGAGTTTAATAAATAGACCCGATTCAACAATTAAACAATTCAACAAAATAAAATATGTTACAAATTGAAAACCTGAAGGTTGAAATAGAAGGCAAAGAAATACTGAAAGGTATTTCACTGAGCGTTAAAAAAGGGGAGATACATGCTATTATGGGGCCCAACGGTTCAGGTAAGAGTACCCTGGCCATGGTCCTGGCTGGAAAGGATTTTGGAAATATTACCGAGGGTAGAATAACTTATATGGGTAGAAACCTCCTGGAAATGGCGGCTGAAGACAGGTCGAAGGAAGGAATATTTCTGGGATTCCAATACCCTATTGAGATACCGGGAGTGAGCATGGTCAATTTCATGAAGACAGCACTTAATGAACACAGGAAATACCGGGGAGAAGAACCTTTATCTTCATCTGATTTTCTTAAATTAATGCGTGAGAAGAAAGAATTGGTAAAAATTGAATCAGGACTTACCAACAGGTCAGTAAATGAGGGATTTTCCGGCGGTGAGAAAAAAAGAAACGAAATATTCCAGATGGCTATGCTTGAACCAAAACTCGCAATACTGGATGAGACAGATTCAGGTCTCGATATTGATGCACTGAAGGTAGTGGCTAACGGCGTTAATGAACTGAAAACCTCTGAAAATGCCACGATAGTTATTACCCATTACCAGAGGCTGCTGGATTACATAATACCGGATGTAGTACATGTACTATATGATGGTAAAATAGTTAAGACAGGAGGTAAAGAACTGGCAATCGAGCTTGAGAAGAAAGGTTATGACTGGATAAAGAAGGATGTTGATGTCGTAAATTATGGATAAAAGAGAGGCAACAATACAAAGGTTCTCTGACCTGTTCAGGGATAACAGCAGCAGGATTGAAAAGAATTCTGCAGGCCTGATAAACAGTTTCCGGCAGGATGCTATGAGACAATTTACTGAACTGGGGATACCCGACCGGAAGAATGAATCATATAGGTATACAAATCTGGAACCCTGGTTTAATGCAAACTATAAATCATACTTTGTCCCCGAGACAGGAGATTTTAAGGCTGCTGAAAACTTCAAGTGTGAGGTAACTGAGCTTGACAGCTACGACCTGGTACTGCTTAATGGCTTCGCCCCTAAATACAATGGAACACTGGCTGATTTACCTACAGGGATATGGGTGGGTAGCCTGGCTGAAGCCGCAGAGAAATATCCCGGCATTGTGGGAAAACATTACGGTAAATACGCACATAACGGAAGAGACGGACTTATTCCCCTGAATACAGCTCTTGCCTCTGATGGAGTATTTGTATACGTGGAAAAAGGAGTTTCACTCCCAAAACCGATACAGATCATTAATCTTGTTCATTCAGACGGGGATATGTTTGTGCAACACCGTAACCTTATAGTTGTGGAAGACAATGCAGAGTTGCCAATGATAGTCTGCGACCATGCCCTGTCGCCACAGAAATTCCTGACGAATGCAGTTACCGAGGTGTATGTGGGCGAAAATGCACATTTTGATATTCTGAGGGTTCAGAATGAACATAATAATGCTGCCAAACTGACCCATACATTTATTCACCAGGAAAAGAACAGCTACGCTGTATCAAATAATATAACTCTTCATGGCGGACTGGTACGTAACAGCACCTACCACAGACTGAACGGGGAAGGAGCTGAATGTAATGCCTTTGGACTGTACCTGACCGACAGGTGGCAGCATATCGATAATTTTGTAAGTATTGATCATGCTTCCCCAAACTGCATAAGCAACCAGCTTTTCAAGGGTGTGCTTGATGATTATGCCACCGGGGCCTTTAACGGACGCATACTGGTTAATAGAGGAGCACAAAAAACCCTTGCCTACCAGAAGAACAACACTATCCTTCTTACCGATGATGCAAAAATGGATACC
The DNA here is from genome assembly GCA_964577305.1 of uncultured Rikenellaceae bacterium. GTDB lineage: Bacteria > Bacteroidota > Bacteroidia > Bacteroidales > VadinHA17 > UBA9300. Next base: position 54,962 of record CAZNYS010000006.1, read on the forward strand.
AAACCACAATTGGAGATATATGCCGATGATGTAAAATGCAGTCATGGTGCTACTGTTGGACAGCTCGATGAGGATGCTATGTTCTACCTGCGCTCAAGAGGAATAAATAAGGATGAAGCCAGACTGATGCTTATGTTTGGCTTTGCCCATGAGGTAATAGAAAATATACGCACTGAAGCTTTGCGGGAGAGAATTGATGACCTGGTGCTTAAACGGTTAAGGGGTGAACTGAGCAGGTGTGCAACATGTACTATTAATTGTGATAAATAATACCCCCCTGTGTTCGATATAAACAAAATAAGATCCGATTTTCCCGTACTCGCCAATGAAGTATATGGTAAACCACTGGTATATTTTGATAATGGTGCTACAACTCAGAAACCTGAATCTGTAATAAATGCTGTAACTGAAGCCTATCGTACATATTACAGTAATATACACAGGGGAGTACATACGCTAAGCGACATATCGTCTGAAAAATATGAGTCGGCCCGCGAAAGAGTAAGGTCTTTTATTAATGCAGCTTCAAAGGAGGAGATTGTATTTACTGCGGGTGCAACGGCATCAATAAACCTTGTTGCATTCTCATTCGGGGAACGATATATTAGAAGAGGTGATGAGGTCCTGATATCGGAACTGGAACATCATGCCAATATTGTGCCATGGCAGATGATGTGTGAGCGAAAAAATGCTCACCTTAAGGTGATACCTGTTAATGATGACGGCTCATTAAGACTTGAAGAACTGGATAAGCTTATTACTGATAACACAAAGATAGTGGCTGTAACACAGGTGTCAAATGCCCTGGGTGTTATCATACCTGTAGAAAAAATTATTGAGAAAGCACATGAACATAATATCCCCGTGCTTGTCGATGGTGCACAGGGAATACAGCATGGACATGTTGATGTGCAGGAACTTGATTGTGACTTTTATGCTTTTTCGGGACATAAAATCTACGGACCTACAGGTATAGGAGTACTTTATGGTAAAAGAAAATGGCTCATGGAACTGCCACCTTACCAGGGTGGTGGAGATATGGTCGACCGTGTGAGCTTTGACAAAACCACATATAATAAACTGCCATTTAAGTTTGAAGCAGGGACTACAAACTTCGTCGGCGCAATAGGCATTGCCAAAGCCCTGGATTATATTGAAGCTGTGGGTATGGCAGATATTATAAAGCATGAAAAAGAGTTGACAGAGTATTCAAACAGAAGGATGAAAGAGATAAGTGGGATTAAAATATACGGTAATACAAAAGAAAAAATATCCATATTGTCTTTCCTGATCGATAGGGTACACCAGTACGATGCAGGCATGATACTGGATAAGATGGGAATAGCCGTCAGGACAGGATCTCATTGCGCACAGCCCATTATGACGAGGTTTGGCATTGAAGGTACCATACGTGCCTCAATGTGTTTCTATAATACCAAAGAAGAAATAGATATACTGATTAAGGGAATAGAAAAAGTGAAGATGATGATGTTATGAGCTATCGTGATATGACAATTGAAGAAGTACAGAATGAAATTATTGAGGAATTCTCCCTGTTTGATGACTGGATGGACAGGTATGACCACCTGATAGAAGAAGGGAAAGACCTTCCCGTAATAGAAGAGAAATATAAGAAGAATGAATACCTGATAGAGGGATGCCAGTCGAGGGTGTGGCTTTATCCTGAGTTTATTGATGGAAAGGTTCACTTCAAAGCCGATAGTGATGCAATTATTGTAAGGGGTATAATAGCCATGTTAATTAAAGTGTTATCAGGAAGAACACCGGATGAAATAATTGACACTGATCTTTATTTTATAGGCAGGGTGGGCCTCAGACAGAACCTGTCGCCGACGAGGTCAAACGGTCTGCTGGCAATGTTAAAGCAGATGAAACTGTATGCAATAGCATATAAAGCAAAACAGAAAAGCTGAGAATATTATGGAAAACAATGTATACATGGAAACGGAATCAAGAATCATATCTGTTTTGAAATCAGTTTATGATCCTGAAATACCGGTTAATATATATGACCTTGGCCTGGTATACGATATCAGCCTTGATGAAGAGAATGTAGCGAACATTACAATGACACTTACAGCTCCAAACTGCCCCATGGCAGATATGATAGTTGAAGAGGTGAAGTACAAGGTGGCAGGTACCAGGGGGGTAAAAGACTGTCATCTAACCCTTACCTTTGATCCACCCTGGGATAAAAGTATGATGACCGACGAGGCAAAGCTTGAACTGGGGTTTCTCTAGGGATATGAGCGATGAGATAAAAAACAAAGCATTTAAACTGGGTTTTGATCTGTGCGGTATAGCCCGGGCAAGACCGCTGGATGAATGCAGGGATAAACTGGACAACTGGATTAATAATGGTTTGCATGCTGGCATGTCTTATATGGAACGCAACCGTGAAAAAAGGATTAATCCCGCATTGCTGGTTGATGATGCCCGTTCGGTTATTGTTGCCGGCATGAATTACTTTCGTGAATATAAACCCGGCGATAATCAACCAGTATTTGCCAGGTATGCACTTGGACAGGATTATCACCAGGTATTGAAAGACAGGTTATATATATTATTGGATTTTATCAGGGAGAGGAAACCCGGTACAGAAGGTAGAGTATTTGTTGATACTGCCCCGGTGCTGGAAAGGGCATGGGCGGTTGAAGCAGGCCTGGGATGGACCGGGAAGAACAGTATGCTGATAAATAAGGAAACAGGCTCTTTTCTCTTCCTTGGAGTGTTGATCATAAATACAGAGCTGGATTATGATAAACCCGCCCCGAGTGATTATTGCGGTACATGCAGGAAATGTATTGAGGCCTGCCCGACAGCAGCTATAACGGAAGACCGAATGATCAATTCCAATAAATGTCTTTCTTACATGAGTATAGAACATAAAGGCGAACTGCCCCATGAATATGCAAAGCATTCTGGCAGGAGGATCTTTGGCTGTGATATTTGCCAGGAAGTGTGTCCATGGAATACAAAAGTAAAAGAAACCACTATTAAGGAATTCAAACCTCTGCCCGAAATATTGAATTATATCACAGAACAGTGGAAAAGTATAACGAAGGAGGAATTTAACAGGGTTTTTAAGGACAGTGCAGTATTGAGAACGGGCTATGAGGGTTTCATGAGAAACATAAAATCAGGCAGAGGCTAGGGCTGAGGCTAAGGTAGAGACGCCCATCTTGGGCGTCCCAAGAATTGGGATAAAAGTTGTAACTTGGATACAAATGTTAAATCTGATGCAAAAATTAATTCTCCTCATTTCCCTTTCTGTTTACCTGCTAAGCGGATGTACACAGGACCGTTATCAGTTTAATCTTGAAAATATCAGTTCAGAAAATCTCAAATTATCTCCGGAGTATTATACTGATAATCCCGATTTACATTCCCCGGCATTATCGGAGACAGGCCGGGAACTGGTATTGTTAAAAGTTGACAGCAACCGTTATACATGGGTTGATGCTACTGTTGAGAACGGAGAGCCATTCGATTACAAAAGAAATTTATATGGCAAGGGGAACCAGCTAATGGCCGATGAGGAAAATTTTCCCGGCCTTGCACGTACGGGGATCCACTCTGAAAAGGAATTACGCAACACAAAAAGCATAACCGGACGTTCAGTATCACAGATTACTGTTGATGGAAGACCATGGGGCTCATCCGGTGTGGGATTTATGGGTGATGATGAAACCATCATGTCAGTGATCCGGGCCGATAATAATACAGTGTGGAGCCTTGGCCTCACACATGCCGACATGGCAAGGCCATTATTCCACCTCTGGAATATATCGAGGGAATTTGAGAATTACAGTACTGATACGGTAACAGGCGATCAGTTACAGATGGCTGCCCTGCTATATAACGGTAACGAGGTAAAGGTTGAAATTACCGGCAGCCGGGGCTGGCAGGAATCAATTTTCAATGATGAGATCCTGGGTTCAGGACATATCGAAATTTGGAGAGAAATAAATAGGGGAGAACATGAGTTTCTAAAGGTGCATTACGGTCACCTCTCACAGGAACAGTTAAAGGAACTGCAGAATATGCTGTTCTATATACATACCGGCGTGATGGTATTCTTTTATATAAACCGTTACGGGTTCTATGAGGGACATACCGAATACCGGGTGGATCCCGTGACTGTTTCACTGGTGTTTGGACTGAGATCACTTGAAGACGTCCATAGGGCAACCGGCGGTGATCTCTACCGCTATTTTATCACACACTTTACCAAAAACCCCGAGTAAGATGAAATTAATATCCAAGCTCATAATTATAGTCTGTATGATCATGACCTTAAATGATGCTGCGGCCCAGGATCAGCAGACCAGGATTGACTCACTGGTAAACCTTTTAAAAACTGCAGGAAGGGAATGGAATGATTATTCAAAGCCGCTGATATCCATTGGTGAACCGGCAGTACCTGCACTTATCAAAGTTGTAAAAGACAGGAACCTGAGTCAGTGGATCCGGAGAATCTCAGTTATGACACTAAATAGCATCCATTCATCACAATGGGTAAAGCCAGCTCTGTCCATACTGTTTGACAGGGATGAAGACCCGGTGCTTCGTAACCATGTTACAGCAGGGCTGAGAGGATTTGACCTCTCTAAGGAAAAAGAGGATTTATGGGAGGTGTACCTGGAGGTTACGAATGAGTCTTATAAGTCAAATCTGGCCAATTTACTTTTAACAGCAGATACGTCAATGGCATATAAGGCATTTAATGAGTTATACACTACCTGCGATGGTCATATACAGCAATTGGCATTGCTGAATTTAGTCAGAATACGCCCTGAAGAATCTTCATCCTGGTTTATAAAAGGCATACAGGTGGATGATTGGATGACTGCTAACCTTGCAATGGACAGCCTGGTAACATCAATTTATTTTATAGCGGATGATTTAATTTCAGTGTATCACGAACCCGGTGTCCGCGAAGAGGTTCAATGGCGTATTATTTTTGTTTTCGGTCATAGGAAGGAACCCGAATCTCTTCCAATGCTGGTTGAAGCACTTCAGGAGGAAAGCTGGCTCATCCATACGGAAGCTGCAGAGGATTTATGCCGTTTTGATCCTGAACAGGTAATTCCGGAGATGAAAGCACTGAAAAATGATACCAGACCGTATATCCGCAATAATTCCAGGTGGGTAATTCACCAGATGAAGTAGAGACGCAAGATTTTGCAAATAATTATGTCATGAAAAACACGATTATTATAATTACAATTCTTACCTTACTATTTATAGGCTGTAAAAACAATGCTTCCAGCCAGTACAATTCCTTACCTCCAGAAAATATGAATGACGGACTGAATGTTGGTACTTTGAATGAAGTGAACATTAATCCGAAGTTGATTGAGATAGCTGTGAATAAAATATCCAGGGGCAAATATAAAGAGGTGCATTCGATACTGATTTTCAGGGACAACAAGCTTGTATTGGAAGAATATTTCCAGGGACATAAATATCAATGGGATGCACCTTCCCACTATGGTGAACTGGTAACTTGGGACAGGTCTATGATGCATTGTATTCATTCTGTTACCAAGAGTTTTACTTCAATATGTATCGGGATTGCAATAGATAAGGGTTTTATTAAGAGTGTTCATCAGTCAATATTTGATTACCTGCCTGAATATCAGCATTATAAGGTTGGAGGTAAAGAAAATATCACCATCGAGCACCTGCTTACAATGACCTCGGGGCTGCAGTGGGATGAGTGGAATGCCCCTTTGAGCAGTCCTGAAAACGACCAGATAGGGATCTGGTTTTCCGATGAAGGTCCGATTGATTTTATACTCGAAAGGCCATTGATTTATGAACCGGGAACACACTTTACTTATTCAGGCGGCAGCATGGAAGTGCTGGGTGAAATTCTGGAAAATGCCACAGGTATGAAAATAGATAAATTCTCTGAAAAATATATGTTTGAACCACTTGGGATTAACTCATTTGACTGGTGGCTGGTGTTTAGTTCCGGTGAGATTCATGCAGCCGGTGGTCTAAAACTAACGCCCAGAGACATGCTTAAGGTAGGAGTGACTTTTCTTAATGAGGGTATATGGAACGGAACACGTATTATTTCGGAGGAATGGGTTGCGGAAAGCGCTGAAACATATGCAGGAAATAAGGGGATAAAAATTCCGGGCGAAGACATCGGTAAGGTGGGTTATGCTTATACCTGGTGGACGGAAGAAATTCAGCATCGGGGGGAGAAAATAAATATGTTCTCGGCAAATGGCTGGGGAGGACAAAAGATTATAGTCATCCCTGAACTGAATACAGCAATTGTTTTCACCGGTGGCAATTATATTTCCAGGGTAAAGCAGTTTAAGATTCTTGAAAATTATGTTATACCCGCAATCGAATAATATAAACTCAAAACTAAATTATCATGAAAAAACAACTTCCAGTAATTGCTTTATTGATGCTCGCTTTAATTTCATGCGACTCAAGTAAATCTGTATCTAAAGATCTAATAACAGGATTAACCACGAGGGGCGATGGATTATCATGTGAGAAAGTATATTTATCAGATGGTGAACAAGAGATTAACAGGAATACATTCATTTATGGAGAAAATATTTATGTGAATTTTGAAAACATTGAAGGCTTTATTAAATATGATGGATATGCATTTCCTGGTATGCTATTATCGGTGATTAATCCAGCAGGGGATACAGTAATGAACTACCCTGATTTATATGCTGACTATCCAGATGGTATTAACATTTCACCCTTGCTTTTGCAAGCTAATGTAACAGTCGCTGATCCCATACACTCAGAGAGTAAATACGCACTTTATATTAATATCTGGGATAAAAATGGAGAAGGAACATTTAAGGCTACAATGGATTTTAATGTTACCCCTAATAACCAGATTAAGATCGAAAGCAATAATCTGTCATACGATGAGATATTTCTATTTTCACGAAAAAGGAATATTACAATTACTGAAAATGAGGCAAATTTCGATGAGGATATATATATGATATTTGAAGGCCTGAGTGGTTTTATGGAAGAGGCCGGGAAAGGATTCTTGGGACTCAATATGAAAGTGACGGATTCTGAAGGTGAGATCCTTATAAATGAGGAAGATTTAATTGGCGATTCAAGCCTGGAATTATCTGAAATAAACCAGCAGATAGCTCCCAACTTTATAATTAGAGATACAAGTATAAGTAGTCCGGTTACCTGTGAAATAGTAATCTGGGACAAAAAAAGTGATAGGAATATTAAAGCATCAGCAAGTCTGAATCTGAAATAACCTGGAATAATTAAATGGAAATATCAGTTTATAAATGCCTTAATGAATTCAGGCAACCATTACTTGATTCTATCATTAAGTCATTAGATATACCTCTCGAAAGCAAAGGGATGGATGCCGGATGCGGAATTGGATTTATTACTGACATGCTTGCTCAAAGAATTGGAGAAAAAGGATCTGTAACGGGACTTGATTTATCTAAGGAATTGATTAATTATGCCAGAAACAATAATCAAAGACCAGGTATTCATTTCATAGAAGGGGATATAAATAAAATGCTGTTTGAGGACAATTCATTTGACTGGATCTGGAGTATGGATACTGTATGGCCCGGACCCATGGAATTTGGTTGTCCTGCAGAAGACCCTTTCAATATAATTAAAGAGTTATATCGCGTAATTAAGCCAGGTGGATTTGTTTATCTTTTATACTGGTCTTCACAAAAGTTACTGGCAGGCTATCCTTTTCTTGAAGCAGGGCTTAATACTACAAAATCAGCTACAGCTCCATTCATTGAAGGAATGGATCCTGGCAATCATATTATGAATGCAAGAAAATGGCTGCTGGAAGCTGGCTTTAATGATATTTCAGCTAGAACTTATGCGGGAGATATTAATGCTCCGCTCAGCGAAAATGACAGTAATGCATTAAATATTTTAATACAGATGCTATGGGAAAGTCCCAAGTCTGAAACCGAAAATGCCTATCTGAAAAACTTACAAAGTTTATACAATCCGGATTCAGGTAAGTATATTTTTGATACCCAACATTATTATGGGTTTTACACCTATTCATTATTCGAAGGTTGTAAGTAATTTTACCGGATATTTCATATTTAAACTATATAAAAATAATTCGTGGTTAATAATATCTTGATGGATACTTTCGTAATACAGGGAAGAATGAAAAAATATATACTACTATTTACTATTACCCTGATAACTTCTTCAACCTTCAGCCAGGTTAGACATCTTATTCCAATTCAGGCAAAGAACAACAGGACATATATTACCGTAAAAATCGGAGAATTAATTATCCCTAACATCTTACTTGATACAGGATTTGCATCTGATGGCCTCATGCTATTTAACCCGGCATACAGGGATTCGCTTGATGTGAACAGGTTAACCGAAGTCCGGATAGGGGGTGCAGGAAGCGGTGATGATGCAACAGCTTTAATGGTTGAAGGAGCTAGTTTCAGCCTGGGCGATTTAGAAATTTCAAATAAGCCAGTAATAATCCTTCGGAATAATCCCGGTTTTTATTCCAATGGGATAATCGGGTACTCAATATTTGGACATTATATTACCGAATTTAATTACGATAATAATACAATGACCCTTTGCGATCCTGGCATGGCATATATAGACAATAGCTGGAAAACCATTCCCATTTATTTCAAGAATAACAGAATTCCATGGATTGATGCATCTGTAGTAATTGACAAAAAAAAACCTGTATTACTTTCAATGTATATAGATTATGCTGCCGGAGATGCAATAGTCCTGCTGGAAAAACCCGGAATGAAATTTTCCCTTCCTGATGATATTGAGGATATCCTTATCGGCAGAGGTCTGAGCGGGGATATTTACGGTAAATCAGGTAGAATTTCGAAACTGATTATTGGTCCTTTTGAACTCAGTAATATTAAAGCATCATTTGCGCCTGCTGAAATAAGGTCAAAACAGGACAATGCTGATGCCATACTTGGAAATGAATCTCTAAGGAGGTTCAACCTTATCTTTGATTATTTGAATAAAAAGCTTTACCTGAAGCCAAATTCACATTTCAGCGATCCTTACAATTAAAAGAAAACATTTATTACCCATACCAGGGTCGCTTCCTGTTTTTGACCTGCGGCAGGATTGAATTTACAAGGTTAACATCTTCAACAATCTGGAAATCATACATGCCAACAGTAATAAAATCGGCGCCGTTTTCAAAGGCATATTTAAACCCTTCTTCAGGTTTTATAGCACCGGCAGCCAGAACTTTAAAACCGATCCAGGGCTGTTCCAGGCTGTTCATAAATTCAATCGTACGTTTCGGGTTATAATCAAACTTATTGTCTTTCCATTCCTTATCAGGGTCATCGGCCATTGCAGACCAGTAATCCCAGCTATGTACTGTTTTCATCCAGAAATCCGGGATAATTCCTTCCCTTACACATGCTTCCACTGATTCAATCCTGTGGGCACCTATGCCTGCCGGTATCCCGGCGTTGCGTAATATATCAAGCCCTCTCCTGATAGTATCAAATTCCCCCATGACAGTAAGCCTGTCGGTGATCTCACCCCCACAATAGGCCGCATGAGCCTTCAGCTCGATGGATTTTTCAGCTCCTTTTACAAAATCCAGCTCCACCTGGCAGTCTGAAATAAACCGGATCGTACCGCCTGCCTCATACCAGTATTTATGTATTATCCTTGCCAGGGAGGGGTTACATAGAAGTGCATTGATCCCGCATTTTTCTGCAATTGACAGAGTTTGAATAACCTTGTCATCGTTATGGTAGGCTGTCACCAGCTTTGACACATACAGCAGGTCACGCGAGTGTGCCCAGCCACCAATAAGGTTACCACCGGCGATTAACCTGCTGAGCTCCATGTTGCCAATTTTACCTTTAGGACACTGGCCCTCGAGGTTTTCCAGAGTTTTAAACTCAAAAGTCATTAATGTTGCACCGGTTGTAGCATCAGCTGCCTGTCCACCGGGACCTGCCATACCTGCCAGGAATTTCTCTTCCCAGCTTTTGAATTTCTGCTTGCGATAAAGGGCATAGGCAAAAACTCCCAGGACAGGTATTGAAACCAGGTTCCTCAGTGCATTACGGCGGTCAATGCCAACAGGTTTTGATTTGTCCCCGGTAGTTTCAGACATTCCGGTTTCAGGAATGGGTTTGTGAATTTTAGCCTCTTTCCAGGTTTTAACCAGTCTGTCTATACTATACATCATGTTCCGGGGGACAAAAAACAGGGCTATAAGTACCACCAGTTCAATTAAGTTGCGGTTAACCCAAAGGTAAGAGCCTTCAGCAACAATGCCCTGCATATAGCCCAGGAAAGGAGGATATGCAACAAAATATAATAACATGAGTAATGCCCCGCAAATTGATGCAGTACGGGTGAACACACCCAATATCAAAGCAAGACCAATTAGAGTAAGGCCAAGCATATTGAGCATATCCGTGATATTCATCAATGTTTCATTTTCAACAATTGACTGGAATAAGCCGCTGAGTATCCATTCCGAATTCGCAAGAAAAGGCGCTGCCGTCCAGGTGCCACTTGCTAACTTTACAATGCCTTCATATAAAAAATGCCAGCCAACAATGATCCTGACTGTAGTGATTGACCACGATAAAATTCTGGTTTTATTCATGTACAGTAATTTTGACCAGAAATTTATGGTTAAAATTCTTTTACACAAAATTATAAACTCAAATAGTCACCTGCATTAACTCAGCTTTCCTTATTTATGGTATTTTTGAAGGAGAAACCCTATAATAACAATGATGTATATAACAAAATAAAGAGAACGGCATGAAGTATATTTTTGCAATAATCCCGGTAATCCTATGTTTAATCCTTTGCTGCCAGGGGAGAAATGATGACATGATAATACCGGATCTTATTCTTGCCAGCGGGACTGTTGAGCGATACCCTGATTTCGAGTCGGATTATATCTCAGCCCGTAATGTAGATATATGGTTACCTGAAGATTATAATAGATCTGAAAAATATTCAGTTATTTATATGAATGACGGCCAGATGCTTTTTGACTCAACAACTACCTGGAATAAGCAGGAGTGGGGTGTTGATGAGACAATCGGTAAGCTTATAAAAGAAAGAAAGATTAGAGAATGTATTGTTGTTGGCATATGGAATTCGGGGAAGGGAAGGCATTCTGATTATTTTCCGTCAAAACCTTTTAATTATATCCCTGAGAATTATATTTACTTCCTTAAAATGGAAGCAGGGCAAAATAACCAGCCTCTTTTTTTCTCTGAAGGCGTGAAATCGGATGGATATTTGAAATTTATAGTACATGAGTTGAAACCCTTTATTGATAAAACCTACTCAACAATGACGGGGCGTGAGAACACTTTTACATCCGGATCAAGTATGGGTGGGTTGATATCATTATATGCTATCTGTGAATATCCAGATGTGTTTGGTGGTGCTGCCTGCCTTTCTACTCACTGGATAGGAACCTCTTATGAAAGGAATAATCCAATACCCTCTCTTTTTATGGTATACCTGGAAAACAACTTACCAGATCCTGCTGTACATAAATTATACTTTGACTATGGAACAGAAACACTTGATTCTCTATATGAACCATATCAGCTCCAGGCAGACTCAATAATTGTTTCAAGAGGTTATAATGTGTCAAATTTCCTCAGTCTGAAATTTAATGGTAAAGATCACTCCGAAATATCCTGGGCAGAGCGACTTCATATTCCGCTTGTATTTTTACTTAGCAGGGAGGGGGCCCAGATAAAAAACAATTAATAATAAATGAAAAAGCTTATACCAGCAGTCATAATAATTATTGGCACTTCAGTCATCAGTAAGGCGCAGGAAGGGATGTCGGTATGGAAAGAATTTATTGATCAACTGCAAAATGAGGAAATTACGATTGATAGAATTAGACCATTGAATGAATTAGGTGATGGTTTTAAGCCTGTGCTCCTGGGCTTTCTCGACTCGCTCAGGATGCAGGCATCAGTAGAAGACTGGGATATATCACCTGAAATTATCAGACATGATAATAAGCTGCTTTGCCTGTTTCCATGGTCAACACGATTTGATAAGGCAAACTATTGTTTAACATTTATTCTGGATGGCTCTGATTGGTATATTCAGCATCTCGAAGCTATATACATACGCCTCGACAGGTATGGTGATCTCCCGGTTTCTGAATTTCAGGATATTGATGAAGAAACCAAAACCTGGATCAGGCAGGAGACTTACTGGTCATATTTAATCATTAACTTCTACCTGCCCCTGACAAAAAAAAATGGGAAACAATATGCTTTAAACCTGCTTAAAGACGGAGGTGGATATAACCTTGCTGCAAAAACATGGGTTCCTTTTCTGTCGGAGCACAAAGCCTTCATCTTATATGTTTGCTGGGAACAATCAAACCTGAGAGGTAATGATGTTACTTTAGTAAGTTTTGATGATAAACTGGCAGTTCTGGAGATGGGATCATATTACTTTGCCTTATATGAAATTACCTCTCACATGAAAAATCTAATATCACTTGAAGATTATAAAGCCATTTTTGAAACAATATGGCAGGACAGGGCAAAATATGCCGGCTGGGATTTGCAGATTGTATACAAGGATAATTACGTTGTGCAATTTAATTTTACCAGGTAATATGAAGAAACTAATAATTTTGGTTATATGCCTTGTTATTACCATTATCTATCCTGAAATGGGGACATTGATTGCTACATCATGTTGCAACCTGTTCGGAATAGGATGGCTTTATATTCATCATGCCGTGCAATTGTTATTGGCACTGGCTACAATTCTATTATTGGTATTAGTCTTTCAACAAAAGCCATTATCGAAATGGGGATTCAATTTAAATAACTATAAATGGTCTTTATCAACAGTTCTGAAATTTGCAGCAGGCTGGATTATTGTAACAATAGTACTGAACATACTGTTTTCTTTTGGTAGTCATATTGATTACGAGAAAAACTTTATAAATATTTCTGCTGACCTTTTTTTGACTTTGTTTTTACAGGCCTATCAGAAGAGATACTTTTTCGAGGTCTTATAATGGGTTTATTATTGTTCTACTGGCCTGGCAGATTAAAGATAGGTGCTTTTAAATTATCCTATGCGGCAATAATTTCCACCTTATTGTTTTCGATGGCACATATTGGGTTTAATTTTCAGACACTCAGTATTGATAATATCGATGCTATGCAATTAGTCTTTACTACCGGCCTGGGCCTCTTTTATGCAATAATGCGGGAAAGATCAGGCAGTTTACTGGGACCTGCACTGGCCCATGGAGTTTCTGATGGGACCATTACTGTTGTACAACTTCTTTTAGTTTGAACAGAAATCTAAATAAATTGAATGCATTAACTCATTTAAATTTATTCATCTAATAAATGAAACAAATAAGCTATGATAATAATTGACCATAATAAGTGTAATCTGTGTAAGTTATGTGCTAAAATATGCCATGAATCATGTATACAAATTGAGAATAAGAAATTGATCATTGACTATAAATACTGCAGTACATGCACCCAATGCATTGCTGTTTGTCCAACAAAAGCCCTTAGCTGGGATAATATTGAACCTGAGTCTTTTAATAAGTCATTATACCCTTCAACTGATCAGATTGATGAACTTTTCAGGGAAAGAAGAACTATCCGGGATTATACAGATAAGAAAATCGACAGATCAATACTTGAAGAAATTACCGGGTATATTGTATATGCCCCGACGCATAACTTTAATTTCAGGGTAATAATTATTGATGATGACTTAATTATAGAGCTAATCGATTCGATTATACTCAATTTCTCAGTGAGAATATATAATTGGTTCTATAAACCTTCAATAATTCATTCATTAATAAAAACTTGCACCCCTTCCAGGGAATTTGAATACCTTAAAGCCAAACCAAAACTTGAGGCTGCACGACGAAGAAAAAAAGGCTTTAAAACAAAACCTGCAGCTATAATAATGATCATAGGTGATAAAAGAACTCCTCTCAGCCTTGAAAGTGCTCAGTATGCATTATATAATATTGATTTGTGTGCACAAACCAGGGGACTGGCCTGCAGAAATCTTGTTGGTAACCAGATAGTTATAAGCAGAAATAAAAAATTCAGAAGGCTGGCCGGCTTAAAACCTGGGGAAAAAATATTTGGGACCCTTACCCTTGGATACCCTGCAATTAAGTTCAGAAACAAAGTGACCGGTAAAAAACCGATGATACAATGGGATGAAATTAAAAACTTGAGATAGAATAACATAGCAACTGTGTTTAACAGCCTCTTTTGATGATAATATTGTCGATGAGGTACCAGCTTCCAGGTTTATGAGCCAGTCTAATGAGACGGTTAAACGTGGAAGTTTGATTTTGAGTAAATAATGCGTTTTTCAGAAAAGGTTATAAAATTTAATAAAGAACTTGATTTTATTGGGGAGTTACCACGTGGCATCAAGGTGATGAATCCTTTCAGGGAAAACAGGGAGATTATTCCTGTCAGCAGTGCTTTCTACAATAAGTTTTATAATGATAATAAAACAAGAAAGCTGATCCTTGGGATTAATCCCGGCAGACTGGGGGCAGGGACTACAGGTATCCCTTTCACCGATACCAAAAGACTATCGGAAATATGTGATATAAAAATCGAGTCAGTAGTAACTCACGAACCTTCCTCGGTATTCATTTATAAACTGATTGACAGGTATGGAGGGCCGGAGAAGTTCTATAACGACTTTTTTATCAGTTCAATATGCCCACTGGGATTTATACAGCAAAACAAAAAAGGCAACTGGGTAAACTGTAATTATTATGACCATGAAGAGTTGTTTAACACCGTCCGGGATTTTATGGTGTCAGGCCTTAAAACGCAGATTGGCTTTGGTATCGACACAAGAGTATGCTTTGTACTTGGTAAGAAAAATGCCAGCTACCTTAAAAGAATTAATGATAAGGATAATCTGTTTGACTCCATAACCGTTTTAGACCATCCAAGGTATATTGAGCAGTACAGATCAAGATACCGGCAAGAATATCTTTCTCAATACCTGTCTGCATTGGAAACAGGATAGTATGATATCAGATTGAAGATTAACGATTTAAGATTTTTGATTACAATTCTTAAATCTTAAATCTGGAATCTAAAATCTAGAATTTGTAAGAGAAACCTATACCCAGTATTTCCTTGAACTGAACCTTAGGACCGCCTGTAATGCCTTCAGAATCAACCCAGTCAATATCATCATCATATATAAGATGTGTACTGATATTGGCAGACAGGTATTGGTTTATTTTCATGTTAAGTAATGCTTTCCAGCTGATGTCAATATTTTGTGGATTATCAAAATAATTGGAAAACAAATCCAGTGTGGAAGTAAGATTCACATTCTCCATCAAGTCTTTGTTTACACCAATCTTTACCAGGCCACCAAATTCAGCCCTTGTATTTTTACCGGGATCGACTCCAAAACTGCCGACATCTGAAAGGCTGTCATTGACTAATATGGTTATTTTACTGCTTACTGGTGACAATAAAATAAAGAATGAATCATCTTTTTTATATTCCATACCAAGAGAAAAAATCAGGTAACCGGGTGAAAGGAAATCTGATATTAGAATTTTACCTGCGTCAGTCTGATTAAATCCTTTGGTAAACTGTGTTTTGAGATTCAGCATTCCGCTGAAAAACCAATTGCCAGATAATTGCCTTCCATATTTTGACAGCAGTTCCAGGTGGTCATCAGTCTTTGCCGGATCTTTTTCTCCGATTTTTTGTGTCCCGTAACCAACATCCAGGGTATTGGCCCAGGAATTCCTGTCTTTGCTATAATTAAAGTTTAATGCTGCCATGCCATTTATTGCATAAGAGCTTTCACCTCCCTGTGCCCAGTTTGTAAGGCTTACCTGTGAGAAGTTCAGGCTTGCCATCCCGTTATATATCCATGACCCTTCAACGGTCACTGTGTCCTGGGCGATTACTGATAGTGTGAATATCAGTCCAATCGAAAATGTTAGAGTTTTTTTCATGATTGTATTACTAATTAAGTTGAAGAATGAGTTAAACTTACTTTCACCTTATTTTCAACAGCAACCGCGTTAAGCGGTTGTGTTCAACCTTTTCAACTTCTTTTATTCGTGTTTATATAAATGAACATCCTGCTGGGGGAATGGGATACTAATTCCTTATCAATATCATCGCTATATCCAATGCCAAAGGTAAAGTCAACCCTCCTGGTTTCCTGTGTTGAATAGTTTGTAAGAGCATTTATAGCAATAGGGGAGTTTGGAATTATAAACGTCTGATTATCAGGTGTTTTAAGAGCTAAATTCATCCTTCTATAATGGTTACGGCAATTTCCCTGGTTTTCCTTGGCCCATCAAATTCACAGAAGAAAATATTCTGCCACGTACTAAGGGCCAATTTTCCATTAATAAGAGGTATGGTTTCAGACGGGCTTACCAACCCTGATTTCAGATGACTGTCCCCGTTATTGTCCTGTCTGTCGTGCTCCCATACACCTGATGGAATGAGCTTTGCCAGGAGAGTAATGACATCAGTCTGAACGGAGTCGTCCCAGTTTTCCTGTATCATAATAGCTGCAGTTGCCCCTCTGGCAAAAATACAAACGAGGCCATTCTCTATCCCTGAATTTTTAACAATATTATTTACTTCAGGACCAATATCATATAAACCATTTCTCTGGTTGGTGCTTATGGTAATAATTTCAGTCATAAGGCTTATAATAATAAATAAATGTAAGAAAAAAAGGAGAAATTTTTACCTTTCATGTATTCAAACGTATTATTAATAAAAAATAGCGGAATTTGGGCGTCACTTATAATATAAAGGCAATAAGAGCCGGAAATGAAAGTGAATTCCGGAAGTTAGTTGATGAGAATATGGATTGTATATATATGACGGCTTTCAGGATAGCAGCGGATGAAGATGACGCAAGGGATATTGTGCAGGATACATTCCTGAAAGTCTGGGAAAAACGAAAATCAATAAAGGATAATAAGTCTGTCACGTCATACATAAGGCGAATAGCTGTAAATAAATGTTATGACCTGCTGCGGAGGAGAAAAATAATGTACGGAACCAACAGAACCGATAATAGATATTTGATGAATGAAATTGTGGGTAATGACCGGGCTGATTATAAGCTAAATAATGATGAAGCGATCTTAATCCTAAATACACTGGTATCAGGACTGAGCCCAAGGCAGAGGATAGTGTTTACTATGGTTGAAATCGAGGAACTCAGTCATGATGAAGTTGCTGAAATTACAGGGATGAGTAAAAATTCAATAAAGAGTAATCTCAGACATGCCAGAAAGAAACTGGAAGGGTTTATAACAAAATATTTAAACTGAAAAGAAATGAAAGAACTCGACAGAATAGTAAAGCAATTAAAGTTACATAAACCCGAAATTGACGACAGGGAGTCTTTAAAGGAAAGTATTATGCACAATATAAGCAGTAAAAACAGGAGGCTTGATTATTTATTCGGGTGGACTGAAATTATCTGGTTACGAAGATCTCTGGCCGTTGCTTCCATAGTGATTGTAGCCGTGTTTATAGTACAACAATTATTCGTAATTAACAGGATTGATAAACTCGAGAAACGGATGATAAGTTTCAACACTGAAAAAATACTTGAATACCAGAGGGAAAATGTAATTGTAAATTCAGTAATAATGAGAAATCCAGAGACAAAGCTGCTTGCTGACAGTATTAACATTTCCACAGATGATTTTCTAAACCTGATAAGAGAATACCGTGAACTGCAAAACAAATATGAAGAAATAGTGGGATCAAAGATGAACGAAAGAAGCAATCGTGCTAAACAAAAATTATAAGCCATGAAAAGAAAGATCAGTATAATTTTAGTAAGCTTTGTCATGTTGATTATGTCTTCATGCGAAGAGCCTGATGCACTCGTGATAAATATAGTGCATAACGACGGATCAGTTACAAGGAAAATAATCCTGACCTTTACAAGGAATGAATTTGACCTGTATGACTGCCAGGTACCTGTTGACAGTACCTGGAATATTACCATGGATTATAATATCTCAGAAGAGGGAGATACGACGTATACGCTTACCGCGGTGAAAGAATTTGAGTCTGT
Source organism: uncultured Rikenellaceae bacterium (assembly GCA_964577305.1). Lineage (GTDB taxonomy): Bacteria > Bacteroidota > Bacteroidia > Bacteroidales > VadinHA17 > UBA9300. The sequence continues at coordinate 73,133 of CAZNYS010000006.1, forward strand.
AGATGGGATAAACAGCCTTTATACAAATTATGAAGGTTCGAATCCCCACATGAAGAGAAAAGCTGAATTTCATAAAAAGTTCAGATGGTTTAACACGGTATACAGGTATACAGAGCATGTCGACAAAGCAATAAACGGATATCCACCTGAGGAATTTTTTACTGAAGAGGAACTGGATTTCTTCTATATGCCTGAAAAACTGGCAGAAGCACGCCTGGAAGAAGCTGACAGCAGCCAGATAAAAGAAAACATTATAGAACCAATGGAGGAAAAATTTGATATATGGCTGGGGAGAAGCCTGGTAAAGGCAATGATTGGGAAGATAACCGATACAATAAGCATTAATCCTGAAATTGATTTAGATGTAAAGATATTGCAGGAGAAAGAGGAGGCAATTGCAGCATCATTGCTGATTTCAGATATGGATGAAGTGCATGTTATGGACAGCCTGCTGGGGGAAGGCTACTACGAATCAAACAGAGTATTGCTGGATACTATCATGTCTGAGGTAGAAAAAGAGTTTGATGTTGCATTAAGTGCAGATGACTACCTGATACAGACTGTCATGCCTGGTGAACTGGTAGCTACCAATGGTTATATAGATGAAGACGGGAATGTGGTTTGGGAGGTAGAAGGAGATGTAATACTTTCAGCTGATTATAATATGTGGGCAGAATCAAAAGAAAGAAATACCTGGGCATGGATTGTAACGGCGATATTTGTTCTGTTTGTAATAAGTGGTTTGATAGTAAGAATATTCAGGAGGTGAATCAAATCCACGCCATCTGTGCGAGTCAGGATGAAATTCGCGTTAATTAGGCTTAATTAGTAATTGATAAATTAGTGTGACAAAGAAAACGGCAGGCCCATGAAAAGCCTGCCGCCGACATTAATTGGAAACTGACTGTTTAGCTAACGGTAATCATTAAGTAACTCCATTAGTTTCTTTCTGGTAAAGAAAATACGACTCTTTACTGTCCCTATTTTAAGATCTAATTTTTCTGCAATTTCTTTGTATTTGAAACCCTGTACATGCATTTTGAAAGGGATCTTAAAATCGTCCTCAAGACTGTCAATTACTTTCTCCAATTCATCAAGCGAATATCTTGATTCGGGAGAGGAAAAACCTGAATCCTGTGGCAAGTTTAAAAAGTAAAGATCCTTTGAACTGTCAATAATGGTGTTCTCCTTTACTGAACGCCTGTAATTATTGATGAAAGTATTCTTCATTATAGTAAAAACCCATGCCTTCAGGTTCGTGTAATCGACAAATTTATCCTTGTAAGTAATAGCCTTCACGTAGGTGTCCTGCACAAGGTCCTCAGCCCTTGTGTAATCTGTTGTAAGACTCAGGGCAAACTTCATCATGTTGTCTTCAAGGCTTACCAGATTTTTATTGAATTCAACTGTGGTCATCGTTTTAATCATTTTGGGTGTTTAATCGATATCAAAGATAAATGAATAATTTCGGATATACAAGTCCTAATATCCTTAATAATCACATTAAGGGCATCTGGTCTAAATTAAGTATTTTATGTAAAACACAGATAATCAGAAATAAATAGAGAGAGATATATAGTAAAATTAAATTTTTTCTAAATAAAGATTTTTGAAATTTCACTTTTATGGGTTTCTTGTGTTATAATAATAACATAGAAACTCAGTTAGAAATCGCATATTTTAAGAACTGTCATTCTGATTAGTAGCGAGGACTGCTCGGTTCCAGTATTCCATGGACCCGTGGTGTTTTAACTCAGAATAACAATTAAGTATCTTCATAAATATCTTTTCATTATATTTAAATAAATAATCAGGAATGCTTAATGAATATAAGAATTAAACCTGAAAACACAGATGATCTCTATGGTATTTATTTACCTGTGGTGAATGCCAGGGCATGCATTATACTGGTACATGGACTTGGAGAACATATAAACAGGTATAAAAGCATGGCCGAATATTTTAATGATAATTATTATTCTTTCATAGGTGTAGATCTGCCTGGTCATGGCAGGTCTCCCGGGAAAAGAGGGCATATAAAGAATTTCGGGCAATATAATAGAATAATATCAGCAATGGCTGAATTTGCACGGAAGAGGGAAGGGGATATACCTTTAGTATTATACGGTCATAGCCTTGGAGGAAGTATTGCACTCAAATACCTGCTGGATAATAATAACATTGAAATGGGAATAATCACCTCGCCCTGGCTAAAATTAAACTTTGAGCCGCCAAGGTTCAAAGTAATTCTCGCATCCCTGGTAAGCAGAATATTACCTTCACTGCTTCAACCATCAGGATTGGACCCCGAAAATATCTGTACTGATAAAAACGTGGTTAATGAATACAGGTCAGACCCCCATGTTCATTCAAAGATATCGGTGAGTCTTTTTGCCTCTGCAGCAGATAATGCGGCAAGACTACTAAAATGCAAAAATGAACTGAAAACACCGGTGCTTTTGATACACAGCGAAAAAGACAGGATAACATCTGCAGAAGGATCGGTTATTTTTGCAGGAAACAACAGCATGGCAGATCTAAAAATCTGGAAGGAAGGATATCATGAATTACATAACGAGATTTTCAGGGATGAAGTCCTTTCATATATTATTAAATGGTTAGAAAAACAGCATGGAATTCAGAACAAAGATTGAAACGGACTCTGCCAAACAAAAGATCGGGTATGATACACCGGTGATGTTTGTTGGATCATGTTTTGCAGGTGAGATAGGACGTCAATTTTCTTATGGCAAAATGGATGTTCTAATAAACCCCTTCGGTGTTTTATATAATCCTTTATCAACAGCCAGGGCACTTGAATTGATAATGGGAAACAGGGTCTTCAGTAAGGAGGATCTTTACTGTTACGATAACAAGTACCTCAGTTTCTATCATGATACAAGCTTTTCCTCAAGGGATAACACTAAGAGCCTGGTAAAAATAAACCGTTCTATTTCAGAAGCCCGCAGCTTCCTGTCAGGCGCCTCTTTCCTCTTTGTTACCTTTGGAACAGCCTGGGTTTACAGATGGAAGGAAAATAATGAAATTGTGGCTAATTGCCATAAAATACCCGCTGCAAGGTTCTCCAGGCATCTATTAAAAACAAAGGATATTGTAACCAGCTGGCAAAAGCTGGTCTCAGAACTGAAGAATTTCAATAAGCGTTTAAATATAGTATTCACAGTGAGTCCAGTGAGGCACCTTAAGGACGGAGCCCATGGTAACCAGCTTAGTAAATCCATACTCACCCTGGCAATTGATGAATTAATATCTGCCAACATTGAACTTTCATACTTCCCTTCTTACGAAATAATGCTTGATGAATTAAGAGATTACAGGTTCTATAAAAAGGACATGGTACATCCTTCTGATACTGCAATCGAATATATCTGGGAAAGATTCAGGGAAACTTATTTTACCTCTGACGCAGTCAGTATTTATGATCGTGTAGCAAAAATAACGGAAGCAATGAGGCATAAAATCACTGATGATAATACTGAAAGCATTCAGAAATTCAGAAACTCAATGCTGGACAGGATCAAAAAGATCAGTAATGATTATCCATTTGTTAATCTAGGTGAGGAAGAAAATTATTTCAATAATATTATTTCAGAAGAATAAACTATTTGTCTAAGTAGGTGTTTTAAATATTAAACAAATGTTGAACACTTTAAACTTTATACAAAAAGAGTATGAGCGGAAGCTACAAAAAGGCCGTGAAAAATGTCAGTACTGTCAGGAAAACTATCCTTGCAATACTATTGCTCTTTTTCTTGATTCCGGTCATGTCGCAGGACAGGCAGGGGAAAATCAAGGGACGGGTTATTAATGCGGCAACCAATGAGGGAGTCCCTTTTGCCACGGTGGTAATAGTTGGCACCACCACAGGGGCAATGACAGATTTTGATGGTAATTTTACCTTTACCGGGATAGAACCCGGGTACTTACAGTTAAAGGCCTCTTCAGTTGGATTTGAAGCCTATGTTTCAAATTCATTCCTTGTTACGAGGGATAAGACTCTATCAATAGACCTGCCTTTAAATGAATCAGTTGTAGGCATTGATGACGTGGTAATAAAGGCATCATCATTCAGGAAAAAGCTGGAGTCTCCTGTTTCTGTCCGTATAATTGGAATCCAGGAGATTGAAAAAAACCCGGGAGGCAACAGGGACATCTCAAAAGTAATCCAGTCATTTCCTGGTGTTGCTTCCACTCCTGCATACAGGAATGACGTTATAGTCAGGGGAGGTGGGCCAAACGAGAACAGGTTTTATCTTGACGAGATAGAAATACCTTACTTGAACCATTTTTCAACACAGGGGGCTTCTGGTGGACCTGTTGGTATTATCAATGTTGATTTTATCAGGGAGCTTAATTTTTACTCGGGGGCTTTTCCTGCTTCACGTGGTAATGCCATGAGTTCTGTATTGAGTTTCAGGCAGGTTGACGGTAATGATGAAAGGATGAAATACAGGGCAACAATAGGTGCTTCAGACCTGGGATTAACAATTGATGGTCCGTCAGGTAAGAACAGCACACTTATAATGTCAGCAAGAAGATCATACCTGCAATTTTTGTTCAGTGCCATCGGACTGCCATTCCTTCCAACATACAATGATTTTCAGTTTAAGCATAAGACCAGGATTTCAGATAAGGGAGAACTGACAATCCTTGGAATAGGCGCTCTTGATAATTTTGAACTGAACAAAGAAGCTAATGAGACAGACTACCAGCGATATATACTGGACTATATTCCTGTCCAGAACCAATACAGTTATACTTTCGGGATTAAATACAAACATTTCAGGGATAATGGTTATGATACATGGATACTCAGCAGGAGCTATCTGAATAACCGACAGTACAAGTATGCAGGGAATATAGAAGTTGATTCACTAAAGGTCTTTGACTATGTCTCTGGTGAAGGCGAGAATAAGTTCAGGTATGAAAGGAACAGCCAGTTTGCCAATGGGTTAAAGCTTGAATATGGACTGTCATATGAGAATGCCCTCTACAGGAATTCAACCCTTCAAAAATTGTATGTAGACAATTCGATACAGACAATTGATTATGATATATCAATCAGGTTGAATAAATATGCCGCTTTCGGGCAGATTTCAAATACTTTCTTCAACAACCGTTTGAACCTGTCGTTTGGGATAAGGGCCGAAGGGGTTGATTATACAGCGAACATGGCGAATCCATTAAATAACCTCTCTCCAAGATTTTCACTTTCATATAATTTAAGTGATTTGCTCAGCTTCAATTTCAACACGGGAAGGTTTGTACAGATACCTCCTTACACCACCATGGGATATGCTGATGAGAATGGCAGTTTTATAAATAAGGAGAATGGCCTTAAGTATATTAAGAGTGATCATATTGTTGCCGGATTTGAGTATCTACCAAATGAGTCAATACAGATTACAATTGAAGGTTTTTACAAGAAATATTCAGATTATCCTTTTTCAGTGAGAGATTCGATACCACTGGCCAGCAAGAGTGCAGATTTTGGAACATTTGGTGATGAGGAAGTATTATCAATATCTGAAGGACGAGCTTACGGGCTTGAGTTTCTGGGAAGGATCAAAAACCTGAAAAATACCAATCTCGTGCTTTCATACACTCTTGTCAGGAGTGAGTTCAAGAATCTTGAGGATGACTATATCCCGACATCATGGGATAATAAGCACCTTTTTAATCTTACCGCAACAAGAAAATTCAAGAGTGATTGGGAGATAGGTATCAAGTGGAGGTTTATAGGGGGTTCTCCATACACCCCATGGGACCTTGAGAAATCGTCAAACAAGCTGGCATGGGATATACAGGGTCGTAGTTACCTCGATTATGCACTCTTTAACTCCGAAAGGCTAAAGGCTTTTCACCAGCTTGATATAAGGGTAGATAAAGCATTCTATTTTAACAGATGGACCTTAATGATATATGCCGATGTACAGAATGTATATAATTTCAAGGCTGATCAGCCACCTATACTCGTAAGGGAGACTGATGATAATAATATCCCGCTCACTGATCCCGAAAACCCTGACAGGTATCTGTTGAAATATATCGTAAGCGAAGCAGGAACGGTTCTTCCGACAATAGGTATAATAATTGAATTTTAATTAACAGCGAAAATGAAGAATTTATTTGCTATACTTCTCGTTTTATCTGTATCATATTCATGTTCAGTTAAACAACAACAATCTTGTGTTTCCGATGAGGAAGAGATTTACTATTTCACAAATAATGAAGAAAGCCAGGGTCCATGGATTACAGTTGAGTTTCAGCGAGGAGAGTCGTTTTATTATCCCTTAATGGCTATCTGGCTGGAAGATCTGGAAGGTGAATATATCCAGACACTCTTTGTTCCCAAGTCGATAGCTACTTCAGTATTTCGTTTTGGAAAGGTAGAAGATGGTAAGTGGGAAGCAGGTATCAGGCGCTGGCCCCAGACACTCCCTTACTGGGCCCATAAAAGAAATATCAAAGCTTCTGATGGTTTATATATGCCTGATCCTGATTCACCGGTACCTGATGCTTATAGCGGAGCCACTCCCACTACAGGCTTCGTGATGTCAGCCAGGACAGATAACCCTGTTGAAAGGCCCCTGAAGGTATTGCTGGAGGTAAATCAGAACTGGGACTGGAACGAGTACTGGACCAATGATAAATTTCCCGGTGATGAATATTACAAGAGATCATGTCAGCCTGCAATTGTTTATGAGGGTATTATCGATCCTGCGATGCCGGGAAGGGAGGTGGTTATGCAGCCTAAAGGACACAGTCACCCATCCGGTGCAACGGGAGAGCTTTTTGATGATTTAAGCACATTAACTACAGCACTGAGTATTGCTGATTCAATAATTGTTTACATGGGGAAGGTGAAATGACACTATCTTGAATCGATAAGTATCTTTTTAACCGTGCGGGTTTTGTCTTCAAACTCAATGGTAACAAGGTATATTCCTTTCTGAACATCCGAGAAACTAATTTCAGCCCTGTTGCGTGGATAATTGTACTTTTCCCTTGTAGTTTCCTGGCCTATAATATTCGTAAGCCTTATAAATACAAATGCTTTATCGCTGGTTATGGTGAAGCGGTTATTTGTGACTGGAACGGGGAAAATCTTTGTATTTGTATCTTCATTAAAAGAATTTTCAAGCAATGATTTATTTTCCCCGGCAGTATTTTTCTCGACTGTCTGGCCTGTTGACAGTTCCAAGCTCATGAATATTAATAATATGCAAAGTACAATTACCCGCATTTGCAATTCGGATTTTTTTGATTTATACGCAAATATCGTGCTAAAGATACAAATTTTTATGATTTTTGAGTTTTCAGTAGTTTAATTGCCCGTTCCAGGTCTTCAGGAGTATCCACCCCAATACTTTCCCAGTCAGTCAGCGAGCATTTAATCTTAAAACCGTTCTCTAACCATCTGTTTTGTTCAAGCGCTTCTGCTTTTTCCAGGCTGGAAGGATTGAGCATGCTTATACTATCAAGTATGTCAGCCTTGTAACCATAAATGCCCAAGTGCTTGTAGAAAGTGTGATAGCTAAGCCATTTTTCCTTCTCTGCACTGCGCACGTAAGGTATTGCTGCCCTGCTGAAGTATAAAGCATCCTTATGTTTGTTTATTATAACTTTTACCTGGTTAGGATCAGTTAAAGATTTCCAGTCCTGTATTTTCATTATCAGGCTTGATATTTCTACTGAATGATCACTAAAGCATGAGCCAACCTGCTTTATCTGTTCCGGCTTTATAAATGGTTCATCACCCTGTATATTTATTACTATATCCGGGTTTATTTTATACCTTTCCCTTATTATACCCAGCGCTTCTGCGCACCTGTCGGTACCACTCCTGTGAAGAGGTGAGGTCATGATGGCCTCACCCTTAAACTCCACAACGGTATTATATATTCGTTTATCATCAGTTGCAACAAAAACTTTTTCGAGAGCACTGGATGCACGCCTGTAAACGTGCTCAATCATAGGTGCATCTTCTATTCTGGCCAGAGGTTTCCCCGGAAACCTGGTTGAAGCAAAACGGGCCGGTATTATTCCAATCTGCATCATGTCAAACAATTTAATTTCCAGCTAATTTACAAAAAATGGATTTTTCAAAGTTTTAAAAAAAAGATTAATTTCGCATGAACGAGGATTAGTTTATGAAAGATTTACAGAGCATAAAGCAAAGATTTAGTATCATAGGTAATTACGTTGGGCTTAACAGGGCAATCGATATAGCTGTACAGGTTGCACCTACAGATCTCTCTGTACTTATTTCAGGGGAAAGTGGAACAGGTAAGGAGATATTTCCACAGATAATTCATCATCACAGCAAACGTAAGCATGGACAATATATAGCTGTTAATTGCGGGGCAATACCTGAAGGGACCATAGATTCTGAATTGTTTGGTCATGAGAAAGGTTCTTTTACCGGGGCAACTGATAGCCGCAAGGGTTATTTTGAGGTGGCAAACGGTGGGACAATTTTTCTTGATGAAGTATCCGAGTTGCCGTTATCAACGCAGGTAAGGCTACTTCGGGTGCTTGAATCGGGTGAGTTCATAAGGGTAGGTTCTTCAAAAGTACAAAAGACAGATGTGAGGGTTATAGCCGCAACGAACATTGAGATATTGCAGGCCGTTAACACAGGTAAATTCAGGGAAGACCTGTTTTACCGCCTGAATACTGTACCTATAAAAATACCACCTCTTAATGACAGGGGAGATGATATATTATTATTATTCAGGAAATTCGCAGTTGATTTTGCCGAAAAATACCGAATGCCCGCAGTGAAACTTACTGAAGATGCCAGGCTAATACTTACCTCCTACTCATGGCCTGGTAATGTGAGGCAATTAAAAAATATTACCGAGCAGATATCAATTATTGAAGGTTCAAGAGAAATAGATGCGGAAATGCTAAAAGCGTATCTGCCCGATTATAGTGCGATAAAACTGCCTGCCGTAATACGCCGCGAATCGGAAAGTTCATTCTCATCTGAAAGAGAGATATTGTATAAGATACTTTTTGATATGAAGAATGATGTGAATGATCTCAAAAAACTGGTGCTTGATATGCTTCAGGAAGGGAGTTCTTCGGTGCATCTCAGTGATCGTAATTCAGGCGTTATTCAACGTTTATATGACGAAACAGGCTTGAGAAATATACCCGGAAGTAAGAATATTAAAAAAGATGAAGCTAAACATAAATTTTCAGCCGGTAAGCAGCCTGATCAGATACAGGATACTGAAGAAATAGTGGAGGAGTCACTTTCACTGGTGGAGAAAGAAATTGAGTTAATCACCAAGGCACTGGAGAAGTATAACGGCAAAAGAAAGCTTGCAGCAGAAGAACTTGGAATATCTGAAAGGACACTGTACAGAAAAATTAAGGAGTATGGCATCGATTTGTAAATATATTTATTCGGAGTTACTATTAAGATCGGTGATTATCCCGGTCTTTGTTTTTCTTGCATTTACAGACTCAGGATGCACTGTCAGTTATTCAATGAGTGGAGCAAGTATTTCACCGGATGTCAGGACTATAAGTGTGCAATATTTTGAAAACAGGGCCAACCTGGTTCAACCTGGACTGAGCCAGTATATTACTGATGAACTGATGGATAAATGCAGAGCCCAGACAAATCTAAACTTCGTCAATGAAGCTGGTGATGTAAGTTTTGAAGGAGAAATAAGTGATTACAGGACTGCACCACTTACGGTATCAGGTGATGCCAGAGCCGCCATGAACAGGTTTACTATTGCAGTTAGAGTTACGTTTACAAACATAATTGAACCCGAGTTCAGTTATGAACAAACCTTCACCAGGTACGAGGATTATGATAGTTCAAAAGAGATGAGCCAGGTAGAGCAGGAGTTAACGGAGAAGATAATAGAGCAAATAGTGGAAGATATTTTTAACAGAGCATTTGTGAACTGGTAACATGAATAAGATTGAGTTTATAGATATTATAAAGGAACATAAGGTTTTGACTGATAATGAATATAATGATATTTCCAGGATCAGTATGAATTATCCCTATTTCCAGTCTGCCTATGTATTAATGTTGAATTCATTATACAGGCATGATGATATTGAATTTACGGAAAAGTTAAAGGAAGCAGCTATTTATATTGCTGACAGGGAAGTGTTGTATAACTTATTAAATTCTGAGGAGTGGACCTCAACTCAAAGCCAGGAACCAGAAACTGAGGCCGATATCAGTCATGAATCCCGTGAATCTGAAGGCATTAAAAAGGATGAGGAAGATAAAATACAGGATGTTGAAAAAAAGAAGGATGAAAATATAAAAGCCGATAAACCGGCAGGCAAATATGAGTCGGTATCAGGACGATCACGTGAAGAATTAATACAAGAAATACAAACCCGGCTTAGTGAAATAAGCGGAGAGAATATACTGCAGCTTGACGACTCAGCTGATGAGGAAGCTAAGAAGATACCAGTGGATGAACCTGTTAATACTGATTTTGAGCTTCCCGGGGATAATGATTTACTTGACCTTGACCTCGATAGCAGTGATTCATACGGCAAGCAACCTGAGCCGGTTGAAGAACAGACTGGATTCATTGATGATGATGAGTTAGTTGACAGGTTCATTAATGCAAATCCAAGGATAAAACCCAGGAACGAAACAGACGATTCTGAACAGGAAGATATATCTGCCGCGAGCAGCGAGGAGTCATCCCACCTTATCTCGGAAACTCTTGCAAATATCTATCTCTCCCAGGGTTACTACTCAAAAGCAATCAGTATTTATGAAAGATTAAGTTTGAAATATCCGGAAAAAAGTAGTTACTTTGCGACGCAAATTGAGAAGATAAAAGAAATTCTTTTAAAAAACTGAAGCAGATGGGTATATATGTATTTATTTCAATAGTAGTAATTATAGCATGTGTACTTCAGGTAATGGTAGTGCTTGTACAGAATTCCAAGGGAGGAGGTCTGGCTGCTAATTTCACTTCTACCGGTCAGTCAATGGGAGTAAGAAAAACAGCCGATTTTCTTGAAAAAACTACCTGGACCCTTGCAGCAATAATACTTGCACTAAGTATAGCAGCTACAATAGCAATACCTCATGGTGTGGAGGAAGAATCATCAAGAATACAGGACCAGATAGACAATGCTGTTGATCCCACTGCTATACCTAACCTGCCTACAGCTATACCTGATCAGGGAGGTGATAACCAGGAGGGAGAGTAAAAAGAAATAGTATGATTCATTTCGAAATGTCAGTTTGTCACGAGACTGACATTTTTTTTGCAATTATGACGTACAGAATACTGTAAACTGACAAAAAAATCCTTTGGCACAGATTCTGTAAAATGAGGATATCGGCAAAAATATATTGTTTAACAAATCAAGTAAATAAAATGGCAAAACTAAAAGGTAAAATATTAGCAGGTAAAGTACTTGTTAAACCTCATGAAGCAGAGGAAAAAACTGCAAGCGGCATCATAATCCCTGACAGTGCCAAGGAAAAACCACAGCAGGGAACCATAATATTGGTTGGTGCAGCAAAAAAAGACGAAGATATGGAAGTAAAATCCGGAGATGTGGTACTATATGGTAAATATGCCGGTCAGGAACTCAACATTGACGGTGAAGATTACCTTTTAATGTCACAGAGTGATATTTTATACATTGCATAAACCAAATAATTTAAACTAACTGATATGGCAAAAGAAATTAAATTTAATATTGAAGCACGAAACCTTCTTAAAGAAGGTGTTGACAAGCTTGCTGATACTGTAAGGGTAACGCTTGGACCAAAAGGAAGGAATGTAGTACTTGAAAAAAAGTTTGGAGCACCACAAATAAGCAAAGATGGTGTTACAGTAGCTAAGGAAATTGAACTTGATGATCCTTTTCAGAATGTGGGAGCCCAGATGGTTAAGGAAGTGGCTTCCAAAACAGGAGAGGATGCTGGCGATGGGACAACCACCGCAACGGTGCTTGCACAGGCTATAATTAATGTTGGACTTAAGAATGTGACCGCCGGTGCAAATCCAATGGAACTGAAAAGAGGCATCGACAAAGCTGTAAGTGAGGTGGTAAAGCATATTGCCAAACAGGCAAAGGTTGTTGGCGATGACCTGAATAAAATTGAACAGGTTGCCCGTGTCGCTGCCAATAATGATGAGGAAATAGGTAAGCTTATTGCTGAAGCAATGAGTAAGGTTAAGAAAGAAGGAGTGATCACTGTTGAAGAGGCAAAAGGCACTGAAACTACTGTTGAGGTTGTTGAAGGTATGCAGTTTGACCGGGGCTATATTTCTCTTTACTTCGTAACCGATACAGAGAAAATGGAGGCTGATCTTGAAAGTCCTTATGTCCTTATCCATGATAAGAAAATATCCACAATGAAGGACCTGCTTCCTATCCTTGAAACAACAGCGCAGAATGGCAAACCCCTGATGATTATTGCTGAGGATGTTGAAGGAGAAGCTCTTGCAACGCTGGTTGTAAACCGTCTGAGGGGGTCATTGAAGGTTTGTGCCGTCAAAGCTCCTGGATTCGGTGATAGGAGAAAAGAAATGCTGGAAGATATAGCTGTTCTGACAGGAGGTACAGTAATCTCTGAAGAAAAAGGCCTTAAGCTGGAGCATACCACACTTGATATGCTGGGACAGGCTGAGAAAATATCTGTTGACAAGGAAAACACAACTATAGTAAACGGTGCCGGTGCAAAAGATGCAATAGTAGCACGCGTTAACCAGATTAAGAAACAGATATCAACAACCACTTCAGATTATGATAAGGAGAAGCTGCAGGAAAGGCTTGCCAAGCTTGCAGGAGGCGTTGCAGTGCTTTACATTGGTGCTGCATCAGAAGTGGAAATGAAGGAGAAGAAAGACCGCGTTGACGATGCACTGAGTGCAACCCGTGCAGCAATTGAGGAAGGGATAGTTCCCGGCGGCGGTGTTACATATATCCGTGCAATTGCGGCACTGGAAAACCTGAAAGGTGAAAATGAAGACCAGAATACCGGCATTCAGATTGTTAAACGTGCCATTGAAGAACCTTTGCGCCAAATTGTAATTAACTCAGGTGAAGAAGGAGCCGTTGTGGCACAAGTAGTTAAGGAAGGGAAGGATGATTTCGGATACAATGCAAGTATTGGTAAATTTGAAAACCTCTATGATTCAGGTGTAATAGACCCTGCCAAAGTGGTTCGTATAGCTCTTGAAAATGCAGCATCAATAGCAGGCATGTTCCTGACAACCGAAGCAGTAGTGGTTGAAGAAAAAGAAGATGAGCCAATGCCTAATCCCGCAATGGGCGGTGGTGGCATGCCAGGCATGATGTAATAGATGCAGGTTAGCGCTGATTTGAACTAATTATCGCGAATTTCATGGGGCTGTCTCATAAGTCCTCTAACCACCCCCTCCTCGACCTTACGGTCGGGATACCCCTCCTTTCAAAAGGAGGGGAAATGGCTGATATACAATACTATAACTTTCTCCTCCTCTTTAGAGGAGGAGTACCCCCGAGTACTCGGGGGGGAGGTGGTAGACTTATGAGACAGCCCCTATTCAGTTTAAATTATATGCCTGCGCTTTCCTCCTGGCTGAGATCAGGAACAGTGTAAGAATACCTAATCCGCCAAGTACTCCGGTAATATATCCCAGATTAACAGGCATTGCCAGTCCGGCACTTTTATTAGGGGCCACCATAATATAGGTTATGCAGATTGTTGTCAGGAATGTGGCCGGGATAGATAATAACCAGTGGTTTTTCTTGTTTAATGCCTGATACATGGCAGCCGACCACAGTACAATTGTTGCCAGAGACTGATTTGATATACCCACAAACTTCCATATTCGTCCAAATTCATCCTTCATAATAAAAGTCAAAATGAATCCGATAATGAATATTGGGATGCTGACAAATAACCTGTTCTTTATTCCTGATTGTTTAATCCTGAACACATCAGCTATTATTAATCTTGCCGATCTGAATGCGGTGTCTCCCGATGTAATCGGGCAGGCAATAACTCCAATAACGGCAAATATAGCCCCGACTTTTCCCAGCCATGTGTTGCAGATCTCATTAACCACCCATGCCGGATCCGGTGTAATACTGGGGTCTGATACCAGAGAATTGGAAAGAGTATAGTTTAGTCCATGAACGTCATTGAAGTAATTCATTGCAGCTGTTGCCCATATAATTGCTACTATTCCTTCAGCGATCATTGCTCCGCAGAAAATACTTTTACCCTGCTTTTCGTTTTTAACACACCTTGCCATCAGGGGAGACTGTGTGGCATGAAATCCGCTGATCGCCCCGCAGGAAATAACGATAAATAACATCGGGAAAAGGATATTGGTTTCTGGATTATTATGAAAATTTCTCAGGGAAGACATGCTTAATTCGGTCATCTGGAGAGTCCCATTAAGAGATTTGAAAATGATTGATCCACCTATACCAAGGGCCATGATCAGAAGTGAAACTCCGAAGACAGGATATATTCTGCCAATAATTTTGTTTATAGGTAATAATGTTGCAAGCAGGTAGTATGCAAAAATAAGATACAACCAAACTCTTATATCAAGGTTGGTCATTGTTTGAAGCAGTTTAGCCGGTCCTGTAACAAATGCAACACCGACAAATATCAACAGTAATAATGTAAATACTCTGAGGAAGTTCTTTACAGTGACACCAAGGTATCTGCCAACCAGCTCAGGTAAACTGTCGCCATTATTCCGTATTGAAAGCATCCCGGAAAAATAGTCATGAACTGCTCCCATGAATATACATCCCAATACTATCCATATATATGCTACCGGCCCATACATTGCTCCCAGGATAGCTCCGAATATGGGGCCTAATCCTGCAATATTGAGGAATTGTATCATGAATATCTTCCATGCAGGCAAAGGGATGAAGTCAACGCCATCAGCTTGTGTGATTGCCGGTGTTTTGCGTTCTGGCTGCATGCCGAAATAATAGTCTATGAAGCGGCCATATAGTAAATAGCCCGCAACAAGTGCAATAATGCATATAAGAAAAGTAATCATGGATCTGCATAAAAGAATTATCCTAAAAGTAATAATTATTTGATCAAATACAGGTGATAGTTTATTAAACTGGGATTAATTCTCAACCCCTGATCTTATTCGAGGATCCTCGAAAACGCACTTGCTTTTTCGGACTCATTCTAAACTTATTCAACTAATAATTATATATTTGCGCTTAATCTGAGGAATGAGAGCAGCAATGAATAACATACGGAATTTTTGTATCATAGCTCATATTGACCATGGTAAGAGTACTCTTGCAGACAGGCTGCTTGAAAAAACTGATACTTTGAGTGAGAGAGACAGGAAGGACCAGGTACTGGATGATATGGAACTGGAGAGGGAAAGAGGGATTACTATTAAAAGTCATGCCATACAGATGAGGTATATGCATCATGGTTCAGATTATACGCTTAACCTTATCGATACACCGGGGCATGTTGATTTTTCCTATGAGGTTTCGAGGTCAATAGCAGCTTGCGAAGGGGCCCTGCTAGTTGTTGATGCCACCCAGGGCATACAGGCACAGACAATATCTAATCTTTATATGGCTATTGATCATAATCTTGAGGTGATACCCGTGCTTAATAAAATGGATATGGCCAATGCTATGCCTGATGAAGTGAAGGACCAGATAGTGGATCTTTTAGGTTGCGAGAGGGAAGATATTATTGAAGCAAGTGCAAAGACCGGGATGGGCGTTGACATGATACTTGAAAAGATAGTGACTTCAATACCTCCTCCTTTAGGAGATCCAGATGCACCATTACAGGCTCTTATCTTTGATTCGGTGTTTAATTCCTTCAGAGGCATAATAGCCTACTTCAAGATTATAAACGGGACTCTGCGCAAGGGAGATATGGTAAAATTCTTTAATACGGGGAAGAAGTATGATGCTGATGAAATAGGTGTGCTGAAGATCAGGCAGGAACCCATGGAAGTTTTAAGTGCCGGGAATGTGGGATATATTATTTCCGGCATCAAGGAATCAAGGGAAGTTAAAGTGGGAGATACCATAACGCATCTTGACAGGCCATGTGAAAAGGGTATTGAAGGATTCGAAAATGTAAAACCAATGGTGTTTGCAGGTATATACCCCGTTGATGCCGATGATTATGAAGATCTGCGTTCCTCAATAGAGAAACTGCAGCTCAATGATGCTTCCCTGTCTTTTATTCCTGAATCATCAGCAGCACTTGGCTTTGGGTTCAGGTGTGGTTTCCTGGGCCTCCTCCATATGGAGATAATACAGGAGAGACTGGACAGGGAATTTGATATGGATGTTATTACTACTGTTCCTAATGTATCCTATAATGTGTATACTACTTCAGGTGAAATGACCGAGGTGCATAATCCCTCGGGATTACCTGCTGTTACACATATTGAGAGGATTGAGGAACCGTATATTTTTGCCCAGATAATAACAAAGTCAGAATATGTGGGTAATATAATGACTTTATGTATAGATAAGCGAGGTACTTTCAAAAACCAGGTTTACCTTACAAGCGACAGGGTTGAGATCACTTTTGAGCTGCCACTTGCTGAAATAGTATTTTATTTTTATGATAAATTAAAAAGTATATCAAGGGGGTATGCTTCATTTGACTATCACTATTCATCGCATAAGAAAGCAGATCTTGTAAGACTGGATATCCTTCTTAATGGTGAAATGGTTGATGCTCTTTCCACACTTATCTTCAGAGGGCATTCCTACGACTTTGGACGGAGGATGTGTGTTAAACTGAAAGAGTTGATCCCCAGGCAGCAATTTGACATAGCCATACAGGCAGCCATAGGTGCAAAAATCATTGCCCGTGAAACGGTTAAAGCTGTAAGAAAAGATGTTACAGCTAAATGTTACGGTGGTGATATTACAAGAAAAAGAAAACTTCTTGAGAAGCAGAAGAAAGGAAAAAAACGAATGAGGCAGGTTGGTAATGTTGAAGTGCCGCAACAGGCATTCCTTGCTGTATTAAAAATGGATTAAGGGACGTTTGTTTTTTTTATTAAAAAAAACTATTTTCGAGACGTTAAAATGTATTAAGATATCTGAAAATATACCTTAACCCTCAAATCTAACCTAAGCTATACCCCTTTTGCTCAAATCAAAAGGGTTTTTTCTTTATTTACAAAGAAGTTTGTACCCCTTACCGTGTACGTTGAGTATGGTAACTGAAGGATCAGTTTTCAGATATTTTCTCAGTTTGGTAATGTATACATCCATACTGCGTGCATTGAAATAATTATCATCAATCCATATAGTGCGTAATGCATAATTCCTTTCCAGTACCTCGTTTTTGCTTTTACAGAGAAGCTTAAGTAATTCCGATTCCTTGGTTGTTAGTTTATGTGCACCTTTGTCAGAATCGAGTATTTGTGTCAGCGGGTAAAAAGTGAATTTTCCAACTTTATATTTATCAGCATCATCATCTTTATACGATTTTGTTCTCCTGAGTATCGCTTCTATCCTGTATAATAACTCTTCCATTGAGAAGGGCTTGGTAATATAGTCATCGGCACCTGCAGCAAATCCTTCAATCTTATCCTTCTCGAGTGATTTGGCGGTAAGGAAAATAACAGGTATATCTTTTTCAATCTTCCTGATCTTCTTTGCAAGGCTTAAACCGTCAATTTCAGGGAGCATAATATCAAGCAAACAAATGTCAAAAGTCTCCGACCTGAAAGTATCCAGTGCCTTTTGACCATCAGTCAGATGTATAACCGTATATTCTTTTGCCTTAAGATAATCAGTTAGCAGTGTTCCGAGGTTAATGTCATCTTCAGCTAATAATATTTTTGCCATGATCAACTGTTTTTTGGAAGACTAATATCAAAGTGTGTTCCTTTATTTATTTGACTATGAACAGTAATAGTGCCGTTATGTTCGTCAACTATTTTTTTAACGTAACTCAGTCCCAGTCCAAATCCCTTAACATTATGGATATTACCTGTAGGTACCCTGTAAAACTTGTCAAAGATTCTCTTTATATCATCTTTTTTTATACCAATTCCATTATCTGATATTGAAACAGTAAACTGCTTGTTGTCATCAGTTGTTTTAATCTTTATCTCAGGATTCCCATTAGAATATTTTATTGCATTATCAAGAAGGTTGGAAATCATGTTAAACATATGCGCTTCATCAATTTTAAGGTTAGAATCTTTTGCATTGAGTTCCTTTATCAGTTTGCCGCCAGTGTCTGATATCTGTAACCTGAAATTGTCAATAGCACTGTTTATTATGCGGTGGATATCAGTATTAACCATATTCAGTTTCATTGTCCCTTTATCAAAAGCTGAAGCCTGGAGTACTTTTTCAACCTGGTATTTCAGCCTTATTGACTCGTCGTTTAGTATTTTTGATATTTTATCGAGATTTTTCTTGTTTTGTGCAATACTATTGTCACCGATCAACTGTGAGGCAAGGGAGATTGTAGAAATTGGCGTTTTTAATTCATGAGTCATATTGTTTATAAAATCATTACGTATTTCGGATATCCTTTTCTGCCTCAGGATAATCAAAATATTACTTACGGAAAAAACAATCAGGAAGAGGGTTACAATAATCGATGAAATACCCATGAAGCCGACCTGCTTAAATAAATAGTTTTTTTCTCTGGGGAAGTAAAGGTAGATCATATTCTGTCCTGGAACCGGGTCATTTGGGAATAGTTGCCTTATATATTTATTGGCATCAGATCCCATATCAAATCCGGCACTGCTGTAAACCTGATTACCTGATGAAGTAATAGCAAATTCATAATTAAGGGATATTCCGAGCCTTCGGAGGGTTTGATCGATCTGGTCATTTACCCTGTCGGGATCTACTCTTTCAGACAGCTCAGGTGTTTCGGCAATAAGTTTTCCCATAATACTCTCGAGCATAACGGTTTTGTTTGCTATCCTGTCATTGATGCCTGCCCTCAGGCTCTGAGAAGATAATTCGGGTATTTCTTCTTCAGGGTAGAAGAATTCATCATCAGAGTAAAACAGTATTTTCTGTCCTTCCCTGCTTATTGTGAGAGAAGCAATTACATCATCACGCCCTTTCAGAAGGGGTATGTTTGATTCTGAATGGTAACCACGCAATTGCCGCGCAAGAACCGACTGGGAAGGTACAATGGCAACAACGGAATCGACCAGGGGCATATCAATCTCCTCCACTATTCGCTCTATTGTTTCCTGCTGTTCCATATCTAGCACAACAGCTGTAAGAGCATTGTTAACATACACCCTGAATTGCTGGTTTTTCACCTGGATTGAATTATTGATCCAGTATATCTGGATAAGTATCAGGCCTGATAGTCCAATCGAGATAATTACAGCAAGCATTATAATAATCTTTTTCTTCATCTTTTACCTTGATACCCTCTTTTTATCCTGCGTGATTCTCCTTACTTCCATTATACAAAAGTATTTCTTAAAATTAACATTAACAGCTTTTTAACTTAATTTAACGTCATTTTAAGATTATAAGCGAGTAGTATTTATATTAATGGTACAACTTTTGTTCCATATATGATGAAAATGCTCTTTGAAAATTGATATTCATCAAAATAATTCAGCTAATTTAAGATTGGTACGATGTTTGATGTTAATTCAATGAGGTTTTTTTCATAGGTTAGATTAGTTAGTTTTAGGTTAACAAGGACATGGAGGTGAGCCATCACCTCCTTTCTTAAAACCAGAGGTACACTTTTCATAACTTAGGTTTTAGGTTTTAGGGTTAGTTAAGAATGAGCGGATATTTCTATTCGCTCATTTTTCTTTTTAATTCCTGGTTAAGGGCAGGCCTTTATTTTTTGATGCGAAGTATATATGCTTAAGTATGATTTGTGAATTGGTTTTCTGGATCCAGTTCAGGTTTATAGTTACGTGTTTATCATTATTTAATATAAGTATGGCTTTACGTTGATTGTACTTCATTATTACTTTCTTGATCTCAGACCAGTTATAGCTGTGATAACTGGATGATACAAGTCCGTAACGGTACGATATAGCCTCATCATTTACATAAAAGAAGTGTTTCCTCTTTCTGAAAGTAGCGAGAGCAGCAACAAAAAACATAAATCCACTTAATATTAAGAGAACAACTGTTAGACCTGGTTGAACAGAAGTGTCATGTTTAACAAGCCTCATGTAAAGGGCCCAGACGCCGCCGATTAGAAACATTGAACCAACTATCCATAAAAGCACTTTCTTGGATGTTGAGAATTCGTTCCTGGAGAGGTTAAGTTTTAAGTCTTCCATTTCAGGGTAATATTTGAAGAACCGAGTATTCTATTTGTTTATTTTTATCAAGTACAAAAACTCCCGTTATCTCCCTGATATTTCTTATTTTACGAATTATATTATCGATTGTTTCAGTACCTGTTATATCTTTTATTCTTAAGATATAGTCAAGCGAAGGAATTTTGTTCAGAAGTGTTTCCTTTCCCGAGCGGTTCCTGATAAGTTCATATGATGCCTCACAGAATTTCGAATCAGAAGTAAATCTTGAAAACCGGATCTCTTTTTTATCGATGGTTTTGATTACCGGGTTATTACTTCTGAGGCTGATGCCGAGCTCCTGGTTGATGAGTAATGACACCTTATAATCAGCTTCAGGTGACACAAGGCCCAGATACTGATCTGAATTATGGTCATCAATACTCAGCTTATGCCTGGTCTTTTTTACCGGAGGTTTCATTTTGAGGCTTAAATGCCAAATAAAGTTAGTAAAAAAAAGATTCAATCAATAAATCCTATTTTATTGATTTTCTTTACAGCCTGGAGTGAAGCTTTTTGTTCAGCTTCTTTTTTTGAGGAGCCGCTGCCCTCTCCGAATATTTCATTGTCGATTCTGAGCACAGTTGTAAAAACATATTTCTTATCAATGAAATCATAATCTTCATTATAATTAAAACTGATTTGCTTTTGCAGTTTTTGTGCCCAATGGAATACCTGGCTTTTGTAATCAGTTTCAGTATTTATTATCCTGTTAAGGTCAATATGATCGGTTAAGATATGTCTGATAATAAATTTTCTTGTCCTGGAGTACCCTTTATCAAAAAAAAGGGCTCCGATAAGTGCTTCCAGCGCATCTCCATAGATATTTCTTGAGGAGGAATTATTATTGATATGGCTTATGATAAGATTATCAATATTCATAGAAAGAGCCAGTTTATTAAGAGTCCTCCTGTTTGCAATCCTGGATCTGAGTTTTGTTAATTCACCTTCAGAAGCTTCTGGATAATTCCTGTACAGGTATTCTGACAGGACTGCATCGAGAATGGCATCACCCAGGTACTCGAGTCGTTCATTATTTATAATGCTTCCATCAGGTAGTTCGAATTTTACTGAACGGTGTATAAAAGCAAGCTCATAAATACCTGGCCTCAATGGCCTGAAACCCAGTATTTTTTTAAGTGCATACCGGAATGACTTTTTGTCAAGGATTTTTATGCCCTTCTTAATGTTGTGGTTTGATGACACAACCGGTATTTAGATTTTCTTGATTATTATTGAAGCATTATGTCCTCCAAAACCGAATGTATTACTGAGTGCGGTATTAATTTCCCTTTCCTGGGCATTATTCACAGTAAGGTTCAAATTCTGGTCAATATTAGGATCAGCAGTAGTTTGATTTATAGTAGGAGGGACAATATTATGTTGAATTGCAAGTATTGAAGCAATGGCTTCAACAGCACCGGCAGCGCCAAGCAGGTGCCCTGTCATTGATTTGGTGGCACTTATATTCATTTTATATGCATGCTCCCCGAACAAATTGATTATGGCCCTTGTCTCGGAAATATCACCCAATGGTGTTGCAGTGCCGTGTACATTTATGTAATCAATATCTTCCTTTTTCAGGCCTGATTCTTCAAGGGCAATTTTCATTACTTTATACGCCCCTATACCATCAGGGTGAGGTGCCGTAATATGGTAGGCATCAGCAGTCATTCCTGTGCCGCATATTTCACCGTATATTCTTGCTCCACGGGCTTTGGCATGCTCAAAGTCTTCAAGTATGAGAGAACCTCCACCTTCGCCCATCACAAAACCGTCACGTTTTAAGTCCATTGGCCTTGACGCGCTTTTGTACTCATCATTATTTGTTGACATAGCCTGCATTGAGTTGAAACCGCCTATACCTGCCTGGTTTATGGCTGCCTCAGAGCCTCCGGCAATAAAGATTTTGGCTTTGCCAAGCTTGATCAGGTTAAATGCATCAATAATTGCATGGGTTGATGACGCACAGGCTGATACAGTACCATAATTCGGACCCTGAAAACCGTATTTGATGGAAATATGACCTGCAGCAATGTCAGATATCATCTTGGGAATAAAGAAAGGGCTGAAACGGGGAACACCGTCCCCCTTAACAAACCCTGTAATTTCATTGAGAAATGTTCCTATCCCTCCAATCCCTGAAGCCCATATTACTCCGGCTTGATCCTTATCTATATTTTCAAGATCGAGACCTGAATCTTTTATTGCTTCATCAACAGCAATGAGGGCGTACTGGGCATAAACATCCAGCTTACGGGATTCTTTACGGTCAAAATAGTCAACCGGGTCGTAGTTCTTTATCTCACAGGCAAATCGTGTTTTGAATTTTTCAGCATCAAAACGCGTGATCCAATCCGATCCACTGGTACCAGATTTTAATCCATCCCAGTATTGCTCAATATTTTTACCGATCGGAGTTATGGCTCCTATACCAGTAACTACAACCCTTCTCATGTTGTTTGATTTCTCTGGTTATGCAATCTTATTTTGCATTTTCCTCGATGTACTTGATGGCTTCACCAACAGTGCTGATGTTTTCTGCCTGATCATCAGGAATTCCCATATTGAATTCCTTTTCAAATTCCATTATAAGCTCAACAGTGTCAAGAGAATCAGCACCCAAATCGTTGGTAAAGCTAGCCTCAGGGGTAACTTCTGATTCGTCAACTCCTAGTTTGTCAACGATGATCTCTATTACTTTTGCTGCAATATCAGACATAATCTCAAATTTTGGTTAATAATAATTACATTTAAAACCTTGCAAAGAAATATATTTGTACCATATTAATCAAACAAATTTAAAAATATTTATTAAATATAAAATACATATAATTGATATTCAAATAAATAAACATGCTTTTTTGTGCAGGGGTTGAAACCATGCACGTTTTTGTAAAAATTTGATAATGAGGAATATAGCAATTTTTGCTTCAGGCTCCGGGACGAATGCTCAAAAACTGATGGAATATTTTTCGACCAGTAAAACCGCCAAAATCAAACTTATTCTTTCAAATAAAGCTGATGTATTTGTATTAGAAAGGGCTAAGAAATTTTCAGTTCCATCAATTGTTTTCGACCGTGATGATTTTTACAGGAATGGTAAAGTATTGAGCATATTACTTGAAAACGAGATATATTTAATAGTGCTGGCCGGGTTTTTATGGCTGGTACCTGAGGAAATACTCCAGCATTACCCCGGGCGTATAGTAAATATTCATCCTGCACTGCTTCCTGATTATGGTGGTAAAGGGATGTATGGGAGCAGGGTTCACAGGGCAGTTATAGATAATAATGAGAAAGAATCAGGAATAAGCATACATTATGTCAATGCACGTTACGATGAAGGGGATATTATTTTCCAGGCAAAATGCGAAGTTAAACCTGATGACAATCCTGAATCACTTGCTGAAAGGATACATAAGCTTGAATATGAATATTATCCACTGATAGTTGAAAAGCTGATCATGAAAGATCAGAATGATTCAATAAGCTGAACCATTACCTTGCTTATTTTCTCAAATTTCTCATTGTTTTCTTCTGAGACTGGTTCTACGGGTGGTGCTTCTACCTTGAGCGGATCAACAGCATATCCATTTTTATAGAATCTGAAATCAAGATGTGGCCCTGTGGATAATCCTGAACTTCCTACATATCCTATTATATCCCCCTGTTTTACGTATTTACCAACACTAACACCTTTACCGTAACTACTGAGGTGCATGTAGGCAGTTGTATATACGCTATTATGTTTGATTTTAACTATCCGTCCTGATCCACTCTGGTATTCCGTCATAATAATCCTGCCATCGCCAATGGCATGGACAGGTGTACCTACCGGGGCTGCATAATCCACACCGTGATGGGGCCGTCGTATTCTTAATATCGGATGCAGCCTGCTGTTCGAATACCTGCTACTTATACGTGAATACCTCAGTGGAGCTTTCAGGAATGCTTTACGCAGGCTGTTACCCTCCAGGTCATAATAGCTTTCCTTACCATCCTGGATAAAGGGTATTGCATAAAACCCGGTGCCGGCATGTTCAAAGAAGGTAGCAAGGATACGGTACACCCCATTGGAAGTTGTATCAATATATTCTTCTTCGTAGATAACCTTGAACCTGTCGCCTTCCTGCAGGCCAAAAAAATCTATTGACCAGGCATAGATTTCTGACAGTTCCACGGCAAGAACGGGATTAAGACTATTATCAAGCATTGCATCCCATAATGATGTTTTTATTGTTCCTGAGGCATATTTTAGTTCCAGTCTTACAGGTTTTTCTATTTTCCTGATGACAGGTTCTCCTTTAAAATCGAATATATAATGATTTATAATATCATGTTCATAGATCATATATTCAAGTATGTTCAGGGTATCCGGTTTTATATACAGACTGTAATTATTACCTGCTTTGATTTTCTTCACATCAAATACATCACCGGAGTTACGGATTAATGTCTCAATATCATTATAGCTTATATTATAATAGTCGAGTATTTCTGAAAGAAACTGATTACGTTTGATCTTCCCGGTTATTATTTTATAACCTGTGGTATCTATACCGTAACTGTCAGTTTTTTGTTCAGCCTGTTCTTCAGGGGGTTCTTGTAATTCAACAACAGGGTTTATATTGCCGGATGTATGGGTGCAGCTGTAATATATAACAAAAGACAACAGTATAATTACGATATAGTACCTGTTCATACCACAACATTTATTATTCGTCCTTTAACAACAATAATCTTGCGGGGTTTATTCCCTGCCAGCCATCTGGCTGATCTTTCATCGCTTATGATGGCATTTTCTATTTCATCATCAAGCATCTTCAGGGGTAATTCCAGTTTGAATCTCAATTTACCGTTAAATGACACGGGATATTCAAATGTTTCTTCTTTCAGATAGTCTTCATTCACCTCCGGCCATTCCTTATATGCAAGGCTTTCATTATCACCGTATAATTCCCATAGCTCCTCAGCCAGATGAGGAGCGAAGGGGTGGAGTATTCTTGCAAAAGTACATGCGGTATCTCTGTTTACTTTACCTTGTTTTACAGCAAGGTTTGTGAAGATCATCAGTGCAGATATGGCAGTGTTGAATCTCAGGTTGTCAATGTCATTTTCTACTTTTCTTATTGTCTTATGCAGGGCTTTCAATAGTTCTGCACTTTCTTCTTCTTCAGTAATATTCGACTTATTTCCAAATAGTCTGAAAACCCTTGTCAGGAATCCGAATACACCTTTTACCCCTTTTTCATCCCATGGTTTGGAGGCATCAAGCGGCCCCATGAACATTTCGTATAATCTGAATGAATCGGCTCCGTATCTTTCAATTATATCATCAGGGTTAATAACATTCTTCAGTGACTTTGACATTTTAGCCACTATCTGTTTGAGCTCTTCACCCGTTTTCCTGTTGAAATACTTACCATCTTTTTCTTCCACAAGGTCACCCGACACTTTTGCTCCTGTTTTCGTTTCATATGCGAAAGCAAGTATCATCCCCTGGTTAAAGAGTTTAAGGAATGGTTCGTCATGGGATACATATCCAAGGTCGTACAATACTTTATGCCAGAACCGGCTGTAAAGCAGGTGGAGCACAGCATGCTCTGCTCCTCCAATATAGAGGTCAACAGGCATCCAGTATTTTTCTTTTTCCTTACTGAAAATATCTTTATTGTTATGGGGGTCAATAAACCGGAGGTAGTACCAGCATGATCCTGCCCACTGTGGCATTGTATTTGTTTCTCTCCTGCCTTTCAATCCGTTTTTACCTTCAACCATTAACCAATCTGTTGCACCTGCGAGAGGTGATTCTCCGGTTTCACTGGGGTGATATTTTTCAAGTACGGGCAGTTCAAGTGGTAACTCAGATTCATCGACCACAGTTATAGTTCCGTCTTCCCAGTGTATAACGGGGAATGGTTCACCCCAATATCTCTGCCTGCTGAACAGCCAGTCGCGTAATTTGTAATTTACTCTGGCTTCACCAAGTTCTTTGGATATAAGCCAGTCGATGGTTTTCTTTATCCCTTCTTCCTTTTTCAGTCCATTGATATCAAGCCCAGTGCTCTTATCTGATGAATTGATATAGATCCCGTCTTCGGTCCAGCATGCCTGGCCATTTAGTATTTTCCCCTTCAGGACTTGATCATCTGTATCAGGGTTCATGATGCATTCAATCGGAAGACCAAATATACCGGCGAATTCAAAATCTCTCTCATCATGTGCAGGCACTGCCATTATTGCCCCTGTTCCATAGCCGGTAAGCACATAGTCAGCAATCCATACAGGTATTTTCTTGTTATTTACAGGATTTATTGCATACGACCCGGTAAATACACCTGTTTTTTCCTTGGCAAGATCGGTTCGGTCGAGATCCGATTTAAGGATAGCTTCTTTGATATACTTATTTACTTCTTTTTCTTTTTCCCTGGTAGTAAGTTTTTTAGTCAGTTCATGCTCAGGAGCCAGTACCATATATGTAGCTCCAAAAAGTGTATCAGGTCTTGTGGTAAATACAGAAATTATATCACCGCTATTTTCAATGTGGAATTTTACTTCTGCCCCGGTAGACTTACCTATCCAGTTACGTTGCTGGTCCTTAATACCTTCAGGCCAGTCAAGATTATCAAAGCCTGTAAGCAATCGTTCTGCATAATGTGGTATGCGGAGCATCCACTGCTTAAGGTTCATTTTTTCAACCTGGTGGCCGCATTTCTCATGTGATCCATCGTTCAGTACTTCTTCATTTGAGCATACTATTTTGCAGTTCGAACACCACCATACCAGTGCGTTATCATAATATGCCAGTCGCTTACCGTCAATATACTGGCGCACAGAAGCGTTTCCTCTTCTTCTGATATCCTCTGGTATCTCCAGTTCATCTATATGCCTTCCCTTCTGCAGTTTTTCGTCATACCAGGTGTTATATAATTGTATGAAAATCCATTGTGTCCATTTAAAGTACCTGGGATCACTGGTTTTTATTTCCCTGTCCCAATCATAGCTGAGCCCTATCTCCTTTATCTGGCTCCTGAACGTATCACAATTCTTATTTGTGGTGATAGCAGGTTGGGTCCCGGTTTCCATGGCATATTGTTCAGCAGGCAAACCAAAAGCATCCCAGCCCATTGGGTGCAGGACATTATATCCTTTCATTCTCTTATATCTTGCCACAATATCGGTGGCAGTATAACCTTCGGGGTGCCCGACATGCAGGCCTGAACCGGAGGGATAAGGAAACATGTCAAGAATATAATATTTTTTCGGGTTATTTATATCATCGTGAGTCTTAAAGGTTTTGTTCTCTTCCCAGTGTTTTTGCCATTTCTTTTCTATTTCCCTGAATTTATATTCCATCACGGCAATTGAATTACAATTAATAATATGGTTTGCGAAATTATGAAAAACTTATCAATTATCATTATTTGTCACCTGCTTTGAAATATCAGCTACAGGAGTTAATTTAGCAGTATCAAATGGTTCCGTAGTTCAATTGGATAGAATAACAGATTCCGGTTCTGTTGGTTGGGGGTTCGAGTCCCCCCGGAATCAC
>CAZNYS010000007.1:0-99443 GCA_964577305.1 uncultured Rikenellaceae bacterium
ATGGGCTATACAGAAAATAAATTACCGACTTAAGAATTTAGTCGGACAATAGTGTAAAAAAATATAAATAATGAAGAAATTTAGCTTAATCCTTATAACACTGTTTGTAATCGGATTAACAGTTAACGCACAGGATTACCGTACCAGTCTCGGTCTGAGGGCAGGCTTTCCTTATGGTGTAACGGTTAAACACTTCCTAAACCAGACAAATGCTGTTGAGGGCATCCTTGCAAGCAGCTGGGGTGGTTTTGTTATAACAGGACTTTATGAAAATGAACACTGGACCGGCCAGTATCCCGGTCTTAACTGGTTCTGGGGTTTCGGTGCACATATCGGGTTCTGGGATAATAACCGATATATTGACGATGTTGATGTGAGATCTGTTCTCGGAGCCGATTTTATTCTCGGCCTTGAATATACCTTCGATGAAATACCTCTGAACCTGTCGCTCGATATAATGCCCAGTGTCAACCTGATCGGCTATACCGGTTGGGGTGGCATACACGGAGGCCTTTCAATAAGATACGTTTTCTAACTCTTTCATCTGGAGAGCATAGTAAGCGTTTGAATTTAGAATATCGAATGTCGAATGACGAACTTCTACATTCGTTCTTCGATATTCATTATTCGACATTCGATATTCATAACCTTTGTTACTTACCATATCCATTCAAGATAGTAAGTCTTTTTTTGCAAAGTATTTGCTATATTGAAAAAAAGGTATTTTCTTTGCATCCGCTTTCTATAAAAGAGAGTTCTTTGCTCCGTTCGTCTAGTGGTTAGGACGCCAGGTTTTCATCCTGGTAGCAGGGGTTCGATTCCCCTACGGAGTACAAATTTTGAGAATTACAAGACAATAAAAAATGGCTAATCACAAATCAGCAGAAAAAAGGAACAGGCAGGAAGAAAAGCGCAGGTTGCATAATAAATATTATGTTAAAACCATGCGTAACAGTCTGAAGAAACTGCGTGCAACTACCGATAAGGAAGAGGCGAAGGAGCTATATCCTAAAGTTTCTTCCATGCTGGACAGGCTAGTAAACAAGAATATTATTCATAAGAATAAAGCTGCAAACATTAAATCATCACTGACAAAACATGTGAATAGCCTGTAAAAATTTTAAAACTTGATTTTAAGGCTGTCCTTTCACGGACAGCCTTTTTTATTTTTCAGACTATTTATGTAAATTGTAGTAGAATAAAAATTTTGCTGCATGTCACTTAAAATTAAAGACTGGGCCCTTGAGGACAGGCCCCGGGAAAAACTCCTCTATAAAGGTATTTCTAGCCTGAGTGATGCTGAACTGCTTGCTATACTGATAGGTTCGGGAAGTAATGATAAATCGGCAGTAGACCTGGCCCGCGAAATACTGAACATTGCATCCAATAATTTAAACCGTCTGGGGAAGCTTGATGTACACGACCTTGTAAAGCTAAAAGGCATAGGAACGGCTAAAGCTATAAATATTATGGCTGCCCTTGAACTGGGCAGGCGACGTAAATCAGCCGAGATAATGGAATCGCCGAAAATAAGATCCAGTAATGATGTGTATTCAATTTTCAATCCCCTCCTGGCAGATCTTACACACGAGGAATTCTGGCTGCTTTACCTCAACAGGTCAAATAAAATACTCAGCCGCCATAAATTAAGCCAGGGAGGAATAAGTGGTACAATCACCGATGTACGTTTGATTATTAAAAAAGCCATCGAGTTGCTTGCTTCTTCAATAATAATATGCCATAATCATCCTTCTGGCAATCTTGATCCCAGCGAGGCTGACACAAGGATAACACAAAAGATAAAGGAAGCTGCGGGCTATTTCGATATTAGCTTACTTGATCATATTATCGTTACCGATAACGGGTATTACAGCTATGCGGATAATGGAACTTTGTGATCCCAGGCTCCCCCTTTAAAGGGGGTTAGGGGGATGTAAGAAATGACAGTACTAACCAAAAATAATACACCATGCCTATAAACAAAACCATACTCTACAATCCAAAACTAAAACAACTGGCCCGCATCCTCAGAAAAAACAGCACCCTCGGGGAAATCTTATTATGGCTGGGAATTAAGAACAGGGCACTTGGATACGAATTTCACAGGCAGGTACCCATCAGTGATTTTATAGTTGACTTTTATTGCCATGAGATCAAACTGGCCATTGAAATTGACGGATCAAGCCATGATTATAAGTATGAAGACGATAAGGCAAGACAGGGCATCCTCGAATCATATGGTATCAGGGTAATAAGGTTTGATGAAAATGAAGTAAGGAAACAAATGTGGAATGTGTTGAGAGTGATTGAGAAGGAAATTCGAAAGATTGAGGAGGGAGGGTGTGGGTGACATCCCCCTAACCCCCTTCAAAGGGGGATCTTTGTGACATCCCCCTAACCCCCTTCAAAGGGGGATCTTTGTGGCATCCCCCTAACCCCCTTCAAAGGGGGATCTTTATGACATCCCCCTAACCCTTTTCAAAGGGAGATCCGGGCACTCATCCATCAACTCAGCAATGCTTTTATTAAAGACGGGATGTACAAAATCCGGGGCTATATCAGTCATTGGCTGTAAAACAAACATCCTCTTGTGAAGCAGGGGATGAGGAATAATCAACGGTTTACTGCTTACTATCTCATTACCGTAAAACAAAATGTCAATGTCAATAACCCTGTCAGTATAGGCTTTCATGATCCTTGTCCTCCCCATTTGCCTTTCTGTATCCTGTACCAGGTCAAGCAAATCGAACGCATCCATTCCGGTTTTAATCTCTATCACCTGGTTATAGAAATCATTATCGCTCTTAAATCCCCATGGTTCTGTAATATAAACAGGCGAGACTGATACGATATCAATAGACTGATCAGTCAGCCGGTCTCTTGCACTTGCAAGGTTCTCAGCCCTGTCGCCAATATTTGTACCCAGACCCAGATAAGTTTTAACCATTGCTCGAATTTCTTTGCTTAAACTTCAAAAATATTAAATCATTCATAAACCAAAGCCCTTTGTTCTTGTTTTTTATATATTTAAGGTCTTGAATTAAGCTGTAAAAACATATTATCATGAAAAGTTTTCTGAAATACACATTAGCTACAATTACCGGATTGCTTATTGCCGGTGTATTATTCTTTTTTATCAGCCTGGCTAGTTTCAGTCTGATGATCGCTTCAGCTGAAAAACCAGTTAGCATAGGTTCCAATTCCGTGCTCGTACTGAATACTGGATCAACCATTCCAGAACAAGGAACAAATGATCCATGGAGCAGTTTTGATCCCATTGATTTCACATTCAAACCTGCCCCCGGGATAAATGATATAATATCAAATCTTAAGAAAGCTGAGGAAGATGACAGGATCAAAGGAGTACTCATTGAGACCGGTCTAATGATGAATGGCTGGGGTAAAGCAGAAGAAATACGCAATGCCCTGATCAGGTTTAAAGAATCAGGTAAATTTATAATATCATATACTGACTATATACTCACCCAGGAAGCATATTATATTTCCAGCGCTGCAGATAAGATATACGTTAATCCCAATGCCATGATGGAATTCAAGGGATTGGTTTCTGAAATAATCTTCTATAAAAATGCTCTTGAGAAACTTGGTGTAAATGTTCAGGTAATAAGGCATGGAAAATACAAAGGAGCAGTCGAAAAATACATGCTTAACGGCCTGAGTGAAGCTAACCGGGAACAGATTACGGACTATTTATCCGGTATATGGGATCATGTGCTCAGCCAGATCTCAGAATCACGAAATATTAGTGTTGAAAAGCTCAATCAGTTAGCTGATGAACTTATTGCATTCGATATTAACAAAGCGGTTGAAGAAGGACTTATAGATGAACTGAAGTATAAAGATGAGCTTATTGAAGAATTGAAAACTCTTACAAATACTGAAGGGGATAAAGACCCTAAAAAGGTTACCATGGCCAAGTACAGAAAGGTGGAGACGAAAAAGAAAGAAAAAGCTGAATCATCCATTGCAGTCATTTATGCTGAAGGAACAATTAATATGGGTAAAGGAAGAACTGGCATGATTGGAGGAGATGGCTTTTCTTCGATGCTAAGAAAAATCAGGGAAAGTGAGGATTATGATGCTGTAGTACTCAGGATAAGTTCACCTGGGGGAAATGCCATGGCCTCAGACAATATGTGGAGGGAGATTCAACTGACTGCAGAGGCAATGCCAGTGGTTGTATCAATGAGTAACTTTGCTGCTTCAGGAGGGTATTATATGTCGGTACCGGCAACAAAAATATTTGCTCATCCTACAACACTGACTGGCTCTATTGGTGTCTTTGGCCTGTACCCTGAAGCAAGCAAGCTTATGGAAGACAAACTGGGGATTACTACAGATGTGGTTAAAACGAATGAAAATTCAGACATGCTGTCATTATTCAGAGGAATGAACAGCCAGGAGCAGATGATCTACCAGCAGCATATTGACAGAACATATGATGAATTTGTGAGCCGGGTTTCCAATGGACGTGGTATTGAAAAAGAAAAAGTTGATGAGATGGGTCAGGGTCATGTCTATTGTGGTAAAGATGCTCTGGAATTAAACCTTGTGGATTATATAGGAGGTCTGCCTGAGGCAATAGAAGAAGCTGCTAAGCTTGCCTCACTGGAAGATTATGAAATAAAGGAGTATCCTGAAGCTGAGGATCCCTATGCAAAACTTCTGAAAAGTCTTTCCGGTGATATCAAGTCGAAACTAATAAAGAAAGAACTTGGAGAACTGTCAAAGTATTATGACGACATCAACGAGTTAAGATCACTCACCGGGATACAGGCCCGATTGCCATATTTCATCGAAATAAGGTAATGAACAGGAAACTGCAAAAAATATTGCTTTTACCCCTGGCACTTATTTATGGTCTTGTAATAAGGATACGTAACTACCTGTTCGATACAGGTATACTTAAATCAACCAATTTTGACTTACCTGTAATTACAGTTGGCAATCTTACAGTGGGCGGAACAGGGAAAACTCCCCATGTTGAGTACCTTATTAAGCTGCTTAAAGATGAGTACAATATAGCCGTACTCAGCAGGGGATACAAAAGAAAGACAAGAAATTTTAATATTGTAGAAACCAGTTCAGGTGTCGATACTACCGGTGATGAACCACTGCAGGTAAAATGCAAACATCCTGATATTACAGTGGCAGTTGACAGGGACCGGGTACATGGGGTGCATGAAATACTCTCCCGCAAACCCGGCACAGATATTATTCTCCTTGATGATGCCTATCAGCATCGATATATTGAGGCTGGTTTCAGTATTTTGTTAATAGATTACAACCGGTTAATAATCGATGACTATCTCCTGCCTTCTGGCAGGTTGAGGGAACATCGGTCCTCAGTAAAAAGGGCTGACATTATTCTTATTACTAAATCACCCCCTGATCTCTCATCCATTAATATGAGACTCATCTTCAAGAAGATACCCCTGTCCCCTTTACAGCACCTGTTTTATACAAGCCTGTCATATGATCAACCTTTACGTATCTTCAATCAGCATAAGCCCGGAATAAGTATGGGTCAGATACGTGATGAACTAAGAAATGTTCTACTGGTAACAGGTATAGCTGAACCGGCGCCTTTGATTAACTATCTCAGTGAGTACAATCATGCAATAACACATTATAAATATCCGGATCATCACCATTACAGCAATAAGGACTGCAGGAAAATAAAAGATAAATACCTTACCCTGCCTGCCGGTGAAAGATGTCTGATAACAACAGAAAAAGATGCAATACGTCTAAGGGAAAGAATTAATGAAAAAGATTTTCCAGATGACAAACTCTTTTATCTCAGGATAAATGTTATTTTCCTTAATAATGATACTGGTGAATTCAATAAATTTATTTTAGACTATGTTAGACAAAATAGAAGAAACAGCAACTTTTCTTAAATCAAACGGTTTTACAGCTCCTGATGCAGGCATAGTACTGGGAACCGGACTTGGCGGACTGGTATCGAAAATGAATATCATAAAGGAGATCGACTATTCGAAAATACCTAATTTCCCTGTTTCAACAGTTGAAGGTCATGAGGGAAAATTAATCTATGGTGATTTTGGCAATAAGAAGATAGTGGCCATGAAAGGTCGCTTCCATTTTTATGAGGGGTATACTATTGAACAGGTTGTATTTCCCGTAAGGGTAATGAAGTACCTGGGTATAAAATACCTGTTCCTGTCAAACGCGGCCGGAGGAATAAATCCTGGTTTCAGGGTTGGAGATATAATGATTATTACAGACCATATAAATTTTTTACCCAATCCTCTCATAGGTCCAAATAACAATTTGATTGGTCCACGATTCCCGGATATGAGCGAGGCATATGATAAAGCCATAATTGAAAAAGCAGAAGATGTGTCGGGGGAACTGAACATAGAGATTAAAAAAGGGATATACCTTGCCACTACCGGGCCTACATTTGAAACCCCTGCAGAATATAAGCATTTCAGGATAATAGGTGCTGATGCTGTTGGCATGTCCACTGTGCCGGAAGTAATTACTGCCAGGCATATGGGTATCCCATGTTTTGCAGTTAGCATAATAAGCGATCTGGGTGTTGAAGGAAAGATCCATTATATTACCCATAAAATGGTAACACAGGCAGCTGCTGCAACTGAATCGAAAATGACTTCAATAATGACACGTCTAATAAATAAAATCTGAATCGTGTAATGCAGAAAGAAGATAAGGTCAGGAAAAATGGATTTCAAACAGATAATGTCATACTTATTTCACTGGCCCATCTTATTCATGATACATACACATCATTTCTGGCGCCTATCCTGCCACTTTTAATTGAGAAACTAAATATATCCCTGTTCCTTTCCGGTATGCTCAGTGTTGTTCAGCGCGTACCATCACTTTTCAATCCCCTGATAGGGATAATGGCTGAAAAACTCAAAGTAAGGTATTTTGTAATATTCGCACCTGCTGTTACTACTGTAGCAATGGGTTTAATAGGAGTAGCACCGGTATATATAATACTTGTAATATTGCTTTTTGTCAGCGGAGTTAGTTCAACGCTCTTCCATGTTCCTGCTCCCGTAATGGTAAAAAAAATCTCAGGAGAAAGAACAGGTATGGGCATGAGCTTTTTCATGCTGGGTGGCGAACTTGCACGCACACTGGGTCCCCTTGTAGTGGTGGCAGCAGTTGAACAATGGGGACTGGATGGTACCTTGAGACTTATTCCTTTTGGAATACTGGCATCATTTGTTCTCTGGCTTAAGTTAAGGAAGATATCCATCAGTGAAGAGATAAGGACAGAAAATCCCAATTACCACGCTATTTTCAGGCGTTTCCTCCCTGTTTTTCTCACCCTGGCAGGTATAACCTTTTTCAGGGGAGCCATGAAGGCTTCGCTCACACTTTATCTTCCTGTATATCTCACAGGGAAAGGCATGGAGTTGTGGGGCGCAGGTATATCACTTTCTATTCTTCAGCTGGCAGGGGCTGCCGGCACATTTCTTTCAGGCTCTATATCTGACAGGATAGGAAGAAGACCTACATTGATCATTGTATCTGTAGTATCACCGGTGCTGATGCTTTTGTTCATCAACTCCTCAGGCATATCAAGTATAATTTTACTCATCCTCATGGGAATTTTTCTCGTAGCCCCACAGTCAGTAAACCTGGCCGTGATACATGATCTTGATACAAAACATTTACCCTTTGTAAATGGCGTTTATATGATGATCAATTTTTTTATCACCTCTCTTATGACACTGGGTGTAGGCGCTCTGTCTGACTACATAGGCATGGATAAGACATATTTAATAGCAGCCTTACTGGCATTCCCTTCCATCATTTTTGCCCTTATGGTGCCTGAAAAAGAGAATAATAGTACGGAAAATCAGTAATAAACCACGGCACATACCCCCTTTAAGACCTCGGGTGTCCGGCCGGGTGATATTATCTTTGAACAAATTATGTATATTCCTTCCCGCACAGGATAGCCAGAGTCATCACAGCCATCCCATATTATCTTAGAGCTATATCCAGATGTCAGGTTTTCAGCCAGGCAGCGGACAGGATAGCCCATATCATTATATACCTCTATTTCCAGTATATTATGCTCTCCGGGCAGGCTGATCTTAATTTCCAGGAAATCTTCCCAACCATCATTATCAGGGCTTATCTTCCCCGATGAAAAGGTCATTACTTCTTTACTAACTCCATCATCAACACCATTACCACAGGAATTAACCATACCCGGGGTAGCATACCCTGACATACCTGAAGCTGACCTCCAGTTATTTTCATCAGTTCCTGGCTTACCTGTATCGATACGCTCAAGGGAAACCCCGCTCGTAACAGTGAGCATACTAAAATGCATATCTTCAGAATAATGCATCTGGTCTATCAATACCAGGCTCCTGTTGAACAAAAGCAGGCCACCCTCTTTATCGGGCATAGACGGCAGTGTACCCAGCTCATAGATCCTGTCCGGGTCACAATTACTGTATCCGGTGATCAGGGCCTCATGATCTGATGTTATAACAAAATAATCACCGGGCATGAGACACCTGTGTTCATCTGACAGCCAGACTATTCTTCCTGTATCAGAAGTCTCAGAATTATAACTTACAATAAAATGGTCTGAAAGATCAACTATCTTATCAGAATGATTAATTAATTCAATAAATTCAGCACCTCCCGGCAAAGGATCGAACAATATTTCATTGAAAAGTATATCATGCTTTTCTGTCTCAACAGCAATGCCAAACCGCTTATCCTTTATTACCAGCTTGTTACCTGCCTGGTCTGTTATTTCCCCCTTTGCACTTATTTCATAAATAGTACCCACTGTAAGACTGTCGCAAAACTCAATATCAACACTCTTTATTAATGGATCAGCCAGATCAAGTTTTCCCACAATATTGTCCTCAAATGACCAGCTTCCGGGTTCTATTACTCTCTGATCCATTGTTTCAGAAAATATCATATGAATATCTTTATTTGTTACAGAAAAGATATTCTCCAGTACAGGACTCTCCAGGTCAGGATTAAAATTATTGACTGAATTGATCCTACCCGGTGTTCCTCCCGACCTGTCGGTCGATTCCGACCAGTTTACCTGTCCTGCAAAGGGAAAGTCAGTATCAACCATTTCCAGCGACCAGCCACCGTACTTTTTCAGCTGGTTTTTATACCACCCAATATCATAGTCAACACCATGGATAACGATATCTGAAGAATTCATTAGTACTACCCTGTCACCGGTATTATCCAGGCTGAATTTGCTTTCAGTACAAAACACCTTGCTGCAGCCTGCAAAGGAGCTTATATCACTTTCATTGGTTATGAGCAAATACTCATCTGACTTAAAATTCCCTCCCATCAATATATATTTCTCATCCCCAACCCGTAGTTCAAACCCCTCGGCATTAAGATCAAATCCCGATTTATTATACAGCTCCAGGTATTCACAAGGTGGTAATCCTGCAGGAGGGTCAGGATCAAACATTATCTCAGAGATAATAATATCGTTCCACCCTGGTATTGCGAGTGGAATACTGTCAATAACGATATCACAACAATTTCCTGACAGGTCACATACATCACTTATCTGCAGTGTGTAATACATTTTATTCGCCAGCTCCGACTCAAATTCAAGCATATATGATTCATTGCTATATATAATATTTTCAGGGACATAATTACCTGGCATTATAGTGCAGCATTGTGGGTCAGGAATATCAGCCAGGGATTCATTAAATTGCAGTATAAGAATATCCCTGCCGGAGAAATACGCGGTATCAGCCAAGGGTGCTAAGTTATCCTCTTCAATATATCCTTCAATTATTATATCATCAATCCATAGCTTGCGATCCTGTGATGATGAGTATTCGTACATTATACCTGTCCATCCTGCATAAAATAAATCTCGGTCGGTACCTGCACCAATGAGTACCTGCCTGCCTGTCTCATCAGCAATAAAGACTTCCCAGTTACCCTCAACTGTTCTTTTTACTATTAATGAAGCAACAGAATCGACGCCTATATCATATTGCCAGTTCAAGCAAGTTGAAAACACCATTGACACATTACCATTAACAATTTTCCACAGGCACAGGGTATCGTTATATCCACTCAGGTTTACCCCCAGGGCAAAGCCTGATACTGATCCTCCTGCTATCATGCCTGAAGGGGGTTCATCAGACATCAGGAAGAATGACCAGTTATTGGATGAAGAAGGATTATAAGAATGTTTGATCTTAAACCGCCAGGTTGTTTCAGAGGCAGAAGGTTGAAGTCCATTTATGGAGATGCCTATCCTGTCACATCCCGACTCGTAATTATCAAATGAATGATGGAGTGAGAAAATACCGCTTAAGCTCTGAAGCGAATCGGTTTCCCACCTGTTTTCAGGGCTCTGCAGCCAGTCTTCTGTCAAGCCTGACTCAAAATCTTCGTGAATGACCTGGGCACATAACATGCCAGGGATCATCATAAACAATAATACAATTTTTCTCATGCAGCGAATTGATGAAAGTAGGTAAAAAACTATCTTTACAGCATTAGTCTTATAAATTTCAATAATATTTTTCAAAAAACAAAAAAGTTTATGAAGAAAGTTGCCTTGGTTGGCGTGAGTGGAATGGTTGGTCGGGCAATGCTCACAATACTTGAGGAGCGCAATTTCCCGGTTAGGGAATTAGTGCCTGTTGCATCTCATAAATCTGAAGGGAAAGAGGTTGTTTTCAAAGGGGAAAAACATAAGATCATAAGTATAGCTGAAGCAGTGGTAAAAAGGCCTGATATAGCATTTTTTTCAGCAGGCAGTGCCGTATCCCTGAAATGGGCCCCCGTTTTTGCTGAAAAAGATACAACAGTTATTGATAACTCCTCAGCATGGAGGATGAACAAAGATGTGCCGCTTATTGTACCCGAGATCAATGCTTCAGCCATTAGCCGGAAGCACAGGATTATTGCTAATCCGAATTGCTCCACAATACAATTATTAATGGTTCTTGCACCACTACACCGGGCTTATGGCATCAAACGCCTGGTAATATCTACATACCAGTCTGTTACAGGTACAGGCATGAAGGCTGTTAAGCAGCTGGAGAACGAAATAAAAGGAATAAGGGGAGATATGGCTTATCCCCACACAATATTTATGAATTGCCTGCCCCATTGCGATTCTTTCATAGACAACGGGTATACCCGTGAAGAGATGAAGCTGGTTAATGAAACAAGGAAAATCCTCGGCGATGACAGTATACAGGTTACCGCAACGGCTGTAAGACTACCCGTCACAGGAGGGCATTCCGAATCTGTTAACGTGGAATTTAAAAAGGAATCTAACCTGGCTGATATAAAAGAAATACTTAATGAAACACCAGGAGTGGTTCTGAAGGATAATCCTGCAGAAAATATTTACCCTATGCCGGTGGATGTTTCAGGCAATGATGAAGTATTTGTTGGCCGCATCAGGAAGGATTACTCTTGTGATAATGCTATAAATATGTGGATTGTAGCTGACAATATCCGCAAGGGCGCTGCTACCAATGCGATACAGATTGGAGAGATTATAAATAAAAGATAAAAGACAACCGAGCCCTGAGTAAACTGGGCGAACTCAGAGCAACATTCTAATTGCAGACTCTTCGCTACGTTTAGGTTACATTAATAAAGGAAATTATTGTACGGATAAATTTTCTCGTGAAGGATTTTCACCTCATTGTACAGAAGCTCCTTAAATGCCTCGATATTTGTTTTTTCCTTTGCTGATATGAAAATTGTTCTGGCATTCTTATTACTTGCCATCCAGCTCTGCCCCAGTTCCTCAAGTGTGAAATTCTCCTTTTCTTTCATACTCAGGTCATCAGCATCTTTTTCGGTATACATAAAGGCATCGATCTTATTAAATACAATAATTATCTCTTTATTATCGGCTTTCAGATCACGGAGTGTTTCATTTACTATTTTGATCTGGTCTTCAAAACCGGTATGTGATATGTCTACCACATGACACAGGATATCGGCTTCCCTGACTTCATCAAGGGTTGATTTAAAAGACTCGACCAGTCCGTGAGGCAGCTTTCTTATAAACCCGACAGTATCAGAGATCAGGAATGGAAGGTTACCTATTACTACCTTTCTTACAGTGGTATCGAGGGTTGCAAACAGTTTATTCTCAGCAAAAACATCGGATTTACTGAGCATATTCATTATAGTTGATTTTCCCACATTGGTGTACCCTACCAGGGCTACCTGAACCATTTTTGACCTGTTTTTGCGCTGCGCAGTCATCTGCTTATCTATTTTCTGCAGCTGTTGTTTAAGCCTGGCTATTTTATCACGTATAATGCGGCGGTCTGTTTCTATTTCAGTTTCACCAGGTCCTCTCAATCCAATTCCACCCTTCTGTCTCTCCAGGTGTGTCCACATTCTTGTAAGCCGTGGCAGGAGGTACTCATATTGTGCCAGTTCAACCTGCACTTTGGCATGGGCAGTGCGTGCCCTGCGCGCAAAGATGTCGAGGATAAGGTTGGTACGGTCAAGTATCCTGCATTTGAGTATCTTTTCTATATTCCTGAGCTGAGATGGGCTTAATTCCTCATCGAATATTGCAAGGTTTATATCATTATCCCGGATATATGCTTCTATTTCCTTAACCTTACCGGATCCAACAAATGTTTTGGGATCGGGTACATTCAGTTTCTGAACAAATGTTATTACCGGCAATGCACCGGCTGTTTCTGTTAAAAAAGCCAGTTCATCAAGGTATTCACCTATTTCATCTTCACTCTGGAGAGGAAGTACTACACCAACAAGAACGGCACGGTCGGTTTGTTCTTCCGTTTCAATCATTTTATCCATACTCACATATTCAATTCGAAACGACCATAAATATTTATAATGATTATATAAACTATGGAAGTTTTAAATAATGAACCTCCTGTTTCTTTCCATAGCATTTCGTATTCCCATCTTAAGTGCCTCAGAACATCTTATTACCATTTCTAGGTCAGAGGGGAACGGGACAGGTTCACTCTGTATCTTTTCCATTTCAGCAGGCATCAGGGCTTCAGTATCCCCTATTGCCCTTGCTGACACATGTTCGAAATAAGAGTTTGCCGATAAAGGATCGCTCTTCAATACTTTTGCCGGGTTAACAGTAACAATCTCAACTTGCCCGTCAATAACGCATTCTTTTGTTTGTATTGATTCGATGAGAGCACACTGCACATTCTTGTATTTTTTCATTTTTATATCATTCCCAAGGCTATCTTTCATCACGTTACCATTACCATCCAGCACGTATTGAAAACCATCCTCAATTTCTCTTTTGATCAGGGTATCTTTCTGGAAATTATTATCAGGCGATACCGCGATTGACTTAATGATAACCGAAACAATATAATCAAAATTTGTATCCTCGTCCATCTGCCTGGTGTGGTATTCAACCCAGCTATTATCGAGCCTTGGCAGGTCAAGGGCAAGCAGGTCAGATTCAAACTCTTCGGGGAAATTAATATGTGAACGATTCTCAACTCTGACAAGTACCCTGCTCATGCCCATGTACCTTGACTCCTCAAGAAGTTGATCTATACCTTCATAATCACCAACATATTCCTTTGCCCTGGCAAACTCTGCATATGCCTGCCGATATGATTCTTTGGTGCCGTTTTTCAGCAATTCCTGGCCGTTAGCATAATAATAATCAGCAGCATGGTTCTTAGCTGTGATCATCTCCTCCATATAATCAATATAAGGGTAATCAATGGTCCGTGAACCAGATTTGAGAGGTAATACTGTTCTTACCATTGACTGCCTGTCATGCATCTTTTTATAGATCAGGTAGATTTCATCCCAGTTTTGTGGTTTCCCTTCCATCTTCAACAATCTTATTCTCTCGTTGTCCTGTTCGAGAGCGATTCTGTAAGATTGATCCAGAATGTCAATATTTTTTATATCTTCCCTGTCCTTACGTATTTTTTCAACAGCTTTAGTAATAGCGGCATCATAATTACCTGACTGCATCTGTTTCTTTGGCGAGGAACAGGATGCAAAGAAGACAGATATAATTACGGAATAGAAAATTACCTTTCTCATTTTTATGCGAATATTGGTTTATTGGCTCTAAAGATATGATAATATAATTTCCCTGAAAAAAAAAGCCGCCTCATTTAACAGGGCGGCTAAATTAATATTTCTATAATTTTTTATTGTAACTGGAAGTTAACCGTAATTGAAAAGCGTACCCTTACAGGTGCACCTCTTTGTTTACCAGGAGACCATTTTGGTGAAGTTTGAACTACCCTCTGTGCTTCCTGGTCGAGTGCAGGGTCAACACCTCTCATAATTGTAACATTACTTACTGAACCATCAGGCTCGACAACGAACATAATGAATACTTTACCCTGGATGCCATTTTCTGCGGCTATCTGTGGATACTTGATTCTTTGCTGAACCCATTCACGGAATTTATTCACATCGCCGCCTCTGAATGTAGGCATATCTTCAACAACAACAAAAATTTCCTCTTCTTCTTCTTCTTGTTCTTCCGTTACTTCAAAATCATACATTTGAATCTCGTCATCGAAGTCAGCTTCATCATCTTCAAACAATACTTCATGGTCGATGGCAACATTATCTTCAACAATATCAAATATATCAGTCACCTTGGGTATTTCAGGCGGAGTTTCGGGCTGCTGTTCCTCCATTTCGGTAATTGGTATCATCTCCTCTTCAATCACATCATCACCACCAGTGTCGAAAGGATTATCTTCCCTGCTCCCTGATGACCATTCAAAAGCAATAAGGCATAATGCCAGAACAATTACAATTCCTAATTGTAAGAATATACCTTTGCTCTTTTCCAGATTTACATTGTCGTTTTTCTTGATTTCCATATTTTCACGTTTTGAGAGCCTAAAAATAAGTATTAAAAAGAATAAAGTCAAAATTTTATTAAAATACTATCAATAATATATGAAATAATTCCTCTTGTGTCAATTGTATCCATGATAAAATGCTCTGTCAATTATTCCTTTAAAAAAAACACGTCGCTCTAACCTGACTTTGTATATAACAATTTTTAATATATTTTTGCAGAACATTTACGGGGATATAGCTCAGTTGGCTAGAGTGCGTGACTGGCAGTCACGAGGTCAGGGGTTCGATTCCCCTTATCTCCACCTCCGCAGGATCAAGGATCAAGCAGAAAACAATCACCCCCGCCAGGGGGCTTTGGTTTTTATAACGGCTCGACGGAAGCTCGCTTCCGGGAGAGTCGTTATAAAAAACAAAATATGCTCGCGCAGCGAGTGATTGTTTTTTGTTTGCAGTACCGAACCCAAGGAGTCGCCGAACGCAGTGAGGCACCATTAGCGCACCAGCCACTACAAACCATAATCACTCCTAACCTTCACTAACCATAAAATTCCAACACTATCAAAGAACATAATCAAACATGCATTAAAGCATGATCTGTCAATAAATTAGCAGCAAAAATTGTGCCTTTATTGTTTGTTTAAGTGTTGAACCGAGCCCCGGGTATTCGGGGCGAGCTCGCGAGTCCCGAATCTTCGATTCGAGGATCCTCGAAAAAGCTTAACTTTTTCGGGACGGTGATTGTGGCCGGTGTGAGCGAGCAATTGTTTTAAGTGTAGCAGGATCATCTGGGTTCGTCGGAATTTATTTTTTCCCGTAAAATAAATACCTTAGTCTTTTAAGTTACCTGAAATATAAGTCCATGAAAAAAGCATTATTTTTTATTCCCATAATTCTGTTTGCCACTTCCTGTTCCCTTTCACAGGAGTACCCGTTTCAAGACACTGACCTGAGCGATGACGAGAGGTTGGATAACCTTATATCCTTGATGACTCTTGACGAAAAAATCGATCATCTCTCTTCCCGTTTACCCGGAATACCAAGGCTTGGTGTCAGAGGAACCCGGCTTGTTGAAGGATTGCATGGCCTCGCCCTTAGCGGTCCGGCTAACTGGTCGGTAAGAGGCAAAGGTGAGGCGCCCACCACTACGTTTCCCCAGGCAATCGGTCTTGCCCAGATGTGGGACCCGGAGCTACATGAGAAAATTGCTGCATGGGAAGCCTATGAAACACGTTACCTGACCCAGAATAAAGAC
This sequence comes from uncultured Rikenellaceae bacterium, assembly GCA_964577305.1. Classification (GTDB taxonomy): domain Bacteria; phylum Bacteroidota; class Bacteroidia; order Bacteroidales; family VadinHA17; genus UBA9300. The sequence goes on from CAZNYS010000007.1 coordinate 16,133, forward strand.
TATGCCAGTGCCGGACTGATAGTCCTGGCTCCCAATGCCGACCTGGGCAGAGATATACGATGGGGGCGCACTGAAGAGTGTTACGGTGAAGATGCATACCTTGCATCAGTCCTCGTTACCGCTTATGTTAAAGGATTACAGGGGAATCATCCACGGTACTGGAAAACAGCCTCCCTTATGAAACATTTCCTGGCTAACAGTAATGAAAATAACCGTAACATCAACTCATCAGATTTTGACGAACGCCTGTTCCGCGAGTACTATTCCTATCCCTTTTGCAAAGGGGTTGTTGAGGGCGGATCCAGGGCATTCATGGCTGCTTATAACAAGTATAACGGTATCCCCTGCACGGTGCATCCAATGTTAAAAGATGTTGCGGTAAACGAATGGGGACAGAACGGGATCATCTGTACCGACGGCGGTGCCTTCACACTATTGGTAAACTCACATAAATATTACCCTGACTTACCGGAAGCTGCAGCAGCATGTATTAAAGCCGGCATTACAATGTTCCTTGATAACTATAAGCCTTCCCTGCGAGATGCAATCAAAAAAGGACTTGTTTCAGAAGAAGAGATAGATGATGCAGTCCGGGGGACACTGAGGGTTATGCTCAGACTGGGTCTGCTGGACAACAGCCCGGAAAATCCATACGACAGTATTGGAATTGAAGATACAACCAGGCCATGGACCAGGCAGGAAGCAATCGACCTGGCAAGAGAAGCTACGGTGAAATCTGTGGTGTTAATGAAAAACGATGGATTACTGCCATTTAATAAGAATGAGATTACCTCCATTGCGGTCATCGGACCAAGTGCCGACCTGGTTGTTCCAGATTGGTATTCCGGTACCCCTCCGTACAGGGTGTCAATACTTGATGGTATAAGGAATGCCATTGATGATAATACTGAAGTGCGGTTTGCAGCAAGTAACAAAGCCGATTCGGCAATAATAGCAGCCAGTGAGTCGGATGTGGCTATTGTATGTATCGGTAACCACCCCCTGAGCTATGGACTGGGCTGGGGTCAGAACCATGTTTCCAGTGACGGCCGCGAGGATGTAGACCGCCAGGCAATATCACTTGAACAGGAGGACCTGGTTAAACTGGTAAAAACCGTTAATCCGAACACCGTACTTATATTGGTCTCCAGTTTCCCTTATGCAATCCCCTGGTCCAGGGACAATATTCCGGCTATCCTTCATGTGACCCAATCCAGTCAGGAAATGGGTAATGGAGTAGCAGATATACTGTTCGGGGAGGTAAGCCCTGCAGGCCGTCTCGTGCAGACCTGGTCAGCATCAATAAACCACCTCTTACCCATCCTGGATTACAACATCCGTAACGGCCGAACCTATAAGTACGACAGTAATGAACCTCTTTTTGCATTTGGCCATGGCCTGAGCTATACCTCGTTCGAGTATTCTGATCTTATCATTGACCGCCAAACAATACAGGACGGAGAGACTGTTAATGTTTCCCTAACAGTGAAAAATAGCGGTTCAGTAAATAGCGATGAAGTGGTACAACTCTATGTAAGCTTCCCGGACTCGAAAGTTGAACGGCCGGTTAAAGCATTAAAAGGATTCAGGCGGGTCCATATTCCTGCAGGTGAAAGCATGAAGGTTACCATTCCGTTGGAAGCCGATGAACTGAGGTTCTGGAATAAAGAAAAACATGCTTTCGTGCTGGAAAAGGGTCAGCTGAGATTGATGGTCGGGGCTTCTTCGGCAGATATACGGCTGACAGGAACATTGGAGGCAAAGTGAATTGTAATATTTTTCTTATCAAATAGTGGCTCATTCCCAGTACCTGTTAATGAACCAGCATCATACTTTTTGTAACTATTTGATCCTCTGTTATAAGTGAATAGGAGTAAATACCATCAGGCAGGCAGGTTCCTTCAAAAATAACACTGTACTTGCCGGGCAGCATATATTCATTTATCATTTCATAGCATTTATATCCATATTCATTAAATAAGGATAGCTCGATAAAACCAGCTGTTTCAGTTTCAAAATCAATCCTTGTAGTTGTTTTAAATGGATTAGGGTAATTCTGATTAAGATAAAGACCCGTTGATTTCATTTCACCTGTTCCCAACTGTATATCTGGAAGGTTCCAGGTAGTAGGACTCCTGAATACAACGCCCTTTGCAACACTTTGAAAATACCTTGCTTCATTCGCCGGCAAAAAAGCAAAATAGGTTATACCAGCAGGACTTTCAAGAAAAATTACAGAATAAATCACGCAGGCCATAAGGTAAGAACCCCGGGGTGAAGGATGATTATAATCTTCCATATGCAGGTAGTGCAGTGGATAAGCTTGCTCTTCCAGTACCCGGTACCAGGCCCATCCTACCGGGGCAATTATTATATCAAGTTCGTTACAATATTTAAGTGTATTATCATAAATCTTTAACTGCATATCTTCATAATCGTCGGTCCAGCCTGCCAGCCATGTCATACCATCCTCAAAAGCCCAGGGCATAGTGAATATTATTTTTGTTGAATCACATTTACCGGTGATTTTTTCTTTCAAAATCTCAAGTGACTCAAACACTCTGGCATGGCTATAGTATTCCGGATATGCTGTTCCTGCACCTGAACCCTGTAAAACAGCATAATCCCACTCCTGATCATTGATCAAAGCCTCAACATCAGTACTCTGAGCCCAATCAGATAAACCGGTATTTTCAACCATATAATCATCAATTTGCACCACTTTGCCGCCGTAATTCGCTAGGTTCCTGACAAGTGAAGGAAGATGATTGTAAAGGGAATAGCTGTTCCCCAAAAATAAAATTTTGCATGTATCCCCTGAAACTGACAGATTCAATTAATAAGCAGATTGACTGATCGAATATAATATTGAGATAATATATATTATTAACCGCTCCATATTATTATGACCCTTAACAGAGGAAATAACCTATTTTCAGTGTCTCTTTTCATTGGCGAGCCTTGCGGGAGCGCATCCGGAACCGAACGATGAGTGCCCGGCCAGCATTGTAAGGACGGGTTATTTGATATCGAGTCAGCGGAGAGGGTTGGATCAGGAGCCTCACACCATCATTATTTCATATTTTCAACATTCTAATCTTTATTAAATTCTTCGCTACGCCCTTCAGGCTGAGCTCAGAATTACAGGGATTTATTATATTTACACTTTTTGTGGTATTAACAAATAATCCTTACTATGAAAAAGACTATAAGCCTTACCCTGCTGATTATCCTTGCATCGTTTCAGCTTGAAGCCCAGAAGAAAGATCTTACACGTGAAGATTATGATAAGTGGCAAAACCTTGGATCCTATACTATCTCTGATAATGGCAAATGGATCTCGTATACAGTATCACCCGTTGAAGGAAATGATACTCTGTTTATAATATCATCTGATAAAGAAAAGGAATATAAACTCGGGCTCTGTTCTTCTCCTTCTTTCTCTGATGACTCACATTGGGTGGCAGCAAGAAAGGGTTACAGTAAGGAAGAAACCGAGAAGATGAATGAACAGAAAAAGAGAGTCCGGAACAAGCTTGTTCTTATTGAGCTGGATCAAGGGACAAAAAGAGTATTTGACGATATACAACAGTTTACCCTCAGCAAAGACTGTAAGCACCTTATTATGAGCGGGTATGCCGATGAGAAAACAAAAAGATATGACCTATATATTTATGATCTCAATAGTGGCTCAATGAAAAATATAGGAAATGTATCAGATCATAACCTTAATAAAAAAGGCAACCGCCTTGCCTATATAATTGATGCTGAAGGGAAGAAAGGCAACGGAGTGGAATTATTCAATCTTGATGATTATTCCATAAGGATTATCGATACCGATACAACCACATACACCAAACTGGTATGGGAAAAAGAAGGTGATGCTTTTAGCTTTCTCAAGTCCTTTTCTGATACTGGTTATATTGAAAAGAATCATAGTGTTTTCGCTGTTCTGGATATATATAATAATCTGCATATTAAAACTCTTAACCCACTTGATCAGGATGTTATACCTGATAGTATGAGAGTACGTGAAAATTTTACTCCCCGGTTCTCAAAAGATATGAGCATTCTGTATTTCGGTATTTATGACTGGAATGTAAAGGAGAAAAAAGAAAAAGGGAAGGACAAGAAGGATGAAAAAATACCTGATGTCGATATATGGCACTGGAAAGATGATCCCATACAACCAGCACAGGAAAAGATATATGAGAGATCTGACAAAGATTTTATATACCTGTGCTCATGGAACCTGGACAACAACAGTGTAAACAGGATTACCGACGAGGAATTGAGGGAATATGATATCACGGCTGATGGGAAAAACGTGGTTATAAGAACCGATCTTCCTTACCAGCCTGCTTTCAGACAGGAATATTATGACCATTATATTGTAAATGCCTCAAATGGCGAAAAGAAACTTATAATTAAGAACTTCACCCGCCTGGGCAGTTCATCACCTGACGGTAAATTCATCCCGTACTTCAGGGAAAAAAACTGGTGGGTATATGATATTCAAAAAAATGAAAACAGGATAATCAGTTCAGCTATAGATACCGATCTGTGGAATACCAGGGATGACAGCCCAAGGGAAATAAAGCCTCCTTTTGGCTCGGGGGGATGGTACGAGGACGACAGTCACATGCTTATTTATGATGAATATGATTTATGGAAGGTAAACCCTGTTACTGCTGAAGCAAAAAAGCTTACAGACGGACGGGAGGATGAGATCATATTCAGAACAATAAGGCTTGATTATGAGAATAATTACTTTGAACAGGATAAGGACCTTTACCTTTCGGCCAGGGGAGATAAAACAAAAAAAAGTGGTTTCTCCCGTATAAGCCCTGAAGGTAAAAGCCACAAGCTGATCTTTGATGATTATTATATTTCAGGACTTAGAAAAGCAAAATCTGTTGACAGATTGATATACCGTTCTGAAAGTTATTCCGATTCGCCTGATCTTTTCTTAACAAACAGCCTTTTCAGGAATAAAGAGCAGCTCACAAATACTAACCCTCAGCAGGTTGACTATTACTGGGGGAAAAGTGAACTTATTGATTACACCAACAGAGATGGCAAAGAGTTACAGGGTGCACTGTTTTATCCTGCCAATTATGAAGAAGGTAAAGAGTACCCGATGATAGTTTATATATATGAGACCAGGTCTACCACAGTGCACCTGTATGCTAGTCCAAGCCCAAAAAGCGCATATAATACAAGTAACTATACTACGAGTGGCTTTTTTGTCTTCCAGCCCGATATAGTTTATAAAACGAATCACCCGGGTGAGTCAGCTGCTGATTGTGTTATCCCGGCGGTTGAGAAAGTGCTGGAAACAGGAATGATAGATAAGGATAAGATCGCCCTTATAGGACATAGCTGGGGGGCTTACCAGACAAGTTTTATTATCACCCAGACCGACCTGTTCGCGGCAGCAATAGCAGGTGCTCCCCTGATAAACATGATCAGTATGTATAATGAGATCTACTGGAATTCAGGGAGCCCTAATCAGTCAATTTTTGAAACATCCCAGGGCAGGCTGAGAGAACCATGGTGGGAAATCATGGATGAGTATATGGGCAATTCGCCTATGTTCAATGCTGCTAATATTACAACTCCACTGCTTGTTACTTTTGGTAACCAGGATGGAGCCGTTGACTGGCACCAGGGCATAGAAATGTTTACAACAATGCGCAGGATGCAAAAACCTTATATCATGCTTGTTTATGAAGGAGAAAACCATGGTTTGAGGAAAGAGGAAAATATGCTGGATTATTCATTGAAGGTGAAACAGTTCATCGATCATTATCTCCTGGGTAAGCCTGCTGAAGATTGGATAAAAGAGGGTAAAACTTACATGGAGAAAAAAGAAGAAGAAGATCTGGCAAAAGAAAAGTAACCACAATATATAAAGGCATTAATATAATTCCCTGATATATAATGAGCATAAATTTATTGAACGGTAATAATTATTAATTACTTTTAAAATTCGTATTGGTTCACAATTAATTCTCAATGAGCGAAGAGATCCTGAAAGCACTGATGCAACTTTTTGCCCTGATCATCAAGCAGGATGGAGGGATGCTATCAAGTGAAAGGGAATATGTTGTGGATTTTCTTGAGAAACAACTCAGCCATGATTCCGTAAATGAATATCTTGAACTATTCGACAGGGATGTCGGGCCATTAATGGATAATGATCCGGATGTTGAGAATAAACCACCTTCCTTAAAGGACTCTGTTAAAATATTCAGTATCTGTAAACAAATTAACCGTACCCTCAACCAATCCCAAAAAGTTGTTGTGCTGATGAGGTTGTATGAACTGGTAAATGCCGATAAAAGGTTTACCCTTCAGCGTATGAATATCATCAATACAGTAGCAGAGGTATTCAGGATATTACCGGAAGAGTTCAGAAGCATTGAACTTTTTGTTAAACATGATACCGATGTAGAACCGGTTGATAGCTCAATACTCGTTCTTAAGCATCATACCAGATGCCCGGATTGCGACAGTGATTCAGAGAAAGAAGAAATGGCACCCAGCCTTTTGGTTGTACTGTGGATAAGCAGTGTGGATTTATATTTTATTAAACATTATTCTGAGGATCAGTTATCACTTAACGGTCTGCCTATTGATGCCAGGAAAATATATACCATGGCCAAAGGAAGCTCACTGAGGTTTCAGCATGGTCAGCCTGTATACTACAGCGATATATCAGCCCATTACCTTTCGAAAAGATCCTTCCACAAAATCAGTCTTGAGGCAGAAAACCTGGTCTATAAATTCCCAGGGGGTCAGACCGGTATCAATAATGTAAATATTGCCGAAAGAGAGGGTAATCTTATTGGAATATTGGGTAGCAGCGGCGCGGGTAAAACCACCCTTCTCAACCTTCTTAGCGGAATTTATAAACCTTCAATGGGTTCAGTAAAAATAAACGGTATTGACCTCAGTAATAAATCCGGTGTACTCGATGGTATAATTGGCTACGTACCTCAGGACGACATGCTTAAGGAAGACCTTACCGTGTTTGAAAATCTGTATTATGCCACATGTCTCTGTTTTGATGACCTTACCAATAAGGAAATAATACACAAGGTAGATAAAATGCTCAAATCCCTTGGTCTTTATGAAAAAAGAGATCTTAGAGTTGGCTCCAGTCTCAAAAAAGTCATTAGCGGGGGCCAAAGGAAAAGATTGAATATAGCCCTTGAACTTATTCGTGAACCGTTAATACTGTTCCTCGATGAGCCTACATCGGGACTGTCATCCAAAGATTCTGAGAATGTCATAGATCTGCTAAGGGAACTGACTTTAAGAAGCAAATTGATTTTTTCAGTAGTACACCAGCCATCTTCAGAGATATTCAAGGTATTTGACAGGATAATCATTCTTGACGATAGCGGTGAGATGGTTTACTACGGAAATCCAATTGAGGCACTTATACATTTTAAAACGCTTGATGCACAAGTAGAAAGCCATCTAGGTGAATGCCCAACATGTGGTAACATAAACCCGGAGACTATTTTCAATATCATTGAGACAGAAATAGTAGATGAGTTCGGACGCTATACCGGCGTCCGAAAAAGGTCAGCTGCTGAATGGGCAGAGAAATATAATGAGTTACACCCTGTTATGCCTATCCGCAAGATTAAAACCAGACCCAGGTCAAATCTTAAAAGGCCAGATCTTCTTAAACAATTTCTGATCTTTATACGCAGGGACCTGAGCAGTAAGATATCCAACCGTCAATATGTTCTTCTCACTCTGCTTGAAGCACCGATACTGGGATTTATATTATCATACATAATAAGATATATAGCTGATCCGGGTTCAACCAATTACATTTTCAGGGAGAACGAAAATATCCCGATATATATATTCATGTGCCTAATTGTTGCCCTGTTTATGGGACTTATCACCAGTGCAGAGGAAATATTCAAAGATAGAAAGATACGCAACAGGGAACAGTTCCTCAATTTGAGCAAAGGCAGTTATCTTGCCGCAAAAGTGGTTATCTTACTTGCAATATCAGCCTTACAGTCCTTATTGTTTATCATAGTGGCAAATCCGATACTGGGAATAAAAGGGTTTTATTTTGAGTACTGGTTTGCTCTTTTTACTACAGCAACCTTTGCAAATATCCTTGGCCTTAATATCTCGGATGCTTTCAATTCTGCAATCACTATATATATTGTAGTGCCTCTGCTTATGATCCCAATGATGGTGCTAAGCGGGGCAATGTTCCCTTTCGATAAACTCAACCGATCTCTGGGGAGTGTCGATAAGGTTCCCTGGATAGCCGAAATAATGCCCACCAAATGGACATATGAGGCCCTCATGGTTACACAGTTCAAGGATAACAGATATGATATGCTGGTTTATGATATGAATAAAACCATCAGTGTGGCTGATTATAATACCATATTCCATTTGCCGGAACTGGAAAATGCACTCAATACAACAGTTTTACATTACAGGAGAAAAGAACTGTCTGAAGAAAATCCATCCAAACTACCCCTTCTCAGGAATGAAATCTCAAAACTGTCAGAAAATGAGGGCCTTTATAAGTTTGCTGAACTGGATAAACTGAATTATTCTGATTTCAGTCATATTGTGGCTGAAAAACTATCTGCATATCTTGATTCTGTAAATTCCATATTCCTCAGCAGAAGTAATTCTGCTGATATAAGGAAAGATAAATTTATAAGTGACAACCGTGAAGAGCTTTATAAATTATATAACCAGTTTCATAATGACCGGCTTGAAGAAATAGTCAGGAAAATATATGAAAAAAATAAAATACTGGAATACAAAAACAGGCTTATCCAGAATTTTGACCCGGTATACCGCGATCCCCGTGGTAATGAATTTCCTGCTTTCAGGAGTCATTTCTTTGCTCCCTCCAAAGTATCAATGGGCCTAAGATTTGACACTTATACCTTCAATATGATATTCGTCTGGCTTATGTCATTGGTATTCTATGTTTTGTTGTATTACAATGTATTAGAGCGTATCGTTAATTCTTTCTCCAAAAAATAATCATTTCATACAGCAACTTTAATAATATTATTATTTTTTTACTTTTGTATAATAAAGTCAATAATGCCTCAACATGAAAAAAGTCCTGTCCAGTCTTCAAATCTTGTTAATACTGCTTCTTTTTTATTCCTGTAAGAACACAGGTAATAAAGGATCAGAATTTATCTTCCCTGAATCTGACTCCATTCCCGTTAAGGAAGCTGAAAAGTTAAGCCAGGAAGCCATTGATGATATTGTCCAGAATATTGGTTCCCCGGTTGAAATGGCGGCCTTGCTTCTTGAACTAAAAGTCCCTTTTATTACTGAACACCTTGCATCAATTGAGCAGGCAGAAAATCTGAGTACAAATTACCAGAAAGCACTCCGCCTTGGTATCTACGGCGCTGACCTCGGTTACCTTAATATTTATGAAAAAACAGGTAGTGCAGTTGAAACACTTTCAACCATAAACAAGCTTGCAGATGGCTTAAGGGTTGGTCAGTTCTTTGATTTTGAAACACTGAAAAACCTTGCTATAAATAAAAGTAATATTGATTCACTTCTTTTCCTGTCAGTTCGTTCCTATAATGAGATCGATGAATACCTCCGTGAGAATGATCGTGGTTATCTTTCAGCACTCATGATAACCGGTGTCTGGCTGGAAGCACAATACCTGGCATGCCAGATCGTTAAAGATTACCCCCATTTAGATCTGAAAAACAGGATAGGCGAACAAAAGATAATCATTAATGACCTGCTGATGTTGTTGCGCCCCTATAATGAGTCCAGTGATGAATACCGTGAGCTTTATAATGATTTAGAACTTCTGAAACGTCAATATTCAGATGTCAATATAACATATACCCCCGGTGAGCCTGAAACATTAGAAAAAGATGGAAGGCTCATTGTCATTCAGAACGAAGAAAGCACTGTAGTAATCAGTGATGATGTGCTGGAGTGGATAATACAGAAAACAGAAGAGATCAGAAATAAAATAATATCACTTTAACTCCTGGATATGAAAAGGACAACAATTGTTTTTATTACCTTATTACTGGCTGCCTACGCCCTTAATGCCCAGGATCAGCAGGAGATGGTTACTGATTGCGCTCTTAGCATAGACGGAAATACCACTTACCTGAAAGATTTTGTTATAAAATTGCCGAAATCAACCGACCAGGGTAATATTCCCGTTCATAAAGAGAATATATACCTCATGAAGAAACAAAGATACCTGTTTACCCAATGCAATGCTAATGATTCTGAGGGTGAACTGACGATTGAATTATATGATGCCAATAACCTGATCTCAAGCTCGATTAACAAGAATAACGGGAGAGTATATTCATCTGTGGAGTTTTCCTGTAATAAAACTGGTCTTTATACAATCTGGTATTCATTTAAGGATGGAAAGAAAGGTACGGGAGTGGGAATTGTATCACTCCTTAAATGACTATTGCCCTGTTTAATTGCATAAACAATACCGACAAAAAAATAATAGCAAATAAATAATTTGCTATTTTTTTATTCCTCATCATTACAAGGTAATGAGTCAGGAAATACACAAGAGGAATAAGAAAAATATACATTAGCCCGACCGATGCTGCAGGTACAATAAAATATATAATTACCGTCAGTATTAACATCCAGGTAAGAAGTGAAAATATCTTTCTTGATTTTACTTTCTTGGTATTGAAGATACTCCACAGATGTAATAGTGAAAGTATAAAAATAAGTGCGTTAACGGATGATACTATGATAAATTCATGTGACCAGTAATAATCAGGTACATCTGTTATTATACTGTTAAGGAAAAAATGGTTGAGCCCTGTGATATCCCGGCCTGTAAAATAGTAAAAGGCATAAAGGATAATAAATGGTGTGATCAATCCGATAAAAGAAATCAATATCTCCCTGAAATTAAAAGATCTGAAAAGGATTATACCTATAATTATCAGAAGATAAAACCAGATAATATTTGTATAAATCAGGGCAGCAATCCCGATTATCAAAGAGGCATCAAAAAGATTATAGGCTATACCGGGGTTTCTGTAGGACACTATAAGCCTGTCAACAGATATGAGAAGCAGGAGCGAGGCAAGCAGTATCGGATTGAGTACCTGGTTGCTGTATATATAACCGCTCAGCAATATATACAGGGAAGCCGGCAGGAAAGTTCTTTCATTAATGAAGAACAGCCGGGTATTGAAATTTACAAGGTAAATGCCTGTTGCCAGGACAAGTACCATGGAAAAAATAATACCGGCTAAAGGTCTTCCCTTAAAAAAGCTGATTAATAAAGAATATAAAGGAGCAGGGTTGGTGTTATGGTAGAGCAACGGTTCCACAGGATTGAGGAGTGCCTGTAGCCATACCAGTACCAGGCTTATTATTATAACCAGTATTGTCACGGGGCCAATACCCCTGTAGATCTTTAGCAGCATACTTTACTATAAGTCAAATCCGATATCTTTTCTGAAATATTTCCCCTGGAAATCAATTATTTCTGCATTGGCATACGATTTTTTCAGCGCCTCTTTTATATTATATCCAAAGGAACTTATAGCCAGAACCCTCCCCCCTGAGCTTAAGACTCTGTCGCCATCAATCCTTGTGCCTGCCTGAAAAATAATACTCCCAAATGTTTTGTCCATATTCAATATCTCTTTCCCTTTCTCATATTCACCCGGATAACCTCCCGAGACAAGCATTACAGTGGTAACAGTATCTGCTGATATTTCCAGGTTCCTTTCTTTCAGGTTACCTTCGGTAACGCCAAGCAATAAGTCCATTAAATCACTCTTTATTCTCGGTATCACAACCTCAGCCTCAGGATCTCCCATTCGCACATTATACTCAACAACAAACGGATCACCATATATATTCATAAGTCCAAAATAGATAAAACCCTTATATTTTATACCTTCTTTTTTCAGACCTGATATTGTTGGTTTAATAATTCTCTCCTCAACCTTTTTAAGAAAAGCCTTATCTGCAAAGGGTACAGGAGAAACAGCACCCATACCACCTGTATTCAGTCCTGTGTCCTTTTCACCCACTCTTTTGTAGTCCTTGGCTTCAGGCAAGATCTTATAATCATCCCCGTCGGTAATAATAAACACTGAAAGTTCTATTCCTTTAAGAAATTCTTCAATAACGACAATCTTACCTGCTTCACCGAATTTGCCCGAGAACATCCTGTCCAGTTCCTGAACGGCCTCATCATAATCATTGAGTATCAGTACTCCTTTCCCTGCAGCCAGCCCGTCAGCTTTTAAAACATAAGGTTTTTTCATTGTTCTGAGGAACTCACAGGCACTATCAAAATCTTCCTTTGTAAAACTCTTATAGGCTGCTGTGGGTATCCCGTTCTCCTGCATGAATTTTTTGGCAAAATCCTTACTCCCTTCCAGCATTGCCCCTCTCTTTTCAGGCCCCACTATGGGTATATGCCTGTACCTTTCATTGCCAAGGAAGAAATCATGAATGCCTGCCACAAGGGGTGCTTCGGGACCAACGACTATCATATCTATATCATTCTCAAGAGCAAATTCAGCAACAGACTTAAAATTACCCGCATCAATATTTACATTCTCACCTTCAAGAGTTGTACCTGCATTACCGGGTGCAATATATATTTTATTAATCCTGCTACTTTGAGCTATCTTCCATGAGAGAGTATGCTCTCTCCCTCCCGATCCAAGTATAAGAACATTCATATTATCTGACATTCAATAAATTTCCTAAAAATAGCATATCCGTATATGAAAAAAAAATGCATTATTTATCCATCAGCAGTTATATCTCCGAAACTATATCCCTGCATCCTGCATCGCTTAATTAATCTGTCCAAAATCACGTGGGTGCATTCATTGTCTTTATCATGCAATACAATAACAGATCCCGGACGAACCAGTTTTTCAGCTTTTTCCAATATATATTCCGCCTGCAACTCTTCATCGTAATCATATAATAACAGGTCCCAGAAAACAATCCTCATAATTTTTTTAAGAGCCATATATTGAGGTATGGTGAGATGCCCGTATGGAGGTCTGTAAAATACTGACCTGCTAAGTTCTGATCCCTTCAGGCAATTATCAATATAATCCTGTGTCCCACTTTCCCAGCCATCTAAATGAAGATAACCATGATTTGCCAGTGAGTAACCGTTTTTTGTTATCATCATTGCTGAATCAGGATGTGTTTGAATATTTGAACCGGTACAAAAGAATACGGCTTTCTCAACCTTATTTTGATTAAGTATATCTATTATTTTTGCAGTGCCCCGACTAGTGGGGCCATCGTCGAATGTAATATATAACTTACTTCCCGCACTTCGTTTCCTGTAGATTGCATCCTTGTACAGCAATCGTGTCAGGCAGGGGAATCTAAAAACCCTTGGGATCATGAAGGTCTCATAAATAGTTTATTATAGTACCGGTCAATATCCTCTTCTATCTGCACCATCAGTTCATCTATGCCCATTGCAGAAGACATATTATAAAGGCTGATCAGTGCCTGCATATTTAAGCCAATCACATAATCAAGGTCGTATCTTCTACCCTCCTCCAGTTGAAGTACCACATCAAGGTAGGCTTTCGCATTATTGATTATATCAGTGGCTATAGCCATTGCTTTATCTTTTTCCCCTGCCCTGTAGAATCCACGGAAAATATTAATGGAATAGTAATTATGCTCAATCTTCCCGGCCGGAATCTCTTCCAGGCTTTTATTTAATACCTCTTTTGCTTTCAGTGTATCACCCTCATCTATAAGTGATTCAGCAAGCATGCCGAACACTCGTCTGAAATTACTGAACATACGCCTGTTGTTTTCATCAAGGTAAACATCAGGATCTGAAGCATTGCCCCATTTAAATCTGTTCATCACATTTTCATACATCTGCCTTGTATCGATATATCCTATATCTTGTGTACGGGTACCTGTTGAATCCAGCGGGGCTATCCTGTAAGCCAGGCCTTCCAGTTGGAAATAATCATCCAATCCCATATAGTTTGATGGTGGAACTGTACTGGCAAAATAGACCGGGCGTTCCCATTTATTGGTTCCAATCATATCCATCACTGCCAGGTTGTTCTTATACATCTCCCTGTCGTCATAATTCCATATAACATTATCCAGCAGCCTGTCAGCCTGGTAATCCTTCACTGTTCCGTTAGACATTACCCTGGCTGAGTCAACAGGCACAAGGAATTTGCTTGAAGGAATATAGTTATAATAGTCGCCTCTGCCCGAGAAGTCGATCTTACTTTGTCTTTCATCTGACCCTGCGAATTTAATCAGTTCAATAATATCATAGGGCCTGGTTATCCTGTCAGTCACCGGTAATTGTTCCCTTCTGCCAGGTTTGTATTTATCTGAACCCAGTGTAAATTTAACCGGTTCAGATTCATATGCTTTCTGACGCATCATATCAATATACCATCCTGCTGAAAGATAACTCAGGTTGGCCACTCTTACATCAGTTCTGATACCTTCAACATCCTGTGCATACCATAAAGGGAATGAATCATTATCGCCGTATGTTAGTAGTACTGCGTTCTCATCGCAACTGTTCAGGTAATTATTGCCTATATCCCTGGCAGTATATCGTCCGGAACGGTCATGATCATCCCAGTTCTGCACTGCCAGAAGAACAGGAACCGCAGCAAGGCAAACAATAAAAGCTACAGATAATATGACCTTATAAGGTATTATTTTCCTGAGATTATCCACTAGAAAACATAAGCCCAGTCCCACCCATATTGAAAAAGCATAGAATGAGCCTGCATATGCATAATCCCTCTCCCGGGGTTGCAGCGGATACTGGTTTAAATATACCACTACGGCTATACCTGTCATAACAAAAAGAACAGTAATAACCCAGAATCCTTTACGATCTCTTTTGTACTGCCATATAATACCCAGGATACCCAGGATCAGCGGCAGGAAGAAATAAGTATTCCTTGCAGGATTATTTTTCAATTCATCCGGTAATTCTTGCTGATCGCCCAGCCTGGAGCTGTCGATAGCATCAATTCCGCTGATCCAGTTACCATGCAATACATTACCATTACCCTGTATATCATTTTGTCTGCCGACAAAATTCCACATAAAATAGCGGCCATACATATATCCGAGCTGATAACTGAAAAAGAACCTCAGGTTTTCTGCGAAGGTCGGGACAATAAATTCCTGGCTGCCACTCGAGGTATTCATTCTGACCTTATTCCCTTCGACCCTGCCCCAGTATTCATATTCAGCATGATGCCTGTCCTCAGGGCTGTACATTCTGGGGAAGATAGTGGTGAATCGGTCATCGAAAACATATTCATTTTTTTTATATGGTACATACCTGCCTTCTTCTTTAGTATACCCGCCCGTTTCCTTTTTAATATCAATAACCGGGGCGGTATAATAATTTCCCTTCAACAAGGGAGTGCTGCCATATTGTTCCCTGTTAATATAATATATCATTGAGAATACATCCGAAGGATCATTCTGGTTCATAGGAGGTCGGGCATTAGCCCTGATAGGTATAAGTGCATAGGAAGCATAACCCAGTAATATAACTGTCAGAATTGTAACTATATAATTAAGTAAAATCTTCCTGTGCCTTATTGAATAGCTAATACCCCAGATAAGAACAGCAACCAGAAGTACTATATAGAAATAAAGTCCCGAGTTAAAGGGAAGGCCAATGCCGTTAACAAACACTAACTCAAACCATCCGGCAATCTTAACTGTATAGGGTAGCAGGAAGAAAACTAGTAAGCCCAGTATGGCAAATGCAGCCAGCAGTGCTTTAAGTATACCCCTGGTGCTAACCTGGTAAGTTTTGAAATAATATACAAGAACAATGGCCGGTAATGCAAGCAGATTCAGCAGGTGTACTCCAATAGATAATCCCATCAGGTATGCTATTAGCACAAGCCACCTTCCTTTAAGCCTGTCATCCTGTTCATCCTCCCACTTGAGAATAGCCCAGAATACCATAGCGGTAAACAGTGAAGAGGTAGCATAAACTTCTCCTTCCACAGCAGAGAACCAGAAAGTATCAGAGAAGGTACATGTAAGTGCTCCAATCAGTCCGCTTCCTATAATAGTAGCTATACTGGTTAATGATAAATTATCCTCATTCATAAATACCTTCCTTACCAGATGCGTTATTGTCCAGAAAAGAAACATTATGGTAAATGCACTGGCCAGTGCAGACAGGAAGTTAATCATCACAGCAGCAGTGGACTCATTGCCAAAGCTGAACAGTGAGAAGAACCGTCCAAGCAAAAGAAAGAAAGGTGCACCCGGGGGATGACCAACCTGTAATTTCCATGCTGAAAGAATAAATTCACCACAATCCCAGAAACTGACCGTTGGCTCCAGCGTAATGGTATAAACAGTAAGTGAGATCAGGAAAACCACCCAGCCTGAGATATTATTTATTTTTCTGAAATAGAGAT
The DNA here is from genome assembly GCA_964577305.1 of uncultured Rikenellaceae bacterium. GTDB lineage: Bacteria > Bacteroidota > Bacteroidia > Bacteroidales > VadinHA17 > UBA9300. The sequence goes on from CAZNYS010000007.1 coordinate 32,620, forward strand.
TATAATCACTCATTATCCGATGAGGCTTATTTGATTGAAACAAATTGTAAATATATCGAAAATGCAATTACCTGACATAATATCTCCAATCAATATCTCTCCAGTATGATCCGGCATAGTTAATTCCTATACGCTTCCCCTGTCCTATATCCACGTTTATACCATGATCTTCAACCCATATCCTTTCTGATTCAGCGATATCTTCTCCATAATAAGAACCATCTAATTTAAGGTGTCTGGTCAGCTTCCCCGGTCCGTTAAACCCCCTGATACTACGTATTAACACAGCCTGGGGGATTCCCTCTTCCGCAGTAACAATATTAAGCATCCAGTGCATGCCGTATATAAAATACATATAGATAAAGCCTCCCCTGTTATACATAATCTGATTCCTGGAGGTTCTTCCCCTGCTTGCATGACATGCTTCATCTTCCTCGCCACGATATGCCTCAACTTCGGTTATCATGTGTCTGTGGGTAATACCGTTCGATCCACTTACGCATAACAACTTGCCTGGTAAAGAAGGAGCTATTTCAAGGACATCCCTCGTGAAAAAATCTCTGTTTAACCTCCTGCCCTGATTCATTAGTTTGCCTCTTGTTTTAATATCCAAAGATTAAGAAAATATAAAAAACAAAAAAACTGCACTTTTCTCGAGTCTGTCATTTTTTGGATATAAACCTGATGTTATCTAATTTAATCCATAGATTATTCTTTTTTATTAAAAAATATTGTACTTTTGCACACCCGAAAATACAGGATATTAGGAAAATATAATAGTACAGATTAAAACAAAAGGACGTGAATACCAATAGCTATAAGACCATTTCGGCTAATAAGGCAACTGTGAATAAGGAGTGGCTCCTGGTAGATGCTGATGGTGAAATTCTGGGTCGCCTTGCATCTCAGGTAGCAAAGCTTATTCGCGGAAAGCATAAACCTGATTTTACTCCCCATGTTGATTGTGGTGATAACGTTATAATAATAAATGCCGACAAGGTTAAAATGACGGGAAATAAATGGGATGACAAAGAATATTTAAGATATTCAGGATACCCAGGAGGACAGAAATCAATTGTGGCCAGGGAGCTTTTTAAAAAGCATCCTGAGAGAATTGTTGAAAACGCGATCAGGGGTATGCTGCCAAAGAACAGACTTGGCAGGGCTATTTTCAAGAACCTTTATGTATATGCGGGAGACAAGCATGAGCAGGAAGCTCAGAAGCCAAGAAAAATAGAATTAGATAAAATTAAATTATAAATGGAAGTTATCAATACTATAGGAAGAAGGAAGTCGGCCATAGCAAGAGTATATCTTTCTGAAGGCAAAGGACAGATAACTGTCAATAATAAAGATTACCAGGAATATTTCCCGGCCAAAACACTTCAGTACATTGTAATGCAGCCCCTCAACCTTCTTAGTGTTACCGACAAATATGATATTAAGGTAGTCCTGAACGGTGGAGGATCAAAAGGGCAGGCGGAAGCTTTAAGATTGGGAATATCAAGAGCCCTGGTAAAAATTAACGAAGAGGACAAACCTGCCCTGAAATCTGAAGGATTCCTTACAAGAGATCCCAGGCAGGTGGAAAGAAAGAAACCTGGCCAGCCAAAAGCTCGTAAGAGATTCCAGTTTAGTAAACGCTAAAATTATATAGATGCATGTTTAGTATCTAAATTGCATTGACTTCGAACAACGAACTACTATGCAATTGATAATCAGAATGTAAACTTTAAAATTGTACAATGCCAAGAACAAATTTCAATGAATTGCTCGATGCAGGTGTCCATTTCGGACATCTCAAAAGAAAATGGAATCCCGCGATGGCTCCTTACATATTCATGGAGCGTAACGGTATTCATATTATTGACCTGGAACAAACAGAAAAGAAGTTAGAAGAAGCAGCATCTGCTATCAAGCAGATAGCAAAATCAGGGAAAAAGATCTTATTTGTAGCAACAAAAAAGCAGGCAAAGGATATAGTTGCCGATAGGGTGAAACAGGTTAATATGCCATATGTAACCGAACGGTGGCCCGGTGGCATGCTGACTAATTTTCCTACAATCCGGAAGGCTGTAAAAAAAATGTCGTCTATTGATAAAATGGCGACAGATGGCACCTTTGATAACCTGTCAAAGAGAGAAAAGCTCCAGATTACACGCCAGCGCGCCAAGCTCGAAAAAATGCTGGGCAGTATTGCCGATCTAACCAGGCTGCCCGCAGCTCTTTTCGTGGTGGATATCATTAAAGAATATATTGCCGTAAGGGAAGCAAAAAAATTGGCAATACCTGTAATAGCAATGGTCGATACCAACTCTGATCCAAATGCCGTTGATTTCCCCATACCGGCAAACGATGACGCATCAAAGTCAATATCCCTTATTGTTGATATTCTCTGCAAATCAGTTGAAGAAGGCCTTAACGAAAGAAAAACAGAAAAGGAAAAAGAATCTGACGGCAAGGAAAAAAGATCAGCAAAGGATTCAAAAGCCGCAGCCAAAAAAATCAGATCAGTGAAGGCGGAAGAATTTGAAGATGATGAGGAAGTGGAGGAAGAAGGCGAGGAAGTTGAAGTTAAACTCCAGAGGGAAGCTGGAGATTTGTATGACGATGATTTTAGCGATGAATAACATTAATTATAAATAAAAAATTGAATATGGCTCCAATAAGTGCTGCCGACGTAGCAAAACTGAGAAAAATGACCGGTGCAGGTATGATGGATTGTAAAAATGCCCTGCAGGAAGCTGAAGGTGATTTTGAAAAAGCAGTGGAAGTAATAAGGAAAAAAGGGCAGGTTGTTGCAAGTAAGCGCGCCGACCGTGAAGCAGGTGAAGGCGTTGTGCTGGCAAGCACCTCTGATGATGGAAGATTTGGTGTTCTCATAGTGTTGAATTGTGAAACCGATTTTGTTGCAAAAAACGCTGACTTTGAAAAACTGGCATACGATATACTTGATTTAGCATTGGAACAGAAAGCCGAAAATCTTGATGAACTGAAAAATATTGAGATAAATGGTATAAAAATTGAGGATAAGATTGTGGAACAGATTGGTATAATAGGAGAGAAACTTGAATTATCATATTATGATTGTATAAAAGCTGAATATGTTCATCCCTATATCCATCCCGGTAACAGACTGGCCACCATTGCCGGATTTAATAAATCAGGACTCGATAGCCAGGTTTATAAGGATGTTGCAATGCAAATTGCTGCAATGAACCCTTTAGCAATTGATAAGGATGATGTAGAGCAGGAAGAAATTGACAAGGAAATAGAAATAGGGAAAGAACAGGCGCGACGTGAGGGTAAGCCTGATAACCTGCTTGAGAAAATTGCTATGGGTAAACTGGCAAAATTCTTTAAGGAAAATACACTGCTTAACCAGGAATTTGTAAAGGACAATAAACAAACTATAAGACAATACCTGAATTCTGTAGATAAAGACCTCACTATAACAGGATTCAGGAGGTATACATTAAATGATTAGTCTGTAAGGAAGATTCCCAAACAATAGCCGCTAATCTTAGGGTTAACGGCTTTTTTATTATAATAACTATAGCTGACTATATTAATCCATCATTCCAACCATCCAATAGATTTACCAGCCAAGAATATATGCAAACATCAAGGGTGCAACAATGGTAGCATCTGACTCAATAATAAACCTTGGAGTGTCAGGTCCCAGTTTACCCCATGTTATCTTCTCATTGGGTACAGCTCCCGAATAGGAACCAAAACTGGTTATTGACTCACTTATCTGGCAGAAATAAGACCATATGGGAATGTTTGTAAGCTGGAGGTCCTGGTGCAACATAGGAACAACACATATCGGGAAATCTCCTGCTATACCACCTCCTATCTGGAAAAATCCTATACCATCGGCCGAGTTTTCCTGGTACCATTCAGCAAGAAAAATCATATATTCTATGCCTGACCGGATAATTGATGTATCATATAATCCTCTTATGCAATGTGAAGCAAAAAAATTGCCGCATGTTGAATCTTCCCATCCCGGGACCAGCAAGGGTATATTCTTTTCAGCTGCTGCCAGCACCCATGAATCAGAGGGATCAATTTCATAATATTCCCTGAGCTCACCGCTATTCAGTATACTGTAAAAATATTCATGGGGAAATAATCTTTCCCCTTCCCTGTTAGCTTCTTCCCATACTTTCATCAAGTGCTCTTCTATTCTTCTCATTGCTTCTTCTTCCGGGATACATGTATCGGTGACCCTGTTATAATTATTTGCCAGCAGGTCAGATTCCTGCTCATCACTCAGGTTCCTGTATCCAGGTACCCGTTTATAATGACTGTGAGCCACCAGGTTGAATATATCCTCTTCAAGGTTGGCCCCTGTGCAGGTAATGATATGTACCTTATCCTGCCTGATCATTTCAGCAAGCGACTTACCCAAATAACCCAGTATATTCAGCATATCATCCACTGTTTGCTCATTCCTGTACACATAATCATAGAATTTACCGGTGGCATCCCTGTCAACTATAACATGTTTGGGAGCCGGTATAAGGCAATGTTTAATTCCTCCATAACCACTAATCGAATCCTGGTATGCTCCGGTGTGAAAGAACCCAATATACAGGGGTTCATTTTCCCCGTTCGAATATTTAGGTAATAATATCTGCTGTTCAAAATACTCGGAATTATAGTAATCTGAATTATCGCAGCTAATTCCACCAATATTCACCCTAACATATTCATTATACCATTTATTCACTGGTAATAGAATAAATTTCTCATGCATCGACCATGCATCGGGAATGGTATTCATCAGGCTGTTATCCACTAAATACCACAGTTCATTATCGTTTTGTTGCTTCTGCTCCAGTACTTTGAAAATACTGGCACCGCTTTCTCCTACAGTATATTTCCCAAATTCGGTATAAATATCCGGTTCACTGATGCCTGCATTATTGCATGCTTCATGTATATTACGCACTATTTCCGTTATCATGTACTCATAGTCATATTCATAACCCAGGTGATTCCTTATCGGGAAACCTCCCCCCAGGTTAAAGGAGTTAAGGGTGTCTGATTCTTTCTTTAAATCAACATACAGCTTGAGTACTTTCTGAAATTCTCCCCAGTAATAAAGGGTTTCTTTTATGCCGGAATCGACAAAAAAGTGCAGCATTTTAAAATCCAGCCTGGGATTATTTTTAATCTTATTTAAATAAAAGTCAATCACATCATTGTATGGCAAACCTAATCTTGAGGTATAATAGCTCGATTGTGGTTCCTCTTCAATAGCTATACGAATGCCAACCTTAATTTTACTATCTCCCAGCTGTTCCAATATCCGGTTAAGCTCTTCCTTGCTGTCAAGAATAATGATTGAATTAACAAAACCGCTTTTCTGCAAGCTCAGTATCTTACTTATATATTCAGGACTTTTGTAACCGTTATGTATGATAGTCCTTTTCTTATCAATCTCTCCTTCTTTATATAATTTTTCTATAAGGTCAATATCGAATGATGATGAGGTCTCAAGGTTAACATTATACTTGAGAGCGGCACTTACAACATGATGAAAATGGGAACATTTAGTACAATAACAGTAATGATATGCACCCTTGTATCCTGTCTTCTTCATAGCCCTGTTGAACAAATTCCTTGCTTTCTTTATCTGGTCACCTACTCTTGGCAAATACATTAGTCTGAAAGGCGTGCCGTATTTTTCAATGAGATATTTAATTGATACGCCATAAAAAGTGAGATAGCCATTCATCAGATCAAATCCTTCCTGGGGGAAATAATAAGTCTGTTCAATCAGATTGAAATATGTGTTTTTCTTTTATTCTGGATATTTTAACCTTAAATAATTAGTAGTTTGTAAATCATTTACAAAGAAATACATTTTTTTATTTTGCACTTACTCTCTACCCTATTACTTATGCATCAGCATTTGTAAGTAAAATTACTATTTTTGATATTTGCCAATCGTAATGCAAAAGCTAATATTACAAACAGATAAGCATCTGCATAAGATAATAAACTATACCCATATAACAAAATGAAATATAAAAGAATCCTACTTAAGCTCAGTGGCGAATCCCTGCAGGGAAATGATAATCACGGTATTAATCCGGATAAGCTCAGCTTTTACAGCAACCAGATAAAGGAAATCGTTGATTCAGGAACTGAAGTAGGTATAGTTATAGGCGGAGGTAATATATTCAGGGGATTAAAAGGTACAGAAAAAGGTTTCGACAGGCTCAAGGGTGATCAGATGGGCATGCTGGCAACGGTGATCAACAGCCTTGCCCTGGAAAGTGAATTGCAATCAGCAAAATACAGTGCCAGGGTATTCACCTCCATCAGGATGGAGCCTGTGGGAGAACTGTACAACAGGGATTATGTAGTAAAAAACATGAAACAGGGAACAGTATGTATCCTGGCTGGCGGCACAGGGAATCCTTTTTTTACCACCGATACTGCAGCAGCACTGCGGGCTGTTGAAACGGGCTGTGATGCTTTGCTTAAAGGAACCCGTGTTGATGGTGTATATTCCGATGATCCGGAACAGTCAGATCAGGCTGAAAAATTTGATCATATTTCTTTTGAGGAAGCAATAAACAGGCAACTCAGGGTAATGGACCAGACAGCCTTCACCATTTGCCGTGAAAACAATATGCCAATCATTGTTTTTGATATTAATACTCCCGGGAACCTGTTAAAGGTGGTAAGGGGGCAAAAAGTGGGAACGCTGGTATATGATAGTTAATATTATGTTTTTACAGATTTTTATTAAATTTGTTTACTGGCAAACATTCATAATCTTAAAACTACCGGTATGAATGAAGAGATAGAAATCATAATGGAAGAAACAACTGACAGGATGAAAGGAGCCATTAAGCACCTTGAAACCGAGCTTTCAAAACTAAGAGCCGGCAAAGCAACACCCACACTGCTGGACGGTATTAAAGTTGATTATTACGGTGTTAATACACCACTTAACCAGGTGTCGAATATAAATACACCCGATGCCAAGTCAATAATAGTTCAGCCCTGGGAAAAAACAATTCTCGGCCCTATCGAAAAAGCTATCCTGGCTGCAAATATCGGACTGACACCTATCAATAATGGTGAAATTATAAGGATAAATGTACCGCCACTTACAGAAGAAAGAAGGTCGCAGCTGGTTAAAATGGTTAAAAATGAGGGAGAATTAGCCAAGATAAGTGTGCGCAATTCACGAAAATGGGCCAACGACGAACTTAAGAAACTCCTTAAAGAAGGACTCGCCGAAGATGCAGAAAAAATTGCCGAGGACAATGTCCAGGAACTGACTGACGACTACGTTAAAAAGGTTGACGAGATAGTTGAGGCTAAAGAATCAGATATAATGACTGTATAACCCATCCCTTCAAAAAAATACAGGTAAGCTTAAAAAAGATAGTCCTTCTTAGTTGATCAGCTTGCCTGAGAACCCACTAAAGCTATAAAACATAAGTGTTCTGTATCTGTTATACAGTATTTAAGATAATGCCCTAATGAATTAAATAGGGTAAAGAGAATACTAACGGTCATATACTTGAGAAAAGAACAAATGCAGTTCATTAAAATGTTAAACAAAAATTAAAAGCCATGAAAAGATTTATTGATATTACAATGATCGCTCTGATCCTGTTTATCATTATTTCTCTTGTCACTGCCAATGCAGCAGTCAAAGTTGAAATAACTGACCAGGATCCCCAGTCTTTCATTACAGTAAGGGGCAAAATAGTGGATAACCAAACAGGTGACCCCCTTATATTTGCTACTATTGCCCTGAAAGGAACAAATGTAGCAACAGTGTCGAACCTTGACGGGGAATTTATCCTTAAGATTGATGTTGAAGTACAGGATCCTTATATAGAAATAATGTATATAGGATATAAGAATAAGGAAATACCCCTGGCAAATCTCACAACCGCTGATGAAGAAAATATTATCGAGCTAATACAGGCAACAATACCTATACAGGAGGTCATTGTTAAACCTGTAACTCCTGAAGAGATTCTTGAGAAAGTAATAAGCAATATCCGTGATAATTATGCTGAAGCACCTAACCTCATGACCGGTTTCTACCGCGAAACAATCAAGAAAAACAGGAGCTATGTGTCTATTGCTGAAGCTGTGATAGAAGTTTTTAAAGCTCCCTATGCTAATGAGTTCCGGTTTGATGCAACAAAGATCTATAAAGGCAGGAAAAATGTTGATGTATCAAGAATAGATACAGTGCTTTTCCGCCTGCAGGGTGGACCGGTTACCACACTGCAGCTTGATATTGTCAAAAACTCATATGCAATTCTTACCTATGATATCATGGGATCATATGATTATACACTTGACAATATAATAGTAATTGACGAAAAACCTCACTATGTAATTGAGTTTCACCAGCGTCCAAATGTTGATATTCCATTATTCCTCGGAAAACTTTATATCGAAATGGATAGTTATGCAGTAACTGAAGCAGAATTCAGCATTAACCTTGAAGATGAGGACCTGGCTGCATCAATCTTCGTCAGGAAAAAACCTCTGGGGATGAAGGTTACTCCAGAGACGGCAAGCTACAGGGTTAAATTCCGTGAACAGGATGGTAAATATTATTTCGCGTACGCACGTGCCGAAGTGGAATTTAAGTGTAACTGGCAAAAGAAACTCTTCAATAAGACTTATACCACTATGTCAGAAATAGCTATTACCGACAGGACCGAAGAAGAAGTAGTGAAATTTGCATCAAGTGAGAAAATTAAAAAAGGTGATATCTTTACGGAACAGCTGAGTGCTTTTGCAGATCCTGATTTCTGGGGTGAGTATAATGTTATCGAGCCCGACCAGAGTATAGAATCAGCAATAAGGAGACTAAACCGTAGACTCAGGTGGAGCGATTTATTTGATAACTAATTAATGATATATGGTAACCGACAGAGATATTATAAGGAGGATCAGGAACGGTGATATCAATGAATTTGAGAACCTGTTCCGGTCCTTCTATAATTCTCTGGTAAATTATGCAAGATCAATCCTGAAAGATACAGATACATCAGAAGAAATAGTACAGGAACTTTTTTATGTTTTATGGCGCGACAGGAGAAGGATAAAAATTAACAGTTCACTCAATGGTTACCTTTTCCGCTCAGTATACAACAGATGTCTGCATTATATCGATCATAAAAATGTTGTGATGAAACATGAAGTTGAACTTAAGGGAAGCCTGCAGAATACTGTTGAAGATCCGGTGGATGTGATAAACTATAAAGAAATGCACGAAAAGGTCACCAGGATAATTGAAAGACTTCCTGAACGATGTGCAAAAATATTTTGTATGAGCCGCTTTGACGGTTTGAAATATAACGAAATAGCCGAACAGCTTTCAATATCAGTAAAAACTGTAGAGTCCAATATAGGTAAAGCTTTAAAAGAATTCAGGAAAGAATTGTCAATACAAGAATGAAAACAAAAGAAAAATATAACGAAAACATGGAAAATAAGGAGAGGATGATGTTTGATGAGTTCCTTTCCGGACAGGACCAATCTATTCAAAAATACTGGAAGGAAATGGATGAAATCGGAAGAAGTAAAAACGTTGATGTCGATAAAGCATGGAATAAGCTTTATGACAGACTTGAGGGAGATAAGCTTATAAAGAAAAATAATATATTGAGTAAGCCTGTTTTCAGGATAGCTGCCTCTGTACTATTAATTCTTGGCCTTACATTCACCGGATTATATATTGGCACAAATGGCTTTGAAAGAATTGATACGAATACTATCATTGCAGGTACGGAGCAAAAAAATGTTGAGGTGATCCTCCCTGATGGTAGTATGGTATTCCTCAACAGGAACTCAAAAATTGAATACCCTGATAAATTTAACAGACAAACAAGAACAGTAAAACTGCAGGGTGAAGCATTCTTTGATATTGAGCATGATGCCAGCAGACCATTTACCGTTGATGCCGGGACAGCTAACATTACTGTGCTGGGAACATCCTTTAATGTTAATACCGGTAATAACAGGGTTGAAGTATATGTTACTTCCGGTAAGGTAATGCTAAGTAACAATAAGGGAATCCAGTCAATAACACTGGAACCGGGAGATGTCGGTTCAATATTCGATAATTCCGCCTCAAAAATTGTAAATACCGATCCTAACTACCTGTCGTGGAAAACAGAGATATTGAGATTTAAAGGCGACAGCCTGGGGAAGGTGATTACCGACCTGAAAAGAGTTCATAATATCAATATAGAAATTGAAAATGATGAGATAAATAAACTGAGAGTTACTTCTGTTTTTGATAATCAGTTGCCTGATACAATTATCCGTATTATTTGTACTACTTTTAACCTTGAATATAAAAAGGAAGGAGATATTTATTTCCTGGATACAAAATAAAGGTTAAATACATTCGATGAATGTACTAGCTTATGCCGAACATAAAATTATTATTAAAAGACTTGTTATAATTATTCTTATTATAACAGTCTCTTTTATTACCCGTGCACAGGAAAACGTACTCAACACCCGTCTTTCATTTAAACTTAATGATGTCAGCATATCAACTGTATTAAAATCCATCTCCCGTAAAACAGGTTATTATTTTACTTACGATACTGACCTTATCGAACCCGATAGGTTAACCACTGTCAGGATGGATAATCAGCCTCTGAGGAATATTCTTGATACCATCTTCCATGATAAACTGCTTAATTATTCCATTATTGATAATCATATAATAATTTATCAGTCAGTCAGCGAATCAACTCCCCTGATAAGGGAGGAAGGAAGGCAACCTGTGTATTACCTCTCGGGTGTGGTAACCGATGCCGGTAATGGTCAACCCCTTCCCTATGCAACTATAGGCGTTAAATCAAAAGGCAAAGGCACAATATCCAATTATGAAGGTGAGTACAACCTTAAGCTTACAAAAGATTTCCTTAATGATACGCTTGTGGTTTCATACCTTGGCTTCTTCAATCGTAATATACCCGTTAACCAGGCAATTAACAGCTACTTCAATATCTGTCTTACAAGGATGTATGTTCCCATTCCAGAAGTCATAATCAGGAACAGGGAACCTCTGGAACTGATCAGGAATGCAAAAGAAATGATACCGGAAAATTATGGGAGAAATCCGGCCCAGATGACTGCTTTTTATCGTGAATCAGTATCTAAAAAGAATAAATTACTCCAGTACGCGGAGGCAGTGCTCGAATTATACAAAAGTTCGTATTCGGGCACCATCTTTACTGACCAGGTAAAAATTTACAAAAGCCGCAAGATAGATAATCTCGATCAGTCAGATACTCTCACTTTCAAGCTGAGGTCGGGATTGGAGGGTTGTCTTTTCCTGGATGGTGTTAAGAATACTTTTGATTTTCTTGAGGCAGAAAGTTTTACTGATTATAATTACCGTATGACAGATATAATAAACATAGGTGACGAAGCTGCCTATGTTATTGAGTTTGAACAAAAGGAAAACCTTGATGATATTGCCCTGCCTAAAGGTGCAATATATATAAGCACAAGTAATTATGGCTTTCATGCATTTGACTTCGAGATCAACCAGGATTATATTAATAAACTTGAAAGATCATTTATTCAACAGGCGGCAAGAGGTTTTAATGTGAAGGTCAGGTCAGCAAAGTACCGTGTTAATTACCGCTATATTAACAATCGTTATTATCTCAATCACGTCAGGGGTGATCTGGAGTTCTACGCCAGAAAAAAGAACAGGGTATTCGGCAGCACCTATTATATCTTCTTTGAGATGGCAGTTACAGATATAGATACTGTAAACGTAAAACGATTCACCAGGGAAGAGCGCGCACCACTGCATTCAATTTTCTCTGAAACAATAAACCACTATGATAGGGAATTCTGGGGTACTGATAATTTTGTCAGGCCCGAAGAAAGCATTAAAGAAGCCCTGTCGCGCATAAATGCCCGGCTGGGTGAATACACATCTAATAACTCTCAATAATCCTGTAGAGCTCGCTCAGGTCTGGCGTCAGTATTATCTCTGTACGCCTGTTTTTCCTCCTGGCTTCTGCAGTCTTGTCATTATCAACAGGTAAATATTCTCCCCTGCCGCCAGCCGTCAGCCTGGCAGGATTAATGCCCGAACCATCAAGCAATACCCTTACAACAGTCGTTGCCCTCTTAACACTTAAATCCCAGTTATCCTGAATAGGTCCACCCGAAGAAATATACGGCACATCATCGGTATGCCCTTCAATTGTAATCTGTATATCTGGATTGTTCTTTAATACAACGGCAAGCTTTTTCAGGGCATTACGGCCATTGGCATCAATATTATAGCTGCCTGTCCGGAACAGGAGCTTTTCCTCAAGTGACACATATACCTTACCGTTTTTCATAGATACGGTCAGACCTTCACCTTCAAAACCATACAATGCATCCGACACCTTATTCTTCAGGTCCTTCACTATCCGGGTTTGTTCTTCAAGTATCTGTTCCAGCTCTGTAAGCCTTTTATTTCTTTGCTCAAGCTCATAGGATAACTCATCGAGAGCCGCTCTTTTGGCCTCCATGTTCATTTCCAGCTGCTTCATCAGATCTTCTTTGTTCTGCAGGTTCTGCTGGGCCTCCTGGAGTTCGCTGAGTAAACGCCTGGTCTCAGCAATATTGCCGCTTATCAGATCCTCCTGGGCATTCTGCAGTTCAGTGTATCTGTTGTTAAGATCATTATATTGAGCCCTCGCTTTATCAACTTCTGCCTGGAGGTCTTCTCTCTCTCCTTCCATTCCTGCCAGCTCTTCTTTAATTGATTCCAGTTGTGCTGCCATTTCCCTGTTCCTCATCGACAGGTCCAGGTTCTCAGTTTTAAAATTATCCCTCTCATTCATATATTGGACACTCTTGTCATGCAATGTCCTGTACCTCCCACCGGGAACACATGATACAAGACTTAAAACAGCTGATGAAGAAATTATTAGAAAGAATTTCATATTATTCATGACTGGCTTTTTTAAACAAACTAGCGTAAATTGCGTTATCCTACAAAAATAACAAATTCCATGTTCAGACATACAAACCAGATAGTAATAATATTTATATCTTTGCATCACCCTGTATAATTAGTCAGATAGTATGTATGATCTGCTTAACACTATTTCTTCTCCTGATGATCTGAAAAAACTTAAGCCCGAGGACCTGATTGTTTTAAGCAAGGAACTGAGGCAGTACATCATCGATGTGGTAAGTTGTAATCCCGGTCATTTAGGGGCCAGCCTTGGCGTTGTTGAGCTCACCATTGCCCTTCATTATGTTTATAATACACCCTATGACAAAATAGTATGGGATGTGGGGCACCAGGCCTACGGGCATAAAATACTGACCGGCAGACGGGATAACTTTCATACAAACCGCAAATACCAGGGTATAAGCGGGTTCCCAAAACGTGAGGAAAGTGAATATGATGCTTTCGGAGTGGGGCATTCATCAACATCTATATCTGCTGCTCTCGGTATGGCCAAGGCAGTAAAACATAAAGGAGAAAAAAGGCATGTGGTGGCCGTTATAGGTGATGGTGCCATGACTGCGGGACTCGCTTTCGAAGGGCTGAATAATGCCGGTGCCGAAAAATCAGATATCCTTGTTATTCTGAACGACAATAATATTGCCATTGACCCAAATGTTGGAGCCCTGAAAGAATACCTTCTGGATGTTACCACGAGTAAAACATATAATAAGTTCAAAGACGAGGTATGGAATGTCTTGGGTAAAATCAGCAAGATGGGTCCCAATGCCCAGTCACTGGCCAGCAAGCTTGAGACTGGCATCAAAAGTACCATACTGAAGCATTCAAACCTTTTTGAGGCAATGAATTTCAGGTACTTCGGCCCCATTGATGGTCATGATATCCTTCACCTGAGAAGAATACTTGAAGACATGAAGCGCATCCCCGGGCCCAAACTGCTTCATTGCATCACGAAAAAAGGTAAAGGATTCCCTCAGGCTGAGCTTAACCAGACAAAATTTCATGCCCCGGGATTATTCGATAAGGTTACGGGCGAAATTGCACAGTCTGATAACACAATAAAACCTCCACGTTTCCAGGATGTTTTCGGACATACTGTCCTTGAACTGGCCAGGCAAAATGAAAAGATTGTTGGGGTAACTCCTGCAATGCCTACCGGCTGCTCATTAAATATTATGATGAAGGAAATGCCCGAAAGGGCCTATGATGTAGGCATAGCAGAGCAGCACGCCGTAACTTTCTCGGCAGGTATGGCTGCTGAAGGTATGATACCTTTCTGCAATATTTATTCAACCTTTATGCAGAGGGCTTATGACCAGGTAATACATGATGTGGCTCTGCAAAACCTGCACGTGGTCTTCTGCCTCGACAGGGGTGGACTGGTTGGGGCCGACGGGGCAACACATCATGGCTTCTTTGACCTGTCATATATGCGTGTTCTGCCCAATATGGTAGTATCAGCTCCCATGGACGAGATAGAGCTGCGTAACCTGATGTATACCGCACAGCTTGAAAAGAACGCGGGGCCTTTCAGTATACGTTATCCCAGGGGAGTGGGACTGAATACCGACTGGCAAAGGCCGTTTGAAGAGATCCCTGTGGGTAAAGCCAGGAAACTTGCCGAAGGAGAAAAGGTTGCCGTACTTACCATAGGATATACGGGGAATAGTGCGCTGCGCGCAGTGAAAAGACTGGAAAAAGAAAATATCAATATCACTCATTACGATATGCGGTTCGTCCAGCCCCTGGATGAAGAAGTGCTGCATGATGTCTTCAAAAAACACAAAGCAGTCATCACCGTTGAAGATGGCATGCTTAAGGGAGGTTTTGGATCCGCAGTGCTGGAATTTATGGCCGATAATAATTATAATGTCCAGGTTAAGAGGCTTGGCATACCGGATTTTTTCATTGAGCAGGGCACACAGATAGAGCTGAAGAAAGAATGCGGCTTTGATACCGATGGAATATATGACACTCTGAAGAATACCTACAAGTCAGTTCAGGCATTTACCGTCTGATTTAAGATTCCAGATCAACGATTTAAGATTTCAGATATTATACTTTGTACTTTCCCTTTAGACGCGCCATGGCGTGTCTCTACTTTTGTCTTTTTACTTTTGTCTTTGATCTTCCTTCAGGTGTTTTTCCAGGTAATCAGTATACTGTTGCATCAGTAAAAGATACGTCGTGATGTTTGTTGCTATACCGTGTGTTCCCGGGGGATAGATCTTCAGGTCAAAATCCTTCCCTGCCATATTTAATGCGTTTACCAACTGAAATGTATTCTGGGGATGAACATTATCATCCATCAGTGAATGAGCCAGTAAGAGGTGGCCGTCGAGGTTCGCTGCATGTGTTATTACTGCAGATTGCTTATAACCTTCTGCATTATCATCCATCAGTCCCATATACCTTTCTGTAAGTATACAGTCATAAAAAAGGTGATCAGTAACCGGGGCTGCCGTAAGTGATACTTTAAAAACACCAGGGTGGGTAAGCATGGTATAGCTTGAAGTATAACCACCGTAACTATGACCCCTGATAGCCATATAATCACCGTCAACCCATGGCAGAGATGCCAGGTATTTAGCGGTTTCAACGAAATCATTCGACTCCCATTTGCCAAGCTGCCTGTGTACAATCTTTTCAAATTCGTATCCGTATCCACCATTACCCCTGTTATTAACTGATGCTATTACATAACCTTCCTGCGCCAGCCACTGGTGCCAGCCGTTGGTGCCGAAAGTATTGAAAACACCCTGGGAACCCGGTCCTCCATATATATCAAGAAACAGAGGGTATGTCTTATTCGCATCAAAATCAACCGGCTTAATAATATACCCGTCAAGCTTCTGTCCGTCAGTGGTTGTGAAACTGAACAGTTCTTTAGGGGCATAAACATGGGATTCCAGATAGGTCAGAACCCTGCTGTTATCTGTGAATTCCTCAATCACTTTACCTTTAGAACTCATCAGCAATACTGCCGTGGGATTGTTTACATCTGACCATGAATCAAAATAGTATTGCCCTTTGTCAGAAACATTGACGTTATGGTTTCCCCGGGCTGTTGTCAGTCTTTTTTTACCTTTCCCGTCAAATCCCACCCGGAAGAGATTCTGCTCTGTAGGTGCTACCTCGGTAGATACATAATACAGTATCTCTTCCCCAGTATCTATAGCTTCTATCCCTTTTACTTCCCAGTCGCCTGTTGTTACCTGGTTAATGATATTGCCATCATAATCAAAGCGATAAATATTAGCCCAGCCATCGCGTTCAGAAATCCAGAAGAATTCTTCAATATCATCCGGGAAATACACAAGGTGCAGGTTGCCTGCAAAGAAGTCGAATATATCTATCCATGCATCCGACTCTTCCTCCATTACAAGTCTACTGTCACCACTTACCACATCATAGAACCATATTTTCATATTACTCTGAATGCGGTTCATCCACATAACCGCCAGGGTATTAGGTTTTGATGTCCAGTAAATACGAGGGATATAGCCACCCTCAAGATCAATATCCATCCATTTCTTATTCCCATTATCTGTATCAATAACTCCAATTTTCACCTGTGGGGGATTATCGCCAACCTTTGGATATGGTACTTCCATATATTCCGGGTGTTGCCCGGAAAAATCAGTCAGTTTATATATCGGTACTTCTGTTTCATCCGATTGCCAGTAAGCAATATATTTACTGTCATTTGACCACGACCACCCCTGTACCAAGCCAAATTCTTCTTCCTGTGCCCAGCCGAACCTTCCATTATAAACCTGCTCTCGGGCATCATCAGTAAACCGGATATGTTTGTCTGTTTCAAATACAAACTCATACAGGTCACCGTCCTTACCATAACCAACCTTTTCCCCGTCGGGTGAAATTTCAGCGCTGAAGGCTTGTTTAACTATGAGGTCGAGTGATTTGTCTTTAACCGAATATAAAAAATAATCCGAATTGCCCGAATAGCGCCAGATTGGGTTGAAGTTACACTGGAACAGTATATAGTTGTAATCCTTTGTCCATGCAAAAGAAACATAACGGAATGGTTGCTCAGTTTCCGGGAAAGTAAGATCCTCGTTTGAAAACACCTTTTCTTCCTTGCCTGTTTTAATCGTTCTTATCCAGATCTCCTGGATATATTGATCGTTCCGGGTGAAGGAGTATTTCTCACCATCTTCTATCCATGTCACATTAGACGGTGCCCCTCCGGCATTCAGGTTTCCTGCAGCAAATAATGCCTCACGCAGGTTTGCATATTTTTCTTTCTGTGCCTGTACTGATACAGGTACAACCAGTATTACAAAAAATAAAACAACTAAAATTCTCTTAAGATTTTTCATAACTATAATGACTTGAGATAATACATTACAATATTTTGGCAGGTATAAAGCTATAAAAAAGAATGGAATGTTGGAATAATGGATTGATGGAATGCTGGTTTGGGGTTTCACCCCACGCCAAAGGGACTGACAAAGTTAAGCTAAGGCTAAGGCTCCCGCCTTCGCTGGCGCGGGTCTCTGACCCATGCCGGGCTTCGGAGGGCAGAGAAGGCTGTGGCTAAGGTTTAATAACAACCTCTACTTTACTTCATAATATGTATATTGTATAAAGTTTACAAGCTATTATTATAGTAAATGGATAATGATGGAATAATAAAATGGCTCCTGTCCGGTGATGTATCCATCCAATACCAGGTTTACCGCGATCTTCTCTCGGAAGAAAGAAAAGACCTTCAGGAAAGAATAGCTTCTGAAGGATGGGGAAAACGGTTCCTTTCCAAACGTAAGCCTGAAGGACACTGGGGACAGAAATTTTATCAGCCGAAATGGACCTCATCACACTATACACTTCTTGATCTCAGGAACCTTTTTATTGATCCTGAAAATCAGCTTATAAAAGACTCCATTGAGATAATCCTTGAAAACGAAAAGGGCCAGGATGGGGGAATCCGGCCTTTAGGATCAATGAATTAATCAGTATAACAAAGGCAGCTATTGAGTTTATACTCTCACATAAATTATACATCTCAGACAGGACAGGGGAGATTATTAAGAAGGAATTTCTCAGGTTATCATATCCATCAAGGTGGCGTTACGATATACTCAGGGCTCTGGATTATTTTCAATATTCTGAAATACCATGGGACGATCGTATGAAACAGGCAATAAATGTATTGCTAAACAAAAGGAACAGGGATTCAACCTGGAATCTTCAGGCA
Organism: uncultured Rikenellaceae bacterium; assembly: GCA_964577305.1. GTDB lineage: Bacteria > Bacteroidota > Bacteroidia > Bacteroidales > VadinHA17 > UBA9300. Next base: position 50,853 of record CAZNYS010000007.1, read on the forward strand.
AAACATTCCGGACAGGTGCATTTCGAAATGGGAAAACCGGGTAAACCCAGCAGGTGGAATACACTCCGGGCTATGCGGGTACTAAGATTTTATGGGATCGATCATATATAAGAATAGGGTTGGAAAATATATGAAACCTGTTGATTTGAGATTTAAGATCAACGATTTAAGATTTAAGAAGTGATTATGAAGCCACAGACTAAACGCGGGGATATGGAAAATATATTAAACCAGAACAACTGAGAATTTAAAAGCTTTTGTTATTTAGGTTTCCACAAAAATTACTTTATTTTATAGCAAACAACAAATTAGTTAATAGCACTTATGTAAACTCTATGTGGCTATAAAATACTTTACATAATTAATCAATTTAAACAAACCATAATAAATATAAACCTATGAAAGATCTATTTAACAAAGAATTGATTTTACGTTTTCTGGAAACAATCCAGAATTGGATTGTTCAGGAACTGCCCCTGATCATAGTCTTAACGATAGCCCTTATTGTCCTTCTTAGAATAATAAGGTTTGCGATTAAACGATTAAAAAAAACACTGGTAAAACATTCAGCAAAAAGTGAAAATGTAGATACCGAAGAGTCTGAAAAAAGAATAAATACTCTCACGGGAATAGTCTGGGGCTTACTGAGAATAATTCTGTGGGCTATCTATATTATGTTAATTCTGCAACAATTCGGGGTAAATATTGCTCCTATACTGGCAAGTGCAGGTATTCTTGGGCTCGCTATAGGATTTGGTGCGCAGGAACTGGTAAGGGACTTCATTTCCGGCTTTTTTATCCTTCTTGAAGATCAAGTTCGTACAGGCGATATTGCCATAATAGATGGAACAGGGGGTCTGGTTGAAAAAATTGCACTCAGAACGATTACCCTCCGCGACTTTTCCGGTATAGTACATATTTTCCAGAATGGTAAAATCAGCAATCTGGCAAATATGACAAAAGAATGGTCTGCTATGGTATTTGATATTGGTGTGGCTTATAAGGAAAATACACAGGAAGTAATGGATCTAATGAAACAGGTAGGTAATGAACTACAGAATGATCCGAACTTTAAGGATGATATAATTGAACCTGTTGAAGTTTTTGGCTTAGACGAGTTTGCTGACAGTGCCCTGATAATAAAAGCACGTATAAAAACCAGACCAGTAAAACAGTGGCAAATAGGCAGGGAATACCGTAAACGCCTTAAAGATGTTTTTGACAAGCATAATATTGAAATCCCATTCCCCCATACTACACTGTACTGGGGTGAGGAAATATCACCGCTTAAGCTTGATTTAAACAAAACCAGGGTTAATTCTCAATAATTCATTCTTGCGATGCAAAAACTTTTTCCTAATTTCGCAAGTTACTTTGATTGAAGAATATCGAATCTTGAATGTCGATTTTTGAATTATTCTTAAATCTTAAATCGTTAATCTATATTCTTCAATCAAGGAGCCCTGATGGCAGGACCGAGTTTTGTTTCTATGCCCGGATGGCGGAATTGGTAGACGCGCTGGTCTCAAACACCAGTGGCAGCAATGCTGTGTGGGTTCGATTCCCACTCCGGGTACCACCCTGGCCGGTCCTGACCGAAGCGTCAGCATTCGACCCCGGCTCCGGGTACAGAAAAAGCCGATGATTTTCATCGGCTTTTTTGTTCCATGTTCCGGATTCCGGGTTCCATGTTCATTATTTACTCCTTCCGGGATTCCGGGATTTCCCCCGGCAGGGGGAAAATAATAATAGCCCCGGACGTAGTCCCTGACCGACCATTGGGAGCGTCAGGGTTACACCCGGGGATGAGAAATCCACACGAAAACCCTAGCACCCCTGGCAGGGGTGAATAGCATTTGATGCTCAATCATGCCGAATAAAATTGGCTGCCGCAGGTGAGCAATAGTGGATAGATGGAATAATGGAATATTGGAACCGAGCAGTGCGAAACCCAGAGCACTCGTGGGAATAATCCGACCACATATTTCATTTTGTCAGTATCCTATTTTATTTTTTCAAAATATTTTTCCAATTCATCATTTCTGATCATCTGATTGATTAAAGCAGTATCAGATATTTCGTATTTCCCCGGTCTGTTCTGATCAATATAAAGCTCAAGGAAAGGGTCGGCATCCAATATGTGTTCATTAAGTACTTTTGAAGGTACTCCTGAACAATTATTATTTATTTCATAGTTAATATATTCCTTAAAAGTAAAATCAAGGAAAATGCTGTTTTCGCCAATCTCACCTCCGAAAATGTATCCGTCAATAAGCCTTGCCCTAAATATATAAATTGTATCGTCTTCTGTAATTTTTATTCGTCCATCATTAATTGAATTATATCTCGGGTTATAAAATGCAGGATGATGATAAAGTTCCCCCCTTTCGTTCGTACCAACACTAACATTATAAAAATAATCACCTTTAGTTTTATAAACTGCAAATCCTCGAGGCAGCGCTCTAGGTCCTTTTTCACAGCTAAAAGCTACAATAATAATTATTCCGCAAATGGATACTATGTTTAATATTGTTTTCATTTTTTCGTATGCTTAGCCAATCATAAAAAGTAATAAAGAAAGACTCAGGTTTAATAATAAATATTTTCGCGACAGTCAGTATAGATAATTATTTATCTTAATAATTTAACAGTACTATAAAGATTCATTAGTTGCACCTAATCATAGCCATATGATCAAGTAGGAAAAGTCTAAACAGTATATCAAATATATGAAATAATATAATACAAGTCAAATATATTTTCATGTCATTGATTTGATAAACAAGCCAATAGAGTATACTTCTCTGATCTCTTTTCTATCCATCTGATTAAAATAACCTGCAATGAATGCCCAATTTAAAATATGATATGCATATACAGGTATACCCACATTATTGCGCTTTCGAATTGCATAATACTCACCCCTGAGGTACTCTTGAGTTTCCCAATCAATATTATAGATATAATACCCACCAAAGAACTTCATTATAGCCTCAACTGACCTGAATAATGGGTCAGCTAAACCACAGATTTGTATCTCCTGTTTTATCTCTGTCCTGTGTAATACCTTATCTTATTAAGCTGGCTCTGACATTAACTGTTGCTATGGAATGAAATCAGGAGGTGAACGATGTTTTGTCCCCTGTTCATATGAATATGCAAGTTTTATTAAGGTGGGTTCATCGTACATTCTTCCCAGAAATTGAAGTCCGGCAGGTAAGTTACCTCCTGTAAAACCCATTGGAACGTTAAAAGCCGGTTGCCCTGTATGAGGTGCAATAACCTGGCTGTTATCTCCCTTGTATTCCTCTTCAAAGAAATCAATTCTGGCAGGTTTATTATTCCAGGAGGGATATATTATTGCATCCAGTTTTAATGAATCCATTACTCTTTCAATTGCTTCGCGAAATGCAATACGTCTTACATCGGTGTAAGCATCAAGACATTCAATTTCAGGTTCATTCCACCTTCCACTTCTTTCAGCAAATAATTCCAACCTGTCTGCTACATATTGTGATTTCGTTCCTCCCCTGATAATATCTTCCAGGGTTTTCAATGTGTCGTTTTTAACATATGTAGCAAGGTAAGATTCCAGGTCTGCCCTGAATTCAGAACACCATTGATTGCGGCTTAAATCTGAAAAACCCGGTATTACCACCGGATCAGTAATATCTGCTCCCAGTGAATCCAGGTCCGAAATTGCCTGTTCAAATAATAGCTTTACTTCAGGATCAGGGTTATTTTCACTCAGTTCCCTGAGGACACCTATTCTGGATCCCTTTAAACCATCGTCTTTTAGAAACTCCATGTAATTATCGGGTATTTTGCCTTTAGAATATTCTGTAAGTGGATCTTCCGGATCATATCCCGCAATAACCTGCAGTACCCTGCAGGCATCTTCAACGGTCCTGCACATTGGTCCCACTACATCATTCCGGAGGTACAGGGGAACAATTGCACTTCTGCTGATCAATCCCATAGTTGTTCTGAATCCAACGAGTGCACAATGTGAAGAAGGTCCCCTTATCGAGTTACCCGTGTCGGTGCCCAATCCTACAATCCCAAAATTTGATGCAACGGCAGCAGCAGTCCCTCCACTTGATCCTGCCGGAACATAGTCAGGATTATATGGATTGGATGTTGTTCCGGCTGTTGAGCTCTCGGTATGCATGGGACTGAAAGCCCACTCTGCCATGTTCGATTTTGCAACTATTATTGCGCCTGCTTCCACCAGTTTCTGTATGATAAAAGCATCCTCATCTGGAATAAAATCACGCAGGGCAAGGGATCCGGCTGTGGTTGGAAGACTCCCGGTATTTATGTTATCCTTAACTATCAGGGGAATACCGTGCAAAGGGCGAAGAACCCCTGTTTTCTTATATTCATCATCAAGCCTGTCAGCAATCAGGACAGCATCCGGATTAATGGTTGTTAAGGCATGTATCCTGTTATCGAGTTTCTCAATCCTTTCCAGGTAGGCTTTCACCAGCTGCCTGCTGGTGTATTTTCCCTCCTTATATGCCTGGTGAATGTCGGCAATGGTCAGTTCATTTAAATCAATAGATTCCGTTGATTCCGGTGCACGACATCCTGAAAATCCAAGGCTCAGTGCTGTACAGGTTAATAAGATCATTATTTTATTCATAGGCAGCATTTATTTAAATTTCAAAATTAAGTCCTTTTACAGGAATTTACTATTATAATTGAGCATCACGCCTAAAGGATATTTTGACCAGTTTTTCTGCAAACAAAATTATGGTAAGACAGATGAAAATAATGACCACCGGTAATAAATTATCTGACATGAATGCAAATGACTGATTATCACTGTAAAATGACAGTACAACTACAGTAGCAATCCCTGAAAGCATCCCCAGTATGAAAAATAACCATGATAACCTAATATTCCTCCGGACTGAATTTCTCTTTTCATGCTCCAGCCGGACCTCTGCCATCAGTTCGTCTTCAAAATCACTGAAGGGCATTTCCCTGCTGCTGTTTGAAAGCAGTTCCCTGAAATACCTGTCGTGGTTGTTATTCTTTTCCATCAGTATAGTGTTTTCTTTTCAGTTGACAATAATACATTCAATTCATGATACATGCTCTTACGTGCACGATGGAGCAGGACTTTCACGTTTGATTCAGTCCACCCTGTTATCTCCCTTATTTCCTCAACAGAATATTCCTCTATATAAAATAGTGTCAGAGCAAGTGCTTCTTTTGAAGGGATATTCTGCATGGCCAGGTCAATATAATATTTCTGCTGATCCCGGCTTACTATATCATTTATTTTTACATGGCCGGGATCAACAGATTCGGTTCGGGTGTCAGCAATATATTTTTCTTTCCCAGGTTTTTTTAAACTTTTTAAAGCCTCATTTATGACAATCCTGAAGAACCAGGTTGAGAATTTTGATTTCCCCCTGAATTTCCCCAGTTTACGGTAGGCAATAATATAAGCTTCCTGTACCGCATCACGGGCATCAAATTCATTTTTCAGTACTGAGAAAGCCAGATTATAAGCCTTGTCTTTATACTGATGAACAAAATATCTGAAAGCATCAATGTCTCCATTCAATACTTTTTTAATATACAGTTCATCCATAGTGTTATTTTTTCCCCTGCCTGTCAGTAAAATGTGCAATAATCATAGCTATCCCACCAAAAAACAATCCTGATAATACCATTAAAATAAGAAAAATTTCACTTGCAAATCTCTGAGGCATAATCATAAAAGATAATACCACTAACGAAACTCCCATGCTTAAACCTATAATTACAATTCCTATTTTGAGCCATGGGAATTTCGCTTCTTTTAATGCGTCTGGAGCATCAGCTCCCTTTTCAATGAGCGCCATCCTCTCCTTATTCCTTGACTTGAGATAGAATATCCAGGAAATGGTTATGGCTGCAAAAAAACCCAGCCATGCAATTGCAGTAAAAAGTTTATAAAATGTCATAATATTGCTTTTTTAAGTTTACTGATTCTTTGATATAATCATAAGCAAAAAGGTTACAGAATATTCCAATTAAGCTTGAGATTCGAGCTCGCCAAAGACAATCTTAATTCTTATATCGTTGATCTTCAATCTACAATCAAACCTTTGCGAAATCATTAAAAGTATTAATCATTTTCAGAATAAATACGGTACAAATCTCCTGGTTCGTTTCATGTATAGCCTGTATTCGTTGCCGAAATAGGCTATGCATTCCTTTTCGTCAATTAATGCAGCTATGAAAAGGAATATACTGGACAGTATGCTAATGACAAGTAAAGGAACAGTAGTATTCTTAAGAAAAATACCCCATGTCAGGAACAATAACGATGAATATAAAGGATGCCTGATGTATTTGAATATGCCTGTTTCAACCAGTTGCGATGTTCTTTCAAACCTGTACAGGGTCTTTTGCTTACTCTCCCTGCCTGGCCTGCCTTTTCTTTTTAGTAACACGGCACCGGCAATAACCACATATGCTGATACAATAAGAAATATCCACGAAAACATCTGCCTGACACTGATCGGATCAACAAACCAGTAACGATAATTACTGGCAAAGAGCCACAGTATGCATTCCCAGCTTAAGAATCGGTAAAAACCATGTGACCTCAGGTTAAAAATTGTCCGCCATGAAATGATTATCACTGGGATACTGAGGATGCCGAAGATGATGAATCTGTCCATACCAAAAGATAAAAGACAAAAGTAAAAAGTAAAAAGGAAAAAGTAAAAAGTTGGAGCTAAGACTGCGTAAGCGGGCGAAGCGGAAACCCCGGCTGAACGAAGTGAACGCCGGGGGAAAAAGTTGGAGCGAAGACTGCGTAAGCGGGCGAATCGGAAACCCCTGCTGAACGAAACTCGGCACGGATCACCCGCCTTCGCCCCGAGGACTCCTTCGGCGGGCAGAGGGAGACCCGCGCCAGCGAAGGAGGGAGCCTTAGCCTCTTTCATTTATTTTTCTATAAATTGATCCAGATAACTCACATTACAGATCACCCCCAGATTACCTTCTGCTCCCGAGACAATACCTACAAGGAAACCGTTTGCATCTATCACCGGTGACCCGCTACGGCCTGCAGGATCAACATCCTCAGTAAGTGTATTAACATAATAATAAGGCCCTGCATTCCTGAACATCTGCATCTTCACCAGTGATGGAGATCCCTCTTTTTGTTTATATGGCCAGCCAAGGTGGTATATTATTTCATCTTTCTGTACAGGTTTTGTCCTTATCCTGAGTGGTGTAAATCCCGAAGGAATATCATCAACCTCAAAGAGCAGCCAGTCACGAACTTTAAGAGTATTGAACCGGTCCACCATTTCATCACTGTTCTTATTTATCATTTCTTCAAAGATCATATATTTAGCTTCATTCCCTTTTGGATAGGCTTTCCATTCAATGAAATTATCTCCCAGGTCTATGGTAAGCAATTCCTCATGCGTAAAAACAAGAAATATATGTTTACATGTAACGCCAAGGGTATCATGCCCTGTATCCACCAGGAAGGAATTTGCGATGCCGGTATAGGTGGTGTCTTTAAATTCAATATTATTTGTAAAAACCAGTTCAGGCCACTCAGATACCTGTTTGTCAGCCCATTCCTCTTTTTTAACCTCCTCAGTAGTGTTATTGCATGCGTTTAGAGCAAAAATTAATAATAAAGTGTGGACCAGGCTTTTCATTTATAATTATTGTTTGAGTCTGTTATGAACATTAAATATATCATAATAAAAAGGCATTTCAAATGGAGGGACGCCCAATTCAGGGTTTTTATAAACCTATAGAACCACCTCTCCTTAGCCTCAGCCTTCTCTGTCCGACGAAGCTCGGCTCGGTTCACCCGCCTTCGCCCCGAGGACTCCGAAAAGTCAATAATTAATTATTCGACTCCGCTGGAGTCGTTTTACTTGTGTCATACCTCCCGGCTACAATTATGTGACCCCTATGGGGGTCAAGAAAAACAAGAGACTATTATCTGTCTGGTAATTTATTATCTAACAGCTAAATACAAAGCCATTGACGCCGTAGGTGTCATATAATTGTATAAAAAATAATCACTCCAAAATAATATCTCCCGAGCTGTGCAAGTATCCCGAATACGGGATGCGAGTGCAGTAAGGGAGATAATTTCCCTTTTCGGAGTAGACTCATTAATCCAGTATTCCAATCATCCATAATATTCATGATTTCTGATCAAGACAGGGATGATAAAATCATTTTGTTTTAGCCACTAATATAACTATTTTTGAAGGCCGTGTTTTAGACCTGACACATAATAATATGGGTGATAAAAAGACGCTTAGGCCTTACGGTGACAAGCAAAAACAATTTGATAAGCGCTACCTGCAGATGGCAGGTATCTGGGCTGAAAATTCATACTGCGAAAGAAGAAGGGTTGGAGCCCTTATTGTAAAGGGGAAAATGATAATCTCCGATGGCTATAATGGTACTCCCGCAGGTTTTGAAAATATATGTGAAGATGAAGAAGGGAACACAAAGCCTTATGTATTGCATGCCGAGGCCAACGCCATAACCAAGGTGGCCAAATCAAATAATTCAAGTGATAATTCCACACTATATGTTACTACCTCTCCATGTATGGAATGCGCCAAGCTTATCATACAGTCGGGTATACGAAGAGTTGTTTTCAGCGAAAAATACAGGATGTCTGACGGCCTTGATCTTTTAAAAAGAGCTGGAATTGAACTAATTTACGTTGACCTTGAAAAAGATGAATATGAAATACAATAACAGTCCCAGGAACAGTATTTTACCTCTTATAATAGCGGTTTCGGTTATTGCCGGTGTACTTATAGGAATAAAAATGCCCGGACGTACATCTCATCCTCCCCTGTCGGTTAACCCAAGAACAGACAAAATAAGCAGGATATTAAATTATATTGAGGCAAATTATGTTGATTCTGTCGATCGCGATAAACTTGTTGAATCGGTCATTCCCGTAATGCTACATGAACTTGATCCTCATTCGGTATATATACCGGCGCGGGAACTTACAGCTGCCAACGAACAGCTGCAGGGTAATTTTGAAGGTATAGGCATTTCTTTCAATATGCTCACAGATACCGTGCTGATAATAAGCACCGTCCCCGGGGGACCTTCCGAAAAAGTCGGTGTAATGGCGGGTGATAAGATCATTTATGTCGGCGATTCATTGATTGCAGGGCAGGGTATTGTTGATGAAGATATTATGGGAATGCTCAAGGGGCCTCGTGGTACCGAGGTCAATATTAAAGTTCTCAGGAAGGGTGTTGAGGACCTGATACCATTTACCATAATAAGGGATAAAATCCCTATTTATTCAATTGATGTAGCCTATATGGTTAATGACAATATAGGCTTTATCAAGGTAAACAGGTTCTCAATGACCACCTATGATGAGTTTATTGAAGCCATAAATGAGCTAAAGGCCAAAGGTATGAAGAAGCTGATACTTGACCTGAGGGGAAATGTTGGTGGTGTTATGGATCCCTCAATAAAGATATCAGATGAATTCCTGCCCGGCGGGAAGCTAATAGTATATACAGAGGGTCGTGCCAGGAAAAGGGAAGAATACCTTTCGACAGAAAATGGGTCATTCCTTGAGGGTGAACTGGTGATACTTATAGATGAATGGAGTGCATCGGCCAGTGAAATAGTCGCCGGGGCCATGCAGGATAACGACCGTGGAACTATCATAGGCCGTCGCTCATTCGGCAAAGGACTGGTACAGGAACCGATAATGTTCAATGACAGGTCGGCAATGCGACTTACGGTAGCCAGGTATTATACGCCTACAGGCCGTTCTATCCAGACACCATATGAGAATGGTTATGAAGATTATGTAGCTGATCTGAATGAAAGGTTCATGAGGCTTGAACATCAGAACGCTGACAGCATTCAGTTTGATAACATACAGAAGTTTGAAACACCCGGAGGAAAGATAGTCTATGGTGGCGGTGGAATCATGCCCGATGTGTTTGTACCAGCTGACACCTCAGGTTTTTCAATGTACTTCGCAAGAGTCAGGAACAGTGGACTTATATACAGGTATTCGCTCAGCTACACAGAAGATAACAGGGAGAAACTCCTGGAATTTCAAACGGTAGATGAGATTAACAGTTTCCTTGAAAAGCAGTCGGTGCTCGATAAATTTATACTGTATGCAAAAGAAAACGGGGTGAATCCTGATTGGAAAGACCTTGAAGAATCAGGCGAGATAATCGAGATTCAGCTCAAGGCATATATTGCAAGGAACATTCTAGACAACAAAGGCTTTTATCCAATCTGGCAGGAGCTGGACACCACATTGAAGAAAGCAATTGAGTATCTGGAAGAGAATTAGGCTCCACCTTCGCTGGTGTGCGGCTGTGTAGAGACGCCAGTGGCCTGTCGTCTCTACAGCCATTTGTCGTTCGTCTTTTGTCCTTCGTCTTAATCAATGCTGCCCTTTATATCAACAATAATAACCGGGCTATATTCATCCGGTGCCTCCTCCGGCAGCTCAATAATGATCTTATCATCCTGGCGTTCAAAACGGATCTCCACCATCCCATCCATGATAAATGCATTTTTAATCTTATTATCAAAAGCCGGCAGGGAAAGCTTATTATCTTCAGGCCAGTTAAAGACATGCAGGTACAGCCTTGTATTTTTACCCTCCTGTTTTCTGGTACACCTGCCCCATCCAAGATCACTGAACGGGCTTGCCGATGTTCCATATATTGATTCAGCGTAAATATCCATCCAGTCACCTATTGCTTTCAGCCTTTCGATACTTTCCTGCGGAAAGGTACCATCAGCTTTTGGTCCAACATTAAGAAGGAAATTACCACCCTTGGACGCTATATCAACAAGCTTTTGCACAAGGTCTTTTGACGATTTCCAGTTATTATCATATTTATTATAACCCCAGTGATTATTCATCGTCATGCACGTCTCCCAGTCGATTCCGGGTAATCCTGTGTCCGGGATTTCCTGTTCAGGAGTACCAAAATCACCTTTGAATTCACCTTCTTTTGTCATTCCCTGCATGCCCTGGCGTCCTTTATCAACCCTGTTATTTATTATTATATCTTCCTGTAATCCACGTACATAATTATACAGATCAACACCTCTCTCATGTGTCCATGTGTTTTCCCATTCACCATCAAACCATAACACTCCTATGCTGCCATAGTTACCTGTCAGTTCAGCCAGCTGATTCTTCAGATATTCCTCAACATACCTGTCAAAATCAGCTCCCTCTGTTGACCTGTCCTTCTCCCAGTCACGACGGGGAAGATAATCAGGATGATGCCAGTCCATAATCGAATGATACCAGCACATAACAATATCCTGTTCGGAACAGGCATCTGAAAGTTCTTTCAGGATATCTCTCTTAAAAGGAGTTGACATTACATCGAAATCCGTGTATTCAGAGTCAAAGAGGCAAAATCCATCATGATGCTTTGAAGTAATAACAATATATTTCATACCTGCATCCTTTGCTATTCTTACCCATTCATCAGCATCAAATTCAACGGGGTCGAACTGTTCAACAAATTCATCATAGGTTTCAAGCGGGATCTGAGCCGTCGTTCTTATCCATTCAGCATGATTGGTCGTTCCCTCCCATTCACCTGCGGGCACAGCATACAATCCCCAGTGTATGAACATTCCGAAGCGTGCATCACGCCACCAGTCCATCCTGTCATCCTCGCTTTTTTCATTACTATCATTAACACAACCAGGTGATAATACTAATAAGAAAACAAGGATTGCTGTAAGAGTTTTTTTCATAATTCTCGGGTTTTAGATATTTATTTCAACTGTTTGTAATAGAATTTAATTATAGCTTTCTGTGATTTCTCCTTTTCTTCAATAAAGCCCAGGTGCCCTGATTTCTCGAGAACAAGTATTTCCGCATTTTCCGGCAGTGTAATCCTGTCCTTAACCTCCCCAAAGGGGATATAGTTATCATGCATCCCAAAGATCATCAGGAGCGGTATATCTCCTTTTTTAAGTATATCTATTCTTGAAGGCCTGCTTAACATTCCGTTAATCACAGCGATAATACCATCTTCAGGGATACCTGATGCTATCTCTTTATTACGGTCCAATTGTGCGCTAAACTTTTCCGTATTAAAATCTGCAAACATCTTTGGGATATTTACCGGATAGATAATATCTTTTTTCCCTGATTTCACCACCCTGATCTCCCTTTTCCTGTTAACGATTATTTCATCAGTATCAGCAAATGGATGTGAATGGAAAAGGCAATATGCATGTAATCGTGACGGATACTTTTCAACAAAAGCCAGGACAGCATATCCTCCCATTGAGTGCCCTGTAAGCATGACCTTTTCAATCCCTTCCTCATTCATAACGGCTATTACCACATCTGCCATAAATTCCATTGAGTGCTCATTCCCAAATACACCTGATTCACCATGTCCTGGCAAATCAATTGCTATCACCCTGAATTTTTCTGCCAGTCCCTGCATAAAATCATCCCATACCTCTGATGACTCGAGATATCCGTGCAGGAGAATTATTGCATCACCATCACCATTATCATAATATATTATTTTGCCCGCGTTAAAAACTATGCTTTTTTTCACACCCGGTATATTAAAAAAAACATTTTGAATAACATCATTTTTAATTAGTGAGCTAAAAATAATTAAAATATATTTGTGAGTCGTGTACTAAAAATTAATCTCAAAACCTTCCTTTCATATGAATAAAGCAATCGCCTCATCCGTATCAAAGAAATTTGTTATGTCTCTGGCGGGATTGTTCCTTCTAACCTTCCTGCCTGTTCACCTGGGAATCAACTTTATGTTACTTAAGTCCGATCCTGAACCCTTCAATTCAGCGGCTCATTTCATGGCCACTTTTCCGCTTATCAAGGTAGTTGAAATAATTCTGATTCTGGCATTGCTGATTCATATCTTCACCGGTATTGTGGTACAGATACAAAACTGGCTTTCAAGACCATTAAGGTATAAATCGGGTAATAAATCCCAGACATCTTTCTTTTCCAGATTCATGATATGGACGGGTGGAACAATATTTATTTTCCTGATTATCCACTTCACAAATTTCTATTTCATAAAGCTTGGACTTATTGAGGGTGATGCTGAAAATTTTTATTCTGTGGCTTACCAGTTATTTGCTATTCCGGGATATATTATTTTCTACTGGGTCTGTTTTGTTGTACTTGGCTTTCACCTGTACCATGCATTTACTTCAGCTTTCCAGACACTGGGTCTGAATCACAGGATATGGACACCCATAGTGAATTTTGTAGCAGTATTTTATGCTATACTTATTCCTGCCGGATTTGTATCTATACCTTTAATTATCTGGCTATTAAAATAATCAGGCAAAACCGAAAAAAAATCAAAATGGCAAAATTGGATTCAAAAATACCTGACGGTCCATTATCAGAAAAATGGACAAAACATCAATCATCAATTAAACTGGTTAATCCTGCCAACAAGAAAAAGCTTGACATCATTGTTGTTGGCGCCGGGGCAGCTGGTGCATCAGCTGCAGCATCCCTGGCCGAATTAGGATATAACGTCAAGGTATTTGTCTTTCAGGACTCTTCCCGCAGGGCACATTCAATTGCTTCGCAGGGCGGAATCAATGCAACCAAAAATTACAAGAATGATTCTGACAGTGATTTCCGGTTATTTTATGATATGATCAAGGGAGGCGATTTCCGGGCACGGGAAGCAAATGTATACCGCGCTGCAGAAGTAAGTAATAAAATAATCGATCAGTACGTCGCACAGGGAGTGCCCTTTGCAAGAGAATACAGTGGATACCTGTCCAACCGTTCCTTTGGCGGGGTGCAGGTCTCCAGGACTTTCTATGCCCAGGGACAGACCGGTCAGCAATGTACACTGGCAGCTTACCAGGCCCTTGGCCGGCAGATTAAAGAAGGGAAAGCAAAAATGTTCGCACGCCGCGATATGCTCGACCTTGTTGTGATTGATGGTAAAGCAAGAGGGATAATTACAAGAAACTTAATAAACGGTGAGATTGAGAGACACTCAGCACATGCTGTTGTCCTTGCTACAGGAGGCTTCGGAACGGTATACTATCTTTCTACCCTTGCTATTAACTCAAATGGAAGTGCTGCACTGGCTGCATTCAAAAAGGGAGCTTTCATGGCCAACCCGAGTATGGCCCAGATACATCCCACGTGTATTCCTGTTCTTAATGATTACCAGTCGAAACTTACTCTTATGTCAGAATCGCTCAGGAACGACGGAAGGGTTTGGGTACCCAAAGAAAAAGGGGATAAACGGTCTGCAAGTGAAATAAAAGAAGAAGAAAGGGATTATTACCTTGAACGTAAATACCCCGCTTTCGGAAACCTGGTTCCAAGGGACGTAGCCTCAAGAGCTGCCAAAGAAAGATGTGACGAAGGATATGGAGTTGGAGACACCGGATTGGCTGTATACCTCGATTTCAGGGACGCGATTAATAGCCAGGGCAAGGATACCATAAAAGCCAAGTACGGAACGCTCTTCGACTTATATAAGAAAGTCACAGGTATAAATCCATATGAGGAACCCATGCGGATTTATCCTGCTTCACATTATACAATGGGTGGATTGTGGGTAAATTATAATCTTATGACCACCATCCCCGGCCTGTATGCCATAGGTGAAGCCAACTTCTCTGACCATGGAGCCAATCGCCTCGGAGCTAGCTCTCTTATGCAATGCTCGGGAGATGGATACTTCATCCTGCCTGTTACCATTGGTGATTATCTCGCAGATGAAATTAAGACTCCGCAGATACCAACCGATACACCCGAATTTGATGCAGCGGAGAAAGCGGTTAAAGAAAAACTGAATAAACTTATGTCAGTAAATGGTAATCAGAGCCCTACTTCTTTCCATAAACGGCTTGGACATATATTATGGACTTATTCAGGAATGAAAAGAAACGAGGAAGGATTGAAACAGGCCATTAAAGAAATAAAGGAGCTCAAGGATGCATTCTGGAAAGATGTTAAGGTAGCCGGAGACCTAAATGATCTGAACCATGAACTGGAGAAAGCAGGCAGGGTAGCCGATTTCTTTGACCTGGCTTATTTGATTGTTTTAGATGCCCTTAACCGTAAGGAATCATGCGGTGCACATTTCAGGGAAGAATATCAGACTGAAGAAGGAGAACCTAAGAGGGATGATGAAAACTATTCGTATGTTGCAGCCTGGGAATACACGGGGGAAACATCAGATCCCATGCTGCATAAGGAAGAACTGAAGTTTGAATTTGTCAAGCCCGTACAAAGAAGTTATAAATAGGCATAATAATTAATACTCAAATCTGAACGATATGAATATAACACTTAAAATATGGCGTCAGAAAAATAAAAATGATAAGGGTAAATTTGTAATATATAAGCTTGATGAGGTCTCCTCGGAAATGACATTTCTTGAAATGTTGGACTACCTTAATGAGAAACTTTTACTCGAAGGAGAAGATGTAATTGCTTTTGACAGCGATTGCCGTGAAGGTATTTGTGGTTCATGCGGATTATATATTAACGGCCGGCCGAATGGACCCGAAAAAGGGGTTACTACCTGCCAGTTAAGCATGAGTGCTTTTAAGGACGGGGATACTATAACTATTGAACCGTGGAGGTCAAGAGCTTTCCCGGTAATCAAAGACCTGGTGGTGGACCGGACTTCTTTTGATAAGCTCATTGAAGCCGGCGGATATATCTCAGTTAATACAGGAGCTGCCCCTGAAGCAAACTCAATACCGGTAAGGAAACAGAATGCAGAAAGAGCCTTTGAAGCTGGGATTTGTATAGGCTGTGGAACATGCGTGGCCAGTTGTAAAAATGCTTCGGCTATGCTGTTTGTATCCGCAAAGGTTAGCCAGCTGGCACTCTTGCCACAGGGAAGGGTTGAAGCAAAAGAAAGAGTACGGGCACTGGTTGAGAAAATGGATGAACTGGGCTTTGGGAACTGCTCCAATACAGGATCATGCGAAGCTGAATGCCCGAAGGAAATTAAGCTGGTAAATATTGCCAGACTGAACAGGGAATATTATAAAGCTTACTAGGAGATAAGGCTTAGAGACTAATGGGCTCATGGACGTGAGGCCGTGAAGCTAAGCCTGCGGTATATAAGGATTATAGCTGATATAATCACAAGATTGCCGGCTGTAAATAGCCACCAGTTAAAGCTGCGGGGAACATACCCCGATGCATAATCCAGAAGAGAGCTGTCCTGCGGCAGGTTCCATATATCAGATACTGAATACCGCTCAAGAATATATCCTGAGTAATCCCAGGTAAATGATACTATGACAATCACAGCACCAAAAATCAAAATAAGCCACTCTGTGGTTTTCAGCTTTGTATCAACTTCCCTGCCTGAATAATATAAGATTATTGCAGCAAGGCTGATCATTATTATACATACTATCAAAGGACTGATTACCGGACCTGTCCATGTAACCGGTAGCAAAAAGAGAATATCCCACTCAAACAATGAAGCAGGCCAGCCTATCAGAAGCTTCAGGAAAATATAATAAAAGATATCCCATATGGCAAAACAGTAAACAAACCACGCAAAACCACCGGAGAATGTTTTACCTGCAATTATTGCTATAGCTGCCAGCATTACAATTGTAGCTATCTCCCTGAATATTTCAGTTACAGCCAGTGACCCCGAAATTGTTGCCAGTGGAAAAGAGAATCCTTCAGGATACAGTATTTCCCTGAGATATACCACTACTGAACTCTCCAGAAAAGCCATGGCAATACTGAAAAGCGTTACCCAGATAAGCAAGTCTTTTAATCTCATATTCAAAAATTACATTATTATCCGGTATTTCAAAATTTGTTAAAATATTTTAAATCCCCTCCTTTTGACAGAACAATTTTACCTACTGTTTCCACTATTTGATATATTTGATATGAATTAATATATGAACAATTATTATGAAAAGATATCTGGTACTGGCTATAGTTATGATCCTTGGCATAAAGGTTACCCAAGCCCAGGAAATAATAAAGAGAGATCCTATGATTAGCAATATGGTTGAAGAGATCTCACGTGATAATATAGAAGCATATATACAGAAGCTTGTCAGCTTCCATACGCGTCATAATCTGAGTGTGCAGGGTAATCCTGAGATTGGTATAGGAGCAGCATGGAACTGGGTAAAGAATGAGATGAGAAAATATATTCCTGGTTCAGGTGGCCGCCTTTCAGTTGAATTTGTTAACTACACCGTTGGTGGAGAAGGCCAGAGGATAGATAAAGAAACCGAACTGAGGAATGTAATAGCCACCATGCAGGGAACAGATCCTGCAGACGACAGGGTGTTACTTATCAGTGCCCACCTTGACAGCCGTGTCGAGGATAACTACGACAGTACAACATTCGCCCCGGGAGCCAATGATGACGGATCAGGCGTTGCAGCCATACTTGAGCTTGTAAGAATTATGTCAACACGTGAGTTCCCGGCAACTATCAAGTTTATGATCCTCACGGGTGAGGAACATGGATTATATGGTGCTTCAGCAATGGCTGATATAGCCAGTGAAGAGAACTGGAATATCGTAGCCATGCTCAATAATGATATGATAGGTAACAGTGGGTCAAGTGGTACACTGCTGAATGATAATATGCGGGTAAGGGTTTTCAGCGAAGGCGTTCCGGCATACGAAACTGAACAGATGGCAAGGATAAGATCATACACAGCGGCAGAGAATGACGGTAAGGCAAGACAGCTGGCAAGATATATAAAAGAAGTTGGTGAGAGGTATGTAGACCAGCTCGACGTAACCCTGGTATACAGGAATGACAGGTTTGGACGTGGCGGTGATCATACCCCGTTCTGCAGGAAAGGATTCACGGCTGTAAGGATATGCGAGTTCAACGAAAATTACCACCGAACGCATGCTACACCCGGTGAAAGAGATGGTATAATGTATGGTGACCTGCCCGAAGGGGTTGATTATGAATATGTACGTAAAAATGCAGGTATTAACCTGGCCAGCCTGGCTAACCTTGCCTCATCACCACAGCAACCGGCGAATGCAGGAATAGTTGTATCAGGTTTAAGTAATTCAACTACTCTCAGGTGGGAAAAACCCGTAGCCGGTAAGGAACCGGCAGGGTATTATATCCTGATGCGCGAAACATACCAGTCCATGTGGCAGAAAAAGATCTTCGTGACAGATAAAGAGGTAAGCATACCCTATTCAAAAGATAACTACTTTTTTGCTATCCAGAGTGTGGACGCTGAAGGCCATGAAAGCCTCCCGGTCTTTCCTGGCCCTGCACGAACCAGAAGGTAAAATATTAGCTGCAAATAGCTTCTACTTCTTCAACTGTCTTGGGAATGGGCTTACCCAATACCTTATGGCCCGATTCGGTTATTAGTACGTCGTCTTCAATACGCACACCGCCGAAATCAAGGTATTTTTCAGCTTTATCGTAATTAATAAACTCTAAATGTAATCGTTCGGATTTCCATTTACCCATCAACTCAGGGATAAAATAACAACCCGGTTCAATGGTTAATACATGCCCTGGCTTAAATGGAAGGGCAAACCTCAGGAATGCCAGCCCGAACTGATCGCTTCTCTTAACCTCATTATTATAACCAACGTAGTTCTCTCCAAGACCTTCCATATCGTGAACATCCAGACCCATCATATGACCGAGCCCGTGCGGCATGAACAGTGCATGGGCACCACTGGTAACAGCTTCATCAACATCTCCCTTCATTATTCCCAGCTCCTTCAGTCCCCTGGTAAGCACTCTGCAGGCTTCCAGATGAAGATCCTTATTTGATTTTCCAGGTCCCGCAGTCTGTATGGCTTTTAGATTTGCTTCAAGTACTATTTCATAAATCTCCTTTTGCCTTGAATTGAATTTTCCTCCTACCGGTGTGGTGCGTGTAATATCTGAAGCATAGTGAATATTGGTTTCAGCACCGGCATCGGTTACCATCATTCGTCCTTGAGTAAGAATATTATCATGATTGTGATTATGGAGTGTCTGGCCGTTTATGCTCAGTATTATTGGGAAAGATGGCCCCATGCCCTGTGCCAGTGCTATTCCTTCAATAGCCCCGAATATTTCCTGCTCCTTCACTTCCGGTTTACACATCTTCATAGCTGTTGTATGCATATCATATGCTATATCAACCGCTTTTTCAATCTCCTTTATCTCCCAGGGTTCTTTGTATGAACGCAAGGCAACAACTGACTTTATCAATTCTTCAGATGCCTTTGACTTCATCTGGCAGGGATTCTCTTTAAGCAAAGCTCCCAGGGTCATCTTATTCTCTCCCCGACAGGGAGGTAAGAAATGTATTTTCCTGCCCGCTGACTTAGCTTCTTCAATAAAATCTGCAAGCATGCCCACAGGCATTGTATCCCTTACCCCTGCCCGCTTAGCCAGTTCCCTGATTGATGGCTGAGGACCCATCCATATAATATCATCCATATCAACATCATTACCAAAAATATAGTCCTTTCCCTTATCAATATCCAGTATCCCTGCAAGACCTTGGAGGTCAAGGCCAAAAAAATACAGGAAATCACTGTCCTGCCTGAAATGAAAAGGATTGGCAGGGTAATTCATTGGGGAATCAACATTGCCTAAAATAAGAACAATGCCATCCGGCATTGATTTTCTTAATGATTCTCTCCTGTTAGTGTACACTTCTGCTTTAAACATATTATTGCTTTTTTGTAATTAATTACTTTATATAAAACATAAAAATACGTCTATTAAACTGCAATACAAAATGTTCATCAATGGTAAAGCATTATATTTGCCGCCTTAAAAACAATGTTTTCAACAGGATAATAACAGGAAACAACAAACATTATATTTTTTTGCAAAAAGTATTGAAAATCACCAGCGAATACTATTGTTGTTTCTTTCAAATTTTGTATATTCGCACTCATTGCTAACAAGTTTTCAACAATTTGTCTGTTAATATGCCCTATCGCCGATTACCAAACACAGATGCTGCAAGGATAAGAGCCATGGAACAGGCTCTTGTTAAGGGGCAGGAACTGCCTCCGTTTAAGCTTGCCTATACTGCCGATACTTATGTTAAACTCCAGGCTTTTCTCCCCTCTTTCAAACATAATTATCAGTTGCAAAGACAATCATATAACAATCAGGTTGAAAATGACAAGGATTACAAGGAATTACAGAAAAAGGCAAAAACTTATATAAATCATTTTCTCCGGGTAATGAATATGGCGGTTCAGAGAAAAGACCTGCGCCAGGATACACTTGAATTCTTTGGTCTCACCAACGGCCATGCATCATTACCAACACTCACCTCAGAAAAAGATATCATCTACTGGGGCAACAAGATCATAGAAGGTGAAGCAGCAAGGATCAGGACGGGGCAAACGCCAGTTACCAATCCTACCGTTGCGGTAGTTAAGGTACACTTCGAAGATTTTCTTGAAGCCTATCATTTTAAAAATACCCTGCAAAAAAGAACAAATGTTTATTCTGATAAAATCAGTGAACTGAGGAGGAAGGCTGATGAGCTGATCGCTAAGGTATGGAATGAGGTTGAGAATACTTATTCTGACCTTCCTGAAGAAGAAAAAAGATTAAAAGCAAAAAACTACGGCCTGGTATATGTTTTCAGGAAAAGTGAGCTTCAGAAGATAGAAGGGAATTAATTATCAGTTAAGCTTACTTTCCGTATATTAACCATGATAAGAACAGCAATAATGGCTGGTATTATTACAATCAGACCCTCCTTTGAGGAAAATTCATCCATGGTTCTGTTAATATATTCCCATCCATAAAAATAAGATAATATAACCGGAATGGCATTGTTTATCAGATGAGCCAGTACAGGAAGCCATATATTCCGCGACCATAAATATATATAACCAAATCCCAGTCCAAGTATAAACCTTGGTATAAAACCATAAAACTGCAGATGTGAAGCACTGAACAGGAAAGCAGTAAGTAAAACAGCAAGATTGCCTGACTTCAGCCATCCTGTAAATATATTTTGCAGCACTCCCCTGTATAGGAACTCCTCTCCAATAGCAGGGAGTATGGCTATTATGATTATATTGATCATCAAAGCTCCTGTTGTGCCTGCTTGCATAAGTACCTGAGTGATGCGTTCGGTCTGCAATTCTTTCCTGCTCATCCATTGCTCAAGTCTGCCGAGCCAATCGGGCAGATCAAGACCTGCGTTCAGCCAGGCAAGATAACTGTTCAATGGAATAAGGAATACGATTAATAATATACTTAATATTGTGGCTGTCAGCCCGGGTTTTTGTTTAAGCCCAAGGTAAGAAGTAATATCACCTTTCATCAGGAAAGCTATTAATATGGCAGGAAGCAAAAACATTGACATATGCTGAAATGTCTGCAGGTACTTAAAATAATTTATCTCTTTTACGTCTGGATTTAACTGCCCGATCTCTGCTCCACCCGGGACAATCCCAAAAAACAGCCACGCTGTCAGCAGCGTAATTACCAGCCCTGCCATAGAGATAATCAGTATTACCAGCATTGATACTATGAACTGTACAAAGGGCTTCTTTGTACTTAAGGGTATCAATTCTGAATAATCTGTCATTTTATTAATTTTGCAGCGAAGATAATTAATTAGGTACAATTATATAAACAGCCGGTTTTGAATATAGGTGATACAGATTTGGGCAACAGGCCATTATTCCTCGCTCCCATGGAGGATATCACTGACCCTTCATTCAGGAGTATCTGCAAGCATTACGGTGCCGACCTGATGTATACCGAATTTGTTTCATCGGATGGTCTTATCAGGGATGGTGCCAAAAGTGTCAGGAAGCTTGGTATTAATGATGAAGAGAGACCCATCGGCATACAAATATACGGACATGTCATTGACTCAATGGTTGAGGCCGCAAAAATAGCTGAATCGGCTGACCCGGAACTTATTGATATTAATTTCGGATGCCCTGTGAAGAAGATCGCCAACAGGGGAGCCGGTTCAGGAATGATGAGGAATGTTCCGCTTATGGTTAAAATGACTGATGCTATTGTAAAGGCTGTCAGGCTGCCAGTAACAGTAAAAACACGTCTTGGTTGGGATGAAGACAATAGAAATATTGCTGATATTTCAGAAAGGCTACAGGATGTTGGAATTGCTGCAATTACCATTCACGGCAGAACAAGATCACAGATGTACAAAGGTGATGCAGACTGGAGGCTGATAGGAGAAGTAAAGAGTAATCCGAGGATGAGGATACCGGTAATAGGCAATGGTGACATCAATGGACCGGAGAGAGCAAATTATGCATTCAAACATTACGGTGTGGATGGAATAATGATAGGAAGGTCAACCGTAGGACGTCCCTGGATATTCAGGGAAATTAAGCATTACTTTCGGACAGGTGAAATTTTACCTGAACCAACACTCGACGAAAAAGTGGATCTTGCCATCCTTCATCTCAAAAGATCAATTGAGCATAAAGAAGGTTACAGGGGCATTTATGAAATGCGGAGGCATCTTTCCAACTATTTCAGGGGCTTACCCAACTTCAGGAAAACACGTCTGAAGCTGCTCACTTCACTTGATGCTGAAGAGATATTCAACCTATTAGAATTTATTAGAATGAACTGGTCTTTTTATAAATAGTGGTTCGAGCTCGCCGAATCCCCGCGGCAAGGTTCAGAGAACCTCGCCAGCGGGGTGAGGCAATCTTATATCATACTCATCCTTAAGTGTCCAGACCGGCTCATCAATGGTCGCTTATAGTGGCAAAGTTATTTATTCCTCGTCATACCAGTAGCCGTAGCCATATCCAGGGCCATAGCCTGCTCCACAGGGACCCAGTCCGCGGCCTCCAAAGGCAGCTCTGCCTCTTCCACGGCCCATGCCTCTCCCGGGGGCAAAGTTATTATATCCTCGCCCTGCTCCCCTGCCATATGCAGGTGCGCTACGCAGGCCCCTGGGACCCACTCCGAAGTAGGTACTGTTCAAATATTCTTTTTGTTCCTCGGTGAGTAATGCCTTAACCTGCTTGATATGTTCATTATGCTGACGCAGCATAGCTGCACCTATCTCGTTCATTTCTTCAAAAGTTGCTGCTGACTGTCTCTTGAGACGCAGTTCATCGGTTTTCTGACGATGGGCCTCATTGACAGCAAGTATTCTTTCTTTCTGCTGTTCATCAAGTCCGGGAATATCCAGGCAATATCCAAGTGGCTGCCTGATCTGGTTTCTGCTAAACCTGCCATACTGAGCACTGGTTATCAGTGTACCTGTAAAAACAAGTATTGCTGCGAGTGCTATAATTCTGATTTTACTTTTCATGATCATTATTGTTTTTATTATACATATTTATATTTATTCTAAAGGTAATTCTCTTTGATTCCTGCCGCCTCCCCTTCTCAGTCCGCGTCCTGCACCACCTCGTCCCCTTCCATATATGGCTCCTTCGGGATCGAGCATATCCCTGAACATAAAATGCAATCTTTCCCTCTGTGTTTCATCAGACACTGATTTAAGGTTAAGATAGTATTCCATGGTCAGTTTTTTCATATCCTTGTGTAATCTCCCGAATTCTGAAGCTATATCATTGAGTAATGCGGTATCCGGGTTTTCTGAAGCCATTTCATCTACCATCTGTTGACGCAGTTCCCTCATTTCTTCTGAAAGCTGATTTGCTTTCGTGTTAAATTGCACGTTATAGTTATTGAATGCCGGGACTTGTTCATCACTTATACCTATCTGGTTATTAAAATAGCCAATTCTTCTGTCTCTTGGCAGTTCTATTACGGGAGGTTGTGAATCTTCTTCCTGCTCCTGTTTATTTAAGCTTACAGTTGTAACAATGGTAGCTATATTGGTAACCAGGAGGAAGATTATTATTATGATATATATAGCTGTTCTATTCATTATCCTCATATTTTATCAGAAAGAAGCTTTCAATAGGTTCCTGGTACATATCATTCAGGTAATATTCTTCATCGCTTAATTCACCTGTTCTGTATCCTCCTGGTCCTGAAGCAACTTTTGCTATATTTATACCGGTAAAGACACCAAATATTATAACAGCAGCGGCAGCTGCATACTTGATCATACTGAACAGAGGGATGCTTACTGCTTTTTTCGCTGAATGCATCTCTCCTATTACCTTACCTGCAAATTCATTATCTTCATTGATCTTCTTCTCCTCCTCAATAACACCAAGGCTTGCCCTCAGCATATCAGCAAAAGCAGCACAATTAGTACAAAGCCTGAGATGTTCTTCTACAGACTTACTTTTTACCTCATCGAGGCTTCCCTCGATATAAAAGATCAGATGCTTATGTACCTGTTTGCAATTCATATTTTATTCTTACTGTTATTTTGACACATATTTTTAAAAAAACTTGCGCTCTACTTTAGGTTTTTTTCATAGTAATCATGAAGTCTTTTCTGAAGATTCTTTTTAGCCCTGAAAAGAAGTGATTCAACCGCAGAAACGCTTGTTTTCATTACTTCTGCAATCTCACTGTATTTCATATCTTCATATTTACTTAAGACAAATGCCGTTCGCTGTGCTGCTGGCAGATTATCTAAAGCCTTATGCAATACCTTCGCGAGCTCCTTTTGTGTTAACTGTTTATAGGCTGAGTAATCTATACTTCCCCTGTTCTCAATATCAGTTACCTGAGAAGAGTTATCATAAACTCTGTTCTTTCTGTCCCTGACAAAGTTCAGTGATTTATTTACTGTTATCCGGTAAATCCAGGTTGAAAGTGATGAGCGTGCTTTGAACCTGTCAATCGACCTGAATACTTCCAGGAAAACATCCTGTGCCAGGTCTTCAGCATCCTCTGCTGAACGAGTGAACCCCCTGCACATCCTTAGGACAGGTTCCCTGTAATTATCAATAAGCTCCCTGTATGCATGCTCTTCACCTGCAATAAGCTTCTTGATTAATTGCTCCTCACTATTATTCCTGTTGTTAATCACCCGGTCGCTTTTCTGTATCTCCTGTATCTTTATTCCATTAGACACAGGAAACAGTCAATAATTGCGCTATGAATTATAATTTATCACAAAAACATCCTTTAAACACCACCTGTTAAGTATTCCCATCAGGACAAAGAATATAACAGATAAGATGACCAATGATAAAAAATCTGTCCAGGGATAAACCTGTTGTTGCTCG
This sequence comes from uncultured Rikenellaceae bacterium, assembly GCA_964577305.1. Lineage (GTDB taxonomy): Bacteria > Bacteroidota > Bacteroidia > Bacteroidales > VadinHA17 > UBA9300. The sequence goes on from CAZNYS010000007.1 coordinate 76,024, forward strand.
AATATTGCGGGTGTTTGCAGGGCAGAAGATTTTTGTGTTACGAAGACTGAAAGGAAAACATTATTTGCCGCATGGGCTCCCATAGCAATCTCGATACCGTTATCAATTATAGTAATAAGTCCAAAGACGAGTCCGTATGTTACGTACTGTGGGATCATTACCCAGAACCCGAATTCTTTAATTTCTGGATTAAAAGAATGCATTAAACCGAAGAATAATGATGTAATAATCAGGGGCATCCACTTATTCCTGAACCAGGCACCGGCGCCCTGCATAAGGTAGCCCCTGAAAAGTAATTCCTCAAATGAAGTCTGGAAAGGGATAAGTAAAACGGCTATTATTACCAGCCAAATTAATGATCTGGATAAATTATTTATAGTGAAATTCCCCGGATCATTAGTAATGCTGAAATATAAATATATACCCATTAAAATCATCCATACCAGGGCAGCCATGAAGAACTTCATCCACCGTATTCTCCCTCCTCCATTAAAAAGGGTTATGAACTTGCGCCTGTGAATAGGTTTCATTAACAGATAAAGAGTAAGGATCCCTATAACAAAAGGGACAATCATTAATATCAGGCCTACATTTGGATCAATACCATATGTTGAAAGGTTCATGATATTCTCAGACGCGCTATCCAGTAACCCGGGATTATTAATACTCTTTATAATTATCACTGAAACCAGTGGCAGTGCGCCTATTGTATTTGTGGCAGCAAATATTATTACAAAAACAACCAGGTAACGCCAGAATGCATTTTTACCCTGTAAAGCTGATTCAAAAAACATATGATGTGTATTTATTAAAACTTTTGCATTATCCTTTTAGGGTAATCAATGGTATAGTGTAATCCCAGGCTTTCATGTCTTTCACTTGCCATCTTTATCACCAGGTAACCAACATTAATCAGATTTCTCAGTTCGCAGAGTTTACGACTGAGAAAAGTTTTCTTATATAATTCCTCTGTTTCATTATAAATTATTTCGAGTCGCCTGAGGGCACGATCAAGCCTCAGGTCCGACCTTACTATCCCCACATAATTACTCAGTATCATCTGTACTTCCTTGTAGTTCTGTGTAACCAACACCATTTCTTCAGGATGGCTGGTCCCTTCGAGGCTCCATTCAGGGACAGATTCCTGGTACACGGTGGTTTCCAGTTTTGCTGATGAATTTACTGCAGCCCTGTGAGCATAAACCACTGCTTCCATCAATGAGTTTGAAGCCAGCCTGTTTGCCCCATGCAGTCCGGTAGAGGCAACCTCCCCGATAGCGTATAAATTATGGATAGTGCTTTCACCATTTATATCAACCTTAACTCCACCGCAAAGATAGTGTGCAGCCGGAACAACGGGTATCATGTCGTTTGTTATGTCAATCTCGAGACTCAGGCATTTACTTGTAATATTTGGAAAGTTCTCAACCAGATCATCCGGATCAAGATGTGTGCAATCAAGGTATACATAATCATCACCTCTCACCTTCATCTCGGTATCAATGGCGCGGGCAACAATATCCCTTGGTGCAAGGGATCCTCTTTCATCATAACGGTTCATGAATTTCTCCCCTTCAGAATTTCTCAGTACTGCACCATATCCCCTGAGTGCTTCTGTTATAAGGAATGATGGCCTTTCGCCCGGATTATATAATGATGTGGGATGGAACTGGATAAATTCCATGTTTTCTATTATCCCTTTTGCCCGGTAAACCATTGCTATACCGTCTCCTGTGGCAATAACAGGATTTGTTGTTGTCTGGTAGAGGTTTCCTATACCCCCCGTTGCCACCACTGTTATTTTAGAGAGAACCGTTGAGACTTTTTCGTTTTCTGTATCAAAAACATAGGCACCAAAGCAACATATATCCTTTCGTGTCCTGTTAACAAGCTCACCCAGGTGATGCTGTGTTATAAGATCAACAGCGAAATGTTTCTTATAAACCTTTATATTGGGATGCTTCCTTACTCTTTCACTTAATGTTTTCTGAATAATTTCGCCAGTATTATCCTTATGATGCAGTATCCTGTGCTCTGTATGCCCCCCTTCCCTCGCCAGGTCGTACCTGCCATCACTGTTACGGTCAAACTTAACTCCCATGGATACCAACTCACGTATCCTTTCAGGAGCTTCAGATACTACCATACGCACCACTTCTTCATTACAGAAGCCGTGGCCTGCTTCAATGGTATCCCTGACATGCTTTTCAAGACTGTCTGGATGATACATAACTGAAGCAATGCCCCCCTGAGCATACTTTGTATTGGTTTCATCAATACCGACTTTTGAAATAAGATAAACTTTGCCCTTTTCGGCTGCTTTAAGTGCAAAAGTCAAACCCGCTATACCCGATCCGATAACAAGAAAATCAGTCTGCTCTGCCATCACAGAATAAATGTGAAATAATGATTAAATATACAAATATAGGGAATCCCACCAAGCTTTAAAATCAAATTGTAAAAGCAAAGTTTTTGGATTACTTTTGCCTGACATATTGAAAAACAGAAAGAATGGCAAAAGAAGATGCTTTCAAAAACCTCATAGCACACTGCAAGGAATACGGGTTCATTTTCCAGTCAAGTGAAATATACGATGGGCTGAGCGCCGTATATGACTATGGTCAGAATGGGGTTGAACTGAAAAACAATATTAAACAATACTGGTGGGACAGCATGATATTGCTCAACGAGAATGTAGTTGGTCTTGATTCAGCTATCTTCATGCACCCTAAAACATGGAAAGCATCAGGCCATGTCGATGCTTTCAATGATCCCCTGATTGACAACAAGGATTCAAAAAAAAGATATCGTGCCGATGACCTTATAGAGGAACACCTGGAAAAACTTGAAGCAAAAATTGACAAAGAAATAGAAAAGGCAAGAAAACGATTCGGGGATTCTTTTGATGATAAAATGTTCAGGAAAACAAATCCTAGGGTAATTGCAAACCAGGAGAAGATTGATGTACTGGACAAGAGGTTTGTAAAAGCTATGAATAATAATGACCTGGAGGATCTGAAACAGATAATACTCGATTATGAAATAGCATGCCCCGTATCAGGCACCAGGAACTGGACAGATGTAAGACAGTTCAATCTTATGTTTGCTACTGAAATAGGATCGACAGCAGAAGGGTCAATGAAGATATTTCTTCGCCCTGAGACAGCACAGGGAATATTCGTTAACTATATAAATGTACAGAAAACGGGCCGGATGAAACTGCCTTTCGGTATCGCACAGATAGGTAAAGCTTTCCGAAATGAGATTGTAGCACGCCAGTTTATATTCCGTATGAGGGAATTTGAACAGATGGAGATGCAGTACTTTATTAAACCCGGCACAGAGGAAGAATGGTTCGATTACTGGAAGAATGTAAGGATGAAGTGGCATAAAGCCCTTGGCCTTGGTGATGATAACTATCGCTTCTATGACCATGAAAAACTGGCACATTATGCCAGTGCTGCAACCGATATAGAGTTTAAGTTCCCTTTCGGTTTCAGGGAAGTGGAAGGGATACATTCACGTACAGATTTCGACCTCAGGCAACACCAGAAGTTCAGTGGCAAGAAACTACAATATTTTGACCCTGAAACAAATGAATCTTTTATTCCTTACGTAGTTGAAACATCGTTGGGCCTCGACAGGATATTCCTTCAGATAATATCTGCCGCTTATCATGAAGAGGAGATTAAAAAAGAAAACGGATCAGTGGATACCAGGGTGGTTTTTAAATTACCAGATGTACTGGCACCGGTAAAACTAGCTATACTGCCACTGGTAAAAAAAGATGGACTGCCCGAAATATCAAGAAAGATAATGAATGATCTGAAATATGATTTCAACTGCCAGTACGAGGAGAAAGATTCAATAGGAAGAAGATACCGCAGGCAGGATGCCATAGGCACACCTTTCTGCATTACGGTAGATCATCAGACCACTCAGGACAATACTGTTACCATCAGGTACCGTGACAGCATGCAACAGGAAAGGATTCATGTGGATAAGCTGAAAAGTATTATTGCTGATAAAGTGGATATGAGCAGCTTCTTAAGAAAACTAGATACGATTTAAGGTTGAAGATTAACGATTTAAGAAATAAAATCTGTCATTAATAATCTGCAATCACAATCTTAAATCTGCATTCGATAATCTTGTATCTTATATTTAAAGTATGCATCTGGGCTTATGCCATCAAATAATAAAATACTGATTATTACATATTACTGGCCTCCCTGCGGGGGAGCAGGTGTTCAGCGATGGCTGAAATTCACAAAGTACATGCCTGAATTTGGCTGGGAACCTTATGTGCTGACTGTTGATCCGGATTATGCCCGGTATCCTGCAATCGATGAAAGCCTCAAAAAAGATATAAACCCTTCACTTGAGGTTTATAAAACAAAAGCTCTTAACTACTTCAGGTTCGGGAAATCCTTTAAATCATCCGTAAATGAAATATCCGGTTCTGACACCGGAAATAATAGTATTAACAACAGAGTAGCACGTCTCATAAGAGGCAACTTCTTTATCCCCGATCCAAGGAAAGGCTGGAACAGGTATGCGATAAGAAAGGCTTCTGAATTGATAAGGGAGGAAGGTATAAATTATGTTGTGACCACCAGTCCCCCTCACTCAACACAGCTGATAGGACTTAAACTAAAATCGCTATTCCCTGATATTAATTGGATATGCGACCTGCGGGATCCATGGACGGATATTTATTATTATAATAAGTTCCCGGGAATATGGCCTGCCAGATTGTATGACCGCAGGCTTGAAAGAAAGGTACTTATAACGGCTGACAAGATAATCACTGTGGGGAAAAGCATGGCTGAACTATTCGTAAAAAAGATAAAGGATAAGGAAAAAGACATAACCGTTATTACTAACGGGTATGATGAAGAAGATTTTGAAGGTATATCCTTTGATCGCGGTAATAACAGAACAGTTATCACCTATGTCGGATCAATGTCGGACCAATATCCGATAAGAGGATTCCTGGCCACATTAAATGAATTATATCTTTCAGGGGAGCTAAAAAAACTGGCTTTCAGGCTTGTAGGAAACATAAGCTCCGGAATAAAAGCAATTATTGATCGTTTTCCTGTATCTGATGCTATTGAATATATTTCCTATACAGATCATAAGAAAGCGATTAAATACATGGCCGATAGTACAATACTGTTAATGCTTATACCTGATAATAAACAAAACAAAATTATCATTACCGGGAAACTGTTTGAATATCTGAGATCAAAAAGAGTGATCCTTTGCATAGGACCTCCAGAAGGTGATGCCGCCGGCATAATAAATGAAATGAATTCTGGAAGCACTTTTGAAGACAATGATATTGAATCAATAAAATCTTTCCTGCTTAACTATAAAAGAATAAGAACAATTGAAACAGACAGTAGCAAATACTCACACAAACATATTGTAAAACAGCTATCGGAAAATATTAAATAACTGGCTTTTCACTATTTTTATCGTTTCTTTGAAACCAATCCGTGTTTGTGATGAGAAGTAAAGTTCTGCTTATAATTTTATTAATAGTTGCTGCTCCTGATATTCTGTCTGGACAAAGTGCCGATCTATATCAGAGAGGTTCCATATTATTACCAAATTCAGATAAAACAGATGGTTATATCTGGCTTGCATCAGAAGTAGATGGTACAATGGCTGTCTTCTTCAAAAAGAATTATAGTGATATGCCTATTAAGTATAATGCATTTGAAGTTGTTTCATTTGAACTTAAGAAAGATGCAAGGTTTTTTCAATCAATTGAGGTCCCTGTAAATTATAGTTTAGAAAGGAGGTTGGCAGAATTACATTTTGACGGAGAGTACAAACTGTTTTCCTTAAAACAGGATAAGGATAAAATATTTTACTTGTCGGATAAAACAGGCAAAATGACAGAGCTATTGAATACCTATAACCTCCCTTCAGCAACAAATAATTATGAAATGAGATACAACTATGAGTACAGGGATAAACTAACTGCCATTTTTAGTGATTATCCTGAAATCCTTAAATCAATCAACACTCTTGAATATAATAAAAAATAACTATCAGGTCTGCTTAAGAAGTATCATACTCAAAATGATTTTGAATTCCTGATATATCCTCCACCTAAATTCAGCACATTAGTTGGCGCCACAGTGGGTTACTCATCAATGAGTAACCTTTCCACGCTGGATGAAGAAACTGTATTAAATTCACCTTTTGCCTTTGTGAAAGTTTTTGGTGGTATTTCTTCATTTTCAGGGTCTCCCTTCTTAAAAGCAGGAATAACTTATTACTATGGAAAAACATACCATGATTTAGAAACTGATGTCTCGGATGAAATTTCAATCTATGATGAGAACATAACTAATATGTCCTTAATTAGTATTGATCTGATCATGGGATTGAATTTGTTCAGGATTGGAGATTTCTCGCCTTTCATTGCTGCAGGAGCACAATATTTAATGTTTACAAAATATAAAAGCGAGCTGACTGAAGAAATATTTTTAAAAGACCTGAACACTGTATATACCAATTTAACTGAGGATAATGAAAAACCTGCAAGTTTCCCGGGTGTGATGATAGAATTAGGAACAGACTATAATCTTACTAGCAAAGTATATTTAAGATTTGGGGCCTCTTACCATTATTCCCTGGGTGACGGGAGTACTATTAATAGAGGGCTGGGTTTATCAGCATCTTATATTTATAAAATTTTTTAACATATGAAAACCAATCATATTGCTATAATTACCTTATCTGTAATTATCATCCTGATATTAACCGGTTGTACAAAAGAAGCAGACAGAGATTTCCCGAGGGTAAGAACTCTTGCCGTTACAGATATTACACCAGATGGTGTAACCATAAATGCCGAAATACTGAATCCCGAAGACGTTGATATTACAGAATGCGGATTTATCATATATAATGGTATACCATCAAAACATACATTTATTGGCTCAATATCATGTGATTATAACAAAAACAAGGGGATGTTTAAAAAAACTCTCCGTACAGGTCTTGAAGAAGGTGCTGAATATTATTATACTGCATATGCAGTAGCCGGTCCGGTTACAACAATAGGTAATACTTGCAGCTATACCAGTAAGGGAAGTAAAGCTTCAATTGTAATTGATTATTATCCTGCTTCTGGACAAGTACTGGATACTATATCAATCCAATTGAATGACTTCATAGGAGGTATATCAGGATATGAGGTTTATTTCAATAGTATCGAAGCTGATATTATAGGTTTTAATGATAAAGACCTTAAGGTACTTGTTCCTTCATCACTTACAGCCAAGGAAACTACAGTTATCGTTCAAACTGCGGATGGGATCAAAGAATTTGACAAAAAGTTCTCCCTTCTGAGCCCTTCAATCATTTCCTTTACACCGGATGAAGTGAATCCGGGTGAGATTGTGACAATTATCGGCTCAAATTTTCACAGGATCTCAAAATATAATATCGTAAAGTTTAACAATACAACTGCTAATGTTATAACAAGCTCATTTACTGAAATACAAGTTGCTGCTCCACCACTTGAGAACCAGGAATGTACAATCAGTGTTGCGGTATCAGGCCAAACAGCAATTGCTGAGAATACAATTATGATACTTGAAATTCTTTTTATTTGGAAACAGGTTGCTGATTTTCCGGAAGGTGATGCATATAAGGTCGGAGCATTTACTATAGGCGATTATGGCTATGCCGGACTGGGAACCAGACTCCATCATGATCATATTGATAAATTCTGGAGATACGATCCGATATCTGATTCATGGAACCAGATAGCACCCCCCCCGGGGGGAGCAGAATGATGCCTCATGGTTTTTCAATTGATGGTAACGGCTATATAGGTGGTGGATTTGACGAAGACGCCCCATATAGAGTAGCTCTGAATGATTTCTATAGGTATGATCCATTATCAGATTCCTGGACTCAGGTTAGCAACTACCATGGAAATACGAATAATAGTTATTCCGGTGCATGTGAAGTGTCAGACAATAAGAGTTATATATCATTTACTGACCAGGACTTCTATTCATTCGACCCGGCAGGTAATGACTGGAACCAGTTAGTAATATCTTCGGGTGCTCTTTATGCAACCTGTTCCTCCTTTGTGATTGGAAATAACATATATTATGTCGGCGGACATAATTTATTAACTGATGAAATAAAAGCGGATGTCTGGATCTATAATACTATAGAAATGTCATGGGAAAAGAAAAACGATTTTCCTGGCGGGCCAAGAATATATGGAGTGGGATTTATGTCCGGCAATTTTGGTTTTGTTGGCCTGGGATATGATGGTTCACGTTATTATGACGATATGTGGAAGTATAATCCGGAAAATGATACATGGACACAAGTAGAAAATTTCCCGGGTACAGCCAGGAGCCTTTCTTTTGCTTTCAAAATAAATAATAAAATATATATTGGGACAGGTCTTAATAGCTCCGGTCAATTATGCGGAGACATGTATTGCTTTAATCCTTTAAGTACTAAGTAATAAGAATAATCCTGAAGAAACCCTTTAAAAAAATACTCGCTGTTAATCTTTCATAATTCTTCATAGAGCTTAACAAGTTCATTTCCTGTTATTTCCCAGTTAAGACTGGTTTCAATAGCCCTTACAGAGTTTATCGACAATTCTTTGTAGAGCTTTTTATCTTTATACAAAATGAGAATCTTATCCGAAAAATCCTCCACATCCCTGTCTTTAAAAACCAAACCACAGCGGTATTTATTAACCAGGTTTTGCTGAGCTGTACAATTGCTTACAACAACAGGCTTGCCAAAAGCCATATACTGGAATAGTTTATTCGCATAAGTAGTATCATGATGAATATTTCTATGAAGAGGACAGATCCCTATGTGACTTGCAAGCAGGTATGACTGAAAAAGACTCTTATCCTGCCAGCCGGCAAATTCAACATAATTTTCCCAGTTATTTCTTATTACATGATCCTTTAATACTTTATCAGTCTTGCTTTTCCCTATAAACAATAATAAGATATTCGGTATTTCCGGAATTAATGCGCTCAGTGAATTTATAGCTGTCTCCGGTCCCCTTCTGAGCCCGGTATCTCCAATATAAAGAATAACATATCTGCCTTTATAACGCGATACAATACTTTTGTCTGTTTCATAGTAAGTGTAAAAATCAGGTCGGACGGAGTTCTGAACAACATAAACCTTATCAGACCGGATTGAGATATTTTTTATATAATGTTCTTTAGCTTCATCTGTTACTACTATAACATTATTGGCTTTCTGAATATATTTATATTCAAACTTTTTCCACCTTGAAGTACTTATTAGTAATTTGCCCGGCCCCTTTTTGACATATGGATAGTACTTCATTATTTCTGGCCTGTTTTCATGCAGGTCAAGTACTAAAGGCAGATTCAATTTCTTGTTTACATTAAAAACACTACGGGCTACCTGGATATCATGTACATGTAAAGCCTGAATACCATTTTCTATTATGAAATCATAAATCCCTTTTTGGAGTGATATATGATAATACGGGAAAGAGTAAGCAAGTGCCGAAAACCTATATAAGTGTTTTGGAAGCCTTTTTCTATGAACTTTTATCCCGTTTATTACTTCATACTCCTTTTGATTATGTGAATAATCTATACTGAACAAATTAACTGTATGTCCATTTTGAATTAGAGTAAATGCCTCATTCTCCACCCTCGGATCGGGAGGAAAGACATTATCAAGTATCATCCCTATGTTCATAATTCAATTTAACCATTTAAAGAAAACTAATATTATGTTTTCTCCCTAATTAATGAAAATTTAAATAATAGGAAAAGTAAACCTATAATTTTTTCAATAATTGCTTTACCCTTTAAATAAGTCCATAGTAATAATCTATAACCTTCACTCCCTCCGTTATTCTATTAAACAGTATATTTGCACAAGTAAAACCATATTAGTGTGATTAAAAGACATTTAAAAACAATAAATTTTGCAGCTAAATATCTTCATCCTTCCCATTCTGTCCTTGATTTAGGGGCAGAAAATGACCTGTCAAAAATTCTTAAAGATATGGGCTATAGGATTACCAATACTGAGGGTGAAGATCTTGATTTAGAGAATAATATTAAAGATAAATATGGAGTATTTGATGTTATTACTGCTTTTGAAATACTTGAACACCTTGTATCCCCCTTTGAATTATTAAGGAATCTTCCTTCTGAGAAACTTATCGCAACAATTCCATTACGTCTTTGGTTTGCAAATGCATACAGAAGCGTATCTGATCCACTTGATCGCCACTTTCATGAATTCGAAGACTGGCAGTTTGATTGGCTGCTTGAAAAATCCGGATGGAAGATTATCAACAGTGAAAAATGGACAAGTCCGTCAAATAAACCAGGTATAAGGCCGGTTCTTAGAAGCTTTTATCCTCGCTATTATGCTGTGTTTGCGGAAAGGTTTTAATCCTTTTTCCTGAAATAATCCATAATAACATTGTATATTCTCAGTACGTCATCTGATACCTTGAACACTAAAGTAATTACTGCAAATAATGCAGTGATCAAAATGCTCCTTACTATAATATCTGCTATCAGAGACAATTCAGGTAAAAGTCCTGCTGCATAATAAATGATACAGGAGCTTACAATCAATAAAAGATGTACTTTATTGAAAGGCCAGAACCCAAAGAATCTTCTGAGCACAAATACTGTCAGGCCTGTATAAACAAACATGGAAATAAGTGCTGCAACTGCAGCACCGGTAATGCCCATTGCCGGTATCAGGATAAGGTTACTTACAATAACAACAATTATAAATACTATCATTAGGTAAGTCTGATACCTGTAATGTGACGAGGTTGAAAGTATTATCTTACAGGCCCCGGCCGAGGCACTCACGATATTAGCCAGGCCAAAGAATAGTATAACCATTTCACCTTTTGCATATTCGGGCGGCAATATCCTGAATATATTATTCATATTGGCAATAATGCCAATAAAGATTAACAGGCCAACAAGTAACTGGTTAATACTGCTCTTATAATAAACCTCCTGTATTACCTTGAGATCATTATTTTTCCAGGCCTCAGACACTACGGGCACAGCAATTTTGCCAAGCGATCGGGCAGGTATCAGTATAAGGACTGCAAAATATCCAGCTATGGAATAAATACCTGCATCACCAAGTCCCTCAAAGTTGTTTACCATGTATTTATCAATAGTGGTTATCGCTATAGTACTCAGGCCCGCAATGATACCAAAAACTGACAGGCTCACTATTTGCCTGGCAAGATCAGGTGTAATGAATCCCCTGAAGCCGGTAAACCTGAATTCACCCCTGTAAAACAGGTAAATAATTATTATAATGGATGGAACGGCCTGGGATATGACAAACAGCAGTACATAAGTATTGAAATCAATAAGCCCGAAATAAAATGATAATACAAGTAACAGGATTATTAATCTCAGGACAAAATCATGGAGGAAAGTGCCAAGCACTGCGTTAAACAATACCTTGCAATAATTATCAAGCAAGGTGAAAAGCATGATAAAACCTAACAGCACCGGTATATACCAGGCATACTGAGAAAGCAATTCAGATTTTTCGCGGTTGCTCTCGATAAACGACGGCATATACAGGACCAGGCCTATCAGGCTCAGAATAAACCCTGTTGCCGTTATAAGAAAAGCAAGTGACAGATATCCTCTGTGTCCTTTGCTTTTTGACCTGAAGTAAGGAAATAACCTGTTGGTGACATTATTAAAACCCAGACTTCCAATCTGCGAAAGTATCGTGGCGATGGCAATCATTACCTGGGTTAAACCTATCTGCTCAGTGGTGAATATAAGGGGTGATAAAATAGCCAGGTTTACAAATCCTAATACCACTCCAACGAATGAGTATACCGAACCCTTGATAGTCTGTTGTTGAATAATTCCCAAGGCAGGTATTAAATTAAAAAGATTATTTTTGTACCAATACAAATATACATTAATATCAATACAGTCAATATGTCATTATCTCTGGCAAAAAACAAGTATTTACCCCACCTCATAGCCTTATTAATATTTATCGCCCTCTCTCTGGTATATTTCTCTCCTGCACTTGACAACAAGGTACTGCAGACCCATGACACAACTGTTTTTGCAGGAAGTGCAAAAGAAATTAAGGACCACAGGGATGAATATAATGAAGAACCACTATGGACTAACTCAATGTTTAGTGGTATGCCGGCATACCTTATATCAACCTATTATCCTGGTAATCTTTTAAAGCCTGTGTATAATATCCTGAGAGCACCGGGTATTCCTATTGCCCCCATACTTTTACTGATGATAGGATTCTACATCATGCTCATTTCCTTCAGGGTTAAACCATGGCTGGCATTACTGGGTTCAATTGCATACGGATTCTCCTCATATTTTTTTGTCATACTGGCAGCAGGCCATAATACGAAAGCCATGGCACTGGCCTTTATGGCTCCCGTCGTTGGCAGTATAGTGTATGCATATAGGCGCGACAGGATAGTGGGTTCTGTTCTAACTGCCCTGTTTCTTACACTGCAACTTATAGCAAACCATCTCCAGATCACATATTATACCTTCATGATAGTACTGGTTTTTGGAATACTAGAACTGGTATATTCAATCAGGAATAACAGGTTGCCTGACCTGATTAAAACAACCTTGTTACTTACAGGTGCTGCGTTAATTGCCCTTTCAATTAATTTTGCCAACTTATATGTCACATTTGAGTACGGGAAATATTCCATGCGGGGGCAATCTGAGTTGAGCAGTGATCCGGAAGATAAAACATCAGGCCTTGACATGTCGTATGCCACTAACTGGAGTTACGGTATTGATGAAACATTGACATTGCTGATACCCAATATGAAAGGTGGCGCATCACAGCCGTTTGACAGGGACTCAGAAACAGTAAAGACATTGAAACAGAACAATGCCGCGCAATATATCCAGGGTATATTCCAATACTGGGGTACGCAGCCCAGTACCAGCGGGCCCGTATACGTAGGTTCAATAATCTTCCTGCTGTTTATTATGGGCCTGGTACTTATTAAAGGACCCTATAAATGGTGGCTGCTGGTAGCAACCATACTTTCGGTCATGCTTGCCTGGGGTAAGAATTTCATGTTCCTTACCAATCTATTCTTTGACTTCTTCCCCGGCTATAGCAAATTCAGGGCTGTTACCATGATCCTTGTTATTGCTGAATTCTGTATGCCACTGCTTGCTATACTGGCATTAGACAGGATACTTAGACAGGATATTAAAAAACCGGAACTGATAAAAGCATTCAAGATAAGCCTGGGAATCACTGGTGGTATATTATTGCTTTTTTTGCTGTTTCCCGGGCTTGCAGGTTCGTTTATCTCTCCCAATGAAGCCCAGTTTCCTGACTGGCTAAAAACATCACTTATTGCCGACAGGAAAGAGATGCTCAGGTTAGATGCCTTCAGGTCTCTGGTTTTTGTATTGTCTGCCTCGGTAATTATATACCTGACATATACCAGGAAACTCAAAAATATTTATGCTATAGTAATGCTGACCTTTCTTCTACTGATTGATATGTGGCCGGTAAACAAAAGATACCTTAACAATGATAATTTCGTAAGGCAAACTGAAGCGGAGAGAGAATTCACACCAACAACTGCCGACAATTATATACTCAGGGACAGCACTGTATACAGGGTCCTCAACCTTACTGTCAGTCCTTTCAATGATGGCACAACTTCATATCTTCATCATTCTGTAGGCGGATATCATGGTGCCAAGATACGGCGGTACCAGGATCTTATTGAGCATTGCATAAGCCCTGAAATAAGTCGTTTCTCAAATGCGCTGAATAATATTACTTCATTAGACCAGGTTGAAGACGTATTCAAAGATTTGAATGCTCTTAACATGTTGAATACCAAATATATAATTATAAGTCCTGACAGTCCGCCCCTGGTTAATAACAGTGCCCTGGGAAATGCCTGGTTCGTAGATTCTTACCGTCTGGTTGAAAACCCTGATGAAGAACTTGAAATGGTAAATAATATTGATCCTTCCCGGGAGGCGGTGGTAAATAAAAAACATGCAGACATATTGAATGGCATCAGGTTAGATTCTACTACCGCAGGCCATATTGATCTCATACTATATAAGGCCAATGAACTGGTTTATGATTATACATCTCCTGGTGCCAGGTTTGCTGTATTCTCGGAAATATACTATCCCGAAGGATGGAATGCTTATATTGACGGTGAACCTGCAGAGCATTTCCGTGTAAATTATGTTCTCAGGGCAATGATAATTCCTGAAGGCCGGCATGAAATAGTATTCAGGTTTGAGCCCGGGTCTTATGAGGTTGGTAACATTGTTTCTCTTGCAGGATCACTGGTTCTTTTTCTTCTTATTGTTGCTTCCGTCTATTACCTTATAAAAAGAAAAACAATCCCTGTAAATGCTGAATCATAATAAGTGCCCACTCTGCGGTTCGGATGAAATTTATGTATTATATGAATGTAATGATTCCCTGGTAACAGGAATGAAATTCCCGGTTTGCCAGTGCAGGCACTGCAGCTTTGTTTTCACCAATAATTATCCTGAAGAAAATGAGTCAGGCCAATATTATAAATCTGATGAATATATTTCACATTCAGATACCACGAAAGGACTGATAAATAAAACATATCACCTTGTTCGTAAAAGGATGTTATCGTCTAAATTCAGGATATTAAAGAAAGAATCAGGATTAAAGACAGCGTCTGTGATTGATATCGGTTCCGGTACAGGGTACTTTCCCATGTTTCTTAAAAAAAGGGGTTGGGAATGCCATGGTATTGAATTAAGCAAGGAAGCAAGGGAGTATGCACAAAATAATAATGGTTTATTATTACGTCCACCCGGGGACATAGAAGATTTTGAGCCGGGCAGCATTGACATTATCACTATGTGGCATACGCTTGAGCATTTTTACCATCCGGGTGAATACCTCGGCTCAGCATATCGTATACTTAAAGAAAGAGGCTTGCTGGTGGTTGCTGTTCCGAACCACTGGTCTTTTGATGCAAAGAAATACAGGGAATTCTGGGCTGCCTGGGATGTTCCGCGTCACCTGTGGCATTATAACCCGGATACTATACAGATACTGGCGGACAAGCATCATTTTAAGCTTCAGTCAATGAAACGCCTCCCCTTTGATGCTTTCTACGTGTCTGTATTAAGTGAGAAATATAAAAATTCGGCATTACCCCTTGTTAAGGGATTCATTACAGGAATCATTTCCTGGTTTAATTCACTGATAAGAATCAGAAATACCAGTTCGCTGGTATATATTTTCAGGAAGTATTAATAACGGTCAAGCCAGCGGTATCTCCTGACACTGCTACCTAACTTAATGGCTACCATGAGTTCATGTGAACCGTAGGTATAGCTCTGGATTTCGCTGAATGAATAGTCAAAGGAATATCCGAAATATAAGTTATCCCATTTCGCACCAACCGTTGTAATAACTATGTTACCGGTTCGGTAGGACAACCCTGCCCAAAAATCATCCAGGAAAGCATACTTGATGCCTACATCAATTTGAGGTTTAAATTGTTCCGACATCCTGAACACGAAATTAGGTTGTATCTCACTTCTTGTATCAAGAGGAAATGTATAAGACCCAAAAAGATAATAATGTCTAAGCAGGGAAAGGTTCTTATAAGACGGATTACCAAGTTTGATATATGACTGAAACAATTGTTCAACAGAAAATCCTGCATCGAACCTGTAATTAAGGATGTAAACTCCGAAATTGGCATCCGGAATTAATACTCCTTGCCTGAGGTTGCTGTAAAGCACGGGATCATCAGGATCTTCAAACCTGACCTTTTCTTCGTCTATCCTGAAATGGAAAGCAGTTGCAGAAAGCCCGAATGAAAGTTGTGTAGTCCCGTGAATCCATGTATGATAAGAATAGGTTGCCTGCAGCCCTGTTCGTTGTATAAGCCCGTTCCTGTCATTGAATACATATCCACCCAGGCCTACCTTGCCATCACGACTGGGTTTGTAGGTCCTTTTCCTGGTATTGGTGTTTTTTATGCTATAACCTTTTTTTAATAATCTTGTCTGGTAACTGAATGAATATGTTCGTGGTGCTCCGGAATAGCCTACCCATTGTTCTCTTGCTGTAAGATTAAAGCTTGTATACCCGTCGCTGCCTGCTACGGCAGGATTGATAAGATACCTGTTGAAAAGATACTGACTGTATAAGGGCAACTGCTGTGCAGCAGATGTAGCTGCCAGAACAATAAATGCCACGTATAATAGTATCCTTTTCTTTAATGCCATAGTCTGGTTATCTTATTATTGTAATGTCACCAATAGTGGGCTTGGTACCATCATGCAAATTAATAATATAATGATAGGAGTCAATAGGTAGTCTCCTGCCATTACTTGTACCATCCCAGGGCTGAGGATAACCTTTTTCTGAAGCCCAGACCAGTTCACCCCATCTGTTAAAGATCCTTATTTCTACCTCCGGGTATAATTCAATCAATTCAATATTCCATACATCATTTATATTATCCCCGTTGGGCGATATTGCATTCGGGATGGTGATACAGATTTCCTGTTCTGATGTCACAACTATCGTATCTGTAACGCTGCACCTGTTATTATCAGTAACTGTAACCCAGTATTCACCTGCAGTAATATTATCCCTGTAATTTGATGTTGAATTATCAAACCACAGGTAACTGTAACCCGGTATTCCTCCCGTCGCTTGTATAGTAACCTCACCATCAGGCAGATCCTTGCAGAAAGGCTGAATGATTTCAGTAGCAATAGTTATAGGATCAGGCTGGGTAAGTGTTATAACCGTGTCTGCACTGCAGTAATTGTCATCTACGATCAATATACCGTAAGTACCGGCCGGTAAACCTGTCCTGGTAAATTGCATATACCCGTCTGTCCAGAAGAAATCCACATTGCCAACACTATTCTCAGGTATTATTTCAATACTTGCAGTACTGTCACCATAACAGTTTATATTGAAGCCGCCATCATCACTCTCAGAAATATCAAGATTCATGATAAGTGAATCAGGCTGAATTAATATAGTGGTATCTGTTACGGTACAATAATTATTGTCTTCAACTGTAACAATATATTCCCCTGCATATAAATGGTTGATGGAACTTTCAGACGAGCTATAACCGTCAGGACCTGTCCAGTTGTATATATAAGGTGCTTCACCGCTGGTCATATTAATATTTATCAACCCATCGTTCTTATTATAGCAGCTTATATTAAAACCGTTATAATCAGATACCACTTTGTTAAACTCGAGTGGTGGAGGCAATAATACATAAGCTGTGTCTCTCACCTGGCAGGCGTAGGGATCATCGGTAACGGTTACTATATACCTTCCTTCAGTCAGGCCGGAAATATCCTTTGTAGTAGCTCCGTTCGACCATGAATAATTGTAAAACTTGGCTCCCCCCTGGACAGTTAAAGTGATACTACCATTATCCATCCCCGGTGATTCACAGGTAATATCGGTCACTTCATGTTCAACGATCAGCGCCGGAGGTTCAGTCATGGTAATACTATCAATTAGTATGCATACATTGAGATCTGTTACCTCCACTATATACTTACCGGTAGTAACCCCGGTCTGATCTTCTGAACTGGGATCCAGTCCTGTGCCATCGGCGCTTGACCATTCAAAGGTATAACCAGTTGTGCTTCCACCGCTGACCGTAATGTTTATATTACCTGTTCCTCCGTTACAATTTATATTATAATTTTCGTCGGTGGTCAGTGAAGGGTTAAATACTATTTCAAGACTATCAGGTTCTGTAAGTGTAAAATCAAAATCCATCGTACAGCCATTGACATCAGTTACAAGAACATTATAGTCTCCTGCTATCAATCCTTCCTGGTCTTTCTCATTTACCTGCAAGGCAGCTCCTTCAGGACCGGTCCACAGATAAGTATACTCACCTGATCCTCCTCCGAAATCGAGATTAATGTATCCATCACTTTCTCCATGACAGGAAATGTTAAAGTTACCATCAGGGCTAAGTGATAATTCATAACTTTCAAGTGTAATACCATCCGGTTCGATAAGTGTGAAGCTATCCAGTCTTACACATCCCAGGGTGTCTGTTATTTCCAGGTAATAGGTACCGACCGGAAGACTGGAAATATGGTCAAGGGTATTATCACCGCTGATTGAACCATCGAATGTATACCAGAAGTATTCATAATAATCATTACCCCCGGTAATATCAACAATACTTATCTCACCATCACTATAACCTTTGCAACTTATATTATAACCTGCGTAATCACTTAATTCATAGCTTACGTCTATCGGGTCGGGTGATTCCAGTATTAGTGATGTAGTGCTATAATATAAGCACTCATTATCATCTTCAAGGATCCAATCATATGCTCCTTCACCAAGCCCAGAGATGTGGTCAATATCTGCAGTATTCCAAAGAGTGCCCATACTGACTGTATCTTCATTATTTTTCACTACCCAGTAATAATACGGGAAAGTCGGACCATTCCAGCACTGTATTTGTATTTCACCATCGTTCCCACCAGGGCAGGATATAGTGTACCTGTATTGCGGTGCTTTATATTCTGTAGTGAAAGCAACAGCCGGTGGCGACTCAAAGAATTCACCAGATACAGTATTTGTACATTCAAGGAAATCGTGTACAGTTACCGTGTATGCACCTCCCCGAAGATCAGATATAACTGTATCGTTATAGTGTGCGTCCGGGTCGAAAGTTGCTGGCCCGCCTGACCAGATGATTCTCAGCGGACCGGTGCCTTTTGCTACAACAGCCGTAAGCTCCAGGTCATAATTACTGTCACATGTTAAAGGATTGGAATCTATTAAGTCCAGTACTGGTAACGGATGTACTTTCACTTCTGCTGTTTCTATTAAGCCGGCAGGACAGCCTGTACCTTCACTTCTGGGTAATATATGGTAATTAACCGACTGAACGGTATCAGAATTATTTTCGTATATAAAGCTTATAAGATCACCCCGGATAAGATCATTTTGTGGACTCTCATCGCCTGTCAGGTCACCTGGACCACCAGTTAGAGTAACAGTATAATCAAACCTGAGATCGCCATGAGTCATCACAGTCGGGCTGGTAATTTCTACCTCAGTTGCATCTCCGTTACAAATCCTTACAGCACCTATAACAGGTATTACACGAGGTGTTGGATTTATCCAGATTTTCACAGCTATCGGGATTCCAGTGCATTGGTTATCTCCGTTATTGTTTATAGTCCATGGAGTTATAGTATATTTTACCAGCTGGGGTTTATCTGATGTATTATTAAGGGTATTTACTATTTCTGTGCCTATCATCTGGCCATTACCTGTAGAGTTGGTTTCTCCCTCTACCTCTGGATTGTCAACTGACACCCAGGTATAACGGATGCCATTGCTTGTAATATTAAAACTCTCTACCAGTATACTGGTCTGATCTCCATTACATAAGGTATCATCCTCAGCTGAAATTGTAACTACCGGTTCAATCCATATATTCTGGGTATGAGTTGTGGTATTGCCACAATCATCCGTTACTGTCCATGTTCTAATTACAAGACCCAGATTATTGCAATTTAAAGCTCCTGATTCATCATCAGTAGAAACTGCATCAAGGCTTGTATCACAATTATCAGATTCATCAGTAACATCTCCAGTAATAGCTATACTAATATTATATGAACAATCAAGTGCTCTACAGATTATTGTATCATTTGGAACTGTAAAGGTCGGGCTGATGGTATCCCTGGCTATGATAAGCTGCGTATGGGTGGTGGTATTGCCACAATCATCGGTCAGGCTCCACAGCCTGTTTATGATCTCTTCACCTTCACAGCTGCCTGCTACTACATTATCAACATATGTAGCATCCAGGCTGGTATCACAGTTGTCTTCTTCGTCTGTTACATCGCCCGTTATTGATATTGATGCATCATAATTGCAATCTGCATCCTTGTAGATTGTTATATCCGCGGGTTGTGTAAAGGTCGGGCTGATAGTATCCCTGACTATGATAACCTGTGTATGGGTGGTGGTATTTCCGCAGTCATCAGTCAGGCTCCACAGCCTGTTGATGATCTCTTCACCCTCGCAACTGCCAGCAATTACATCATCAAAATATATAGCATCAAGACTGGTATCACAGTTATCTGCTTCATCCGTTACATCACCCGTTACTGTTATTGATGCATCATAATTGCAGTCTGCATCCTTGTAGATTGTTATACCGGCCGGCTGGGTAAAGGTCGGGCTGATGGTATCCCTGGCCGTGATAACCTGCGTATGTGTGGTGGTATTACCACAATCATCCGTCAGGCTCCATAGCCTGTTTATGATCTCTTCACCCTCACAACTGCCTGCAACCACATTATCAACATATGTAGCATCAAGGCTGGTATCACAGTTGTCTGCTTCGTCTGTTACATCGCCCGTCGCTCCGACCGAAGCATCATAGTTACAGTCTGCATCCTTGTAGATTGTTATATCCGCGGGCTGTGTAAATGTCGGGCTGATGGTATCACTGGCCGTTATAAACTGGGTATGGGTTGTGGTATTGCCACAGTCATCAGTAAGGCTCCACAGCCTGTTTATGATCTCTTCACCCTCACAGCTGCCTGCAACTACATTATCAACATATATGGCATCCAGGCTGGTATCACAGTTATCTGCTTCATCTGTTACATCGCCCGTTATTGTTATTGATGCATCATAATTGCAATCTGCATCCTTGTAGATTGTTATATCCGCGGGCTGAGTGAAAGTCGGGCTGATGGTATCCCTGGCTGTGATTACCTGTGTATGTGTTGTGGTATTGCCACAATCATCAGTCAGGCTCCACAGGCGGGTGATGATCTCTTCACCCTCGCAGCTGCCTGCTACTACATTATCAATATATGTAGCATCCAGGCTGGTATCACAGTTATCTGCTTCATCTGTTACATCACCCGTTACTCCGATAGAAGCATCATAGTTACAGTTTTCATCCTTGTAGATTGTTATATCTGCAGGTTGTGTAAAGGTCGGGCTGATGGTATCCCGGGCCGTGATTACCTGTGTATGGGTGGTGGTATTGCCACAGTCATCAATAAGGCTCCACAGGCGGCTTATGATCTCTTCCCCTTCGCAGCTGCCTGCAACCACATTATCAACAAAGGTAGCATCAAGGCTGGTATCGCAGTTATCTGCTTCGTCTGTTACATCACCCGTTATTGTTATTGATGCATCATAATTGCAGTTTGCATCCTTGTAGATTGTTATATCCGCGGGCTGTGTAAATGTCGGGCTGATGGTATCACTGGCCGTTATAAACTGGGTATGGGTTGTGGTATTGCCACAGTCATCAGTAAGGCTCCACAGCCTGTTTATGATCTCTTCACCCTCACAGCTGCCTGCAACTACATTATCAACATATATGGCATCCAGGCTGGTATCACAGTTATCTGCTTCATCTGTTACATCGCCCGTTATTGTTATTGATGCATCATAATTGCAGTCTGCATCCTTGTAGATTGTTATATCCGCGGGCTGAGTGAAAGTCGGGCTGATGGTATCCCTGGCCGTGATAACCTGAGTATGTGTGGTGGTATTGCCACAGTCATCGGTAAGGCTCCACAGGCGGTTTATGATCTCTTCACCTTCACAGCTGCCTGCTACTACATTATCAACATATGTGGCATCAAGGCTGGTATCACAGTTATCTGCTTCATCTGTTACATCACCCGTTATTGTTATTGATGCATCATAATTGCAGTCTGCATCCTTGTAGATTGTTATACCGGCCGGTTGGGTAAAGGTCGGGCTGATGGTATCCCTGGCCGTGATAACCTGTGTATGTGTGGTGGTATTGCCACAATCATCCGTAAGGCTCCACAGCCTGTTGATGATATCTTCACCCTCGCAGCTTCCTCCAACCACATTATCAACATATGTAGCATCCAGGCTGGTGTCACAGTTGTCTGCTTCATCCGTTACATCGCCCGTTATTGTTATTGATGCATCATAGTTACAGTCTGCATCCTTGTAGATTGTTATATCCGCAGGCTGAGTGAAAGTCGGGCTGATAGTGTCACTTGCCGTGATAACCTGTATATGGGTTGTGGTATTGCCACAGTCATCAGTAAGGCTCCACAAACGGTTTATGATCTCTTCCCCTTCGCAGCTGCCTGCAACCACATTATCAACATATGTGGCATCAAGGCTGGTGTCACAGTTATCTGCTTCGTCTGTTACATCGCCCGTTATTGTTATTGATGCATCATAATTGCAATCTGCATCCTTGTAGATTGTTATATCTGCGGGTTGGGTAAAGGTCGGGCTGATAGTATCACTTGCAGTTATAACCTGGGTATGGGTGGTGGTATTGCCACAGTCATCCGTAAGGCTCCACAGCCTGTTTATGATCTCTTCTCCCTCACAGCTGCCTGCAACCACATTATCAACATATGTAGCATCCAGGCTGGTATCACAGTTGTCTGCTTCGTCTGTTACATCGCCCGTTATTGTTATTGATGCATCATAATTGCAGTCAGCATCCTTGTAGATTGTTATATCGGCCGGTTGGGTAAAGGTCGGGCTGATGGTATCCCTGGCCGTGATTACCTGTGTATGGGTGGTGGTATTGCCACATTCATCAATAAGGCTCCACAGCCTGTTTATGATCTCTTCACCCTCGCAGCTGCCTGCAACCACATTATCAACATATGTAGCATCAAGGCTGGTATCGCAGTTGTCTGCTTCGTCTGTTACATCACCCGTTATTGTTATTGATGCATCATAATTGCAGTCTGCATCCTTGTAGATTGTTATATCTGCCGGTTGTGTAAAGGTCGGGCTGATGGTATCCCTGGCCGTGATAACCTGGGTATGGGTGGTGGTATTGCCACAGTCATCAGTAAGGCTCCACAGCCTGTTTATGATCTCTTCACCCTCACAGCTGCCTGCAACTACATTATCAACATATATGGCATCCAGGCTGGTATCACAGTTATCTGCTTCATCTGTTACATCGCCCGTTATTGTTATTGATGCATCATAATTGCAGTCTGCATCCTTGTAGATTGTTATATCTGCAGGCTGGGTAAAGGTCGGGCTGATGGTATCCCTGGCCGTGATTACCTGCGTATGGGTTGTGGTATTGCCACAGTCATCAGTAAGGCTCCACAGCCTGTTTATGATCTCTTCACCCTCGCAGCTGCCTGCAACCACATTATCAACATATATAGCATCCAGGCTGGTATCACAGTTGTCTGCTTCGTCTGTTACATCTCCTGTTATTGTTATTGATGCATCATAATTGCAATCTGCATCCTTGTAGATTGTTATATCCGCGGGTTGTGTAAAGGTCGGGCTGATAG
>CAZNYS010000008.1:0-85389 GCA_964577305.1 uncultured Rikenellaceae bacterium
ACTGTCTCATTCACGGGCAGTGGCGGGAACCAGGCAGCAGAACTGCTTGGGGGTGTATTTGTAAATGAAGTTATTGCACAATCAGAAGCAGTTTCCGGCTTATACAAAGATGTCCGCACTGTCATTGAAATAGGAGGAGAAGATTCAAAGCTCCTGCTACTTGATCATGATGGTGAGACTGATTCTTCCAGTTTATCAGATTTTGCACTCAACAGCCTCTGTGCAGCAGGAACTGGTTCTTTCCTTGACCAGCAGGCAAAGCGTATTGGCATTAGCATAGAGAACGAATTCGGGGCACTGGCTGAAAAATCTGTGCATCCCCCGAGAATAGCGGGCAGGTGCAGTGTTTTTGCTAAAAGTGATATGATACACCTTCAGCAAATAGCTACTCCCCTGCATGATATAGTTGCAGGTTTGTGCTTTGCGGTAGCCAGAAACTATAAATCAACACTTGGCCGGGGGAAAAAACTGGAAAAACCTTTTATTTTCCAGGGTGGAGTGGCTGCAAACGCCGGCATGCGCAGGGCTATAGCTGAGGTGTTTAATCTACAACCCGATGAGCTTATAATTCCTGAGCACCATGCCTCGATGGGCGCTATAGGAGCAGTTTATTATAATATAAGACATAATCAGAACGGCAATCCTTATAGCGGAACCCGCGAACTGGAGAGATATCTGGAATCAGGAAGTGAAAAAACTTACCGCCTTCCTCCTTTAACAGAATCAGAGGCCGTATACAATAAGGAAGTCTTCAAGCTGCCGCCCGCAAACGGCCTGCTGGATGTTTACCTGGGATTGGATGTTGGTTCACTGAGCACCAATGTAGTTCTTATCGACAGGGACAATAATGTGATAGCAAGAAGATACCTTCCAACGGCAAGTAAGCCCCTTGATGCCATCAGACTCGGCCTAAGTGAAATATTTGACGAGGTGGGCAACAGAGTGAGGGTGAAAGCTGCCGGAACAACAGGATCTGGACGATACCTTACAGGTGATTTTATAGGGGCGGATACCATACAAAATGAAATAACGGCCCAGGCAAGGGCTGCTATTGCATATGATAAAACCGTTGATACAATATTTGAAATAGGTGGACAGGATTCCAAGTATATCAGCATAAAGAACGGAGTGGTTGTTGATTTTGAAATGAATAAAGTATGTGCAGCAGGCACCGGTTCTTTCCTTGAAGAACAGGCTGAAAAACTCGATATAAAAATTAAAGATGAATTTGGCAAACGGGCGCTTGAATCAGAACAACCGGTGAAACTGGGTGACCGCTGTACTGTTTTTATGGAATCAGACCTGAATTCACACCAGCAAAAAGGTGCTTGTATGAATGACCTGCTGGGTGGCCTGGCCTATTCCATAGTACAGAATTATCTTCAGAAAGTGGTTGGAGAGAAACTGATAGGTGATAATATTTTCTTCCAGGGTGGGGTAACAAATAATAAATCAGTAGTTGCAGCCTTTGAAAAGGTAACAGGCAAAAAAATAACCATACCACCCCATTTTGATGTCACCGGTGCCATAGGAGCCGCTATCCTGGCAAGAGAAAAGATGGAAGTCGGTGAAGACAGCAGTTTCAAGGGTTTTGAGATAAGTAACAAATCCTATAAGGTTAGCCGGTTTACCTGCCATGCCTGTTCAAATAATTGTGAGATTCAATCAATAAAGATCGACGGGGAAAAGAAAGCTCTTTTTTACGGTGGACGATGTGAGAAATATGAAAAAGAAGAAAGGAAAAAGAAAGAAAATAATATACCCGACCTGTTCAAAGAAAGAAATGAGAGGCTGATCGGAGATTATAAAGAAAATATTGATATCAATAAGCCCAGTATTGGGATTCCCCGTGCACTTATGATATTTTACCAGCAGTTTCCTTTCTGGAGAAAGTTTTTCGAACAGCTTGGTTTTAATGTTATAGTATCAGATCCTTCCAACAGTCAGCTGGTAAAGGAATCAATTGAACTGATGGTGTCTGAAACATGCCTGCCTATGGAACTGATGCACGGTCATGTTAAAAACCTTCTTGATAAGGGGGTTGACAATATTTTCATCCCCTTTGTTGTCAATACGAAAGCCAGTGAGAATAATCCTACAAACAATTGCAATTGCCCATGGGTCCAGGCAGCACCATTCATGATAAAGAGTGCTTTCAAGGATAAAGCAATAAGGGAGAAACTGCTTATGCCCTCTTTACATTTCAGGTATTTCAGTACAGCACTTAAAAAGGAGCTGGGTAAATTTATGAAAGATAATTTTGGCATTAAGCCCTCGCTCACATGGAAGGCTATTCTGGAAGCTGACAGTGCGCAGGATGAATTTGAACACTCTCTCCGCGAAAGGGGGAAAGAAATTCTCGATAAGGACTTTGGAGAGGGCATCAGGAAAGTGGTGATACTGGGGCGACCATATAATACAGGTGATCCATATCTGAATCTGAGCCTTATTGAGAAACTGATTAATCTCAATACACTGCCTGTTCCTGTTGATTTTCTTCCACTGCAGCAGGAAAATGTTTTCGATGACTATCCCATGATGTACTGGCCAAATGGTCAGAAGATTATAGCAGCTTCACGCCTGATAAGAAAATCTGATGATCTTTACGCGACATACCTGGGAAATTTCAGGTGTGGCCCTGACTCATTTATCACCCATTACGTCAGACATGAGATGAAAGGCAAACCATACTTACACCTGGAAGTAGATGAGCATAGTGCAGATGCAGGGATGATAACAAGATGTGAAGCTTTCCTTGACAGCCTTAAGGGTTACGATAAAAATAAGGAATATGCTGTCAGCGGTACGGTGAAAAAGTCGGCCCCGAACAACCTGCTTAAAGGTCGCACACTTTACTATCCTTATGCTAATGATGCGGTTCATATTCTTTCAGCTGCAACAAGAAGCTGCGGCATTGACTCTGAAGTACTGCCCATGCAGGATGAAAAAGACCTGGAGATAGCGCAGAAGCATACCACCGGACAGGAATGTTTCCCGATGATATGCACTACGGGCAGCTTTCTGAAAAAACTGATGGAGCCGGGCTGCGACGCTTCAAAAGTATCATTCTTTATGCCTGATCATAACGGACCCTGCCGTTTTGGTGATTATAATAAACTGCAGAGGCAGATCTTTGATAAACTGGACTTCCATGATGCATCCATTGTTACCCCGAGCAATGATAATGCATATGCTGAGCTGACGGAAGAGCATGCACAGAAATTCAGGATGAATGCATGGCTGGGATCAAACGGGTTTGATGTGCTCAGGAAATACAAACAGGAAACAAAGCCATATGAGATTAACGGGGGTGATACCGATAAGGTATATAATGAATGCCTGAACAAATTAATAAGTATTGTTGAAAAAGGAGCCCGGGGTATACCCCGTTTCCTTGAAGAGGCAGGTAAAGCATTCAGCATGATACCTGTTAATATCAGTGAGAGAAAGCCAGTAATAGCTATTGTCGGGGAGATCTTTATGAGGGACAACCCTTACTGCAGTGGCTTCCTGGTTGACAGGCTGGAAGCCCTTGGCGCAGAAACCATGGTCCCTCGTTTCTGTGAATGGCTGCATTATTCCACCTACAGGTATACCCGCGACAGTAAATGGAAAGGTGATTACATGGGTATAGTGAAATCAAAAATACAGGAAGCCTACCAACATTATACCGGCAACAGGATGAAAAAAGCAGCACACAATTATGTAAAGCTAAAGGATTACTTCAATGTTGATGATCTTATAAGGGGTTCAGCTCCTTATGTACATAAAGACTATGACGGGGAGCCTGTTGTTGCCCTTGGTTCAGCCTCAGCATTAACAGGCCTCAATATTTCAGGAGTGGTGTATATATTGCCATTTACCTGCATGCCAGGTACAATTGTATCATCCGTGTCGGGCGATTTCAAGAAAGATCATAATAATATCCCATGGCTCAACTTGGCTTATGACGGGCAGGAAGATGCAAGCATTGAAACACACCTGCAGGCATTTATGCACCAGGCCCATGAGTATTGCTCTGAGAATAAATACAACCTGGTGGCTGAGAAATAGTACTATTTTATTAACAAGATTTTATGCTAATCGCCAAAAAGGAAAATAATTAGTATTTTTCGGTGTTTTATATAATTATTATGATCCGGGTATGGGAGAAATTGATATTCTTTTAGGACTGCAATGGGGAGATGAAGGAAAAGGCAAAATAGTTGATGCCCTGACTCCTGAATATGATATTATAACACGATTTCAGGGTGGACCGAACGCAGGTCATACTCTTGAATTTGAGAATGAAAAGTATATTTTACATACGATACCATCAGGGATTTTCAGGGAGGACAAGCTCAACATCATAGGCAATGGGCTTGTAATTGACCCATCGGTCTTTCTCGGCGAGATACGTTCGCTGCAAAAACCTGTCACTGAACTGGTCAATAGAATCATAATATCAAGTAAAGCACACCTTATCCTTCCCACACACCGCCTCCTGGATGCTGCCTACGAAGAATCCAAGGGAGACATGAAAATAGGATCCACCCTCAAAGGCATCGGCCCGGCTTATACAGATAAAACATCAAGACAGGGCCTCCGGGTTGGAGCATTGTTAAGCGATAATTTTCGAGAGACGTATTATATACACAGGCAGAGACACCTGAACATACTTCAGAACCATAAAATAGAAACAGACCTTGAAGAATCCGAAAAGGAGTGGTTTGAAGGGATAGAACTGATGAAAAAATTCCGGATCATCAATACTGAATATTTCATAAACAGGAGCCTTGATGAAGGCAAAAGAATACTTGCTGAAGGTGCACAGGGGACTATGCTGGATATTGATTTCGGATCCTACCCTTTTGTTACATCATCGAATACCATCAGTGCAGGTGCATGCTCCGGTATGGGTATTTCTCCAAGGAAAATAGGTAATGTTTTCGGTATATTCAAAGCATATTGTACCCGTGTTGGAGAAGGTCCTTTCCCCACGGAATTAAGCAATAATACAGGGATAAAACTTCGTGACAGTGGTCATGAATACGGCTCCACTACAGGCAGACCCCGCCGTTGTGGCTGGCTCGACCTGCCAGCCTTAAAATATTCATGCATGATTAATGGCGTAACTTCCCTTTTTATGACCAAAGCTGATGTATTAACAGGCTTTGATAAGATTAAGGTATGTACCAGCTATAAAATAAATAACTCATTTGTCGAAGAACTGCCTTATGATATTGGTGCTGAAGTAGAACCTGTATATCTCGAAATGAATGGATGGAAGGAAGATATCACTGGAATACGTAAATATAATAAGCTCCCGGCAGCCCTAAGGGAGTATATTGATTTCATTGAAAAAGAAACAGGTATACCGGTGAATATTGTTTCTGTTGGACCTGACAGATCCGAAGCAATAATTAGAGATGAGTAATGAGTGGTTCCATCATTCCATCATTCCATCATTCCATCATCATACTATCCCACATATCCATTACTCATCAATATAAAGCCAGGATTCAAATTCAACTGTATCCTGGTACTGGTACAACCTCCTGATTGCGCGGTTAAGATTATCATATACCTCAGCAGAAACAAGGTGGAAACGATTCCTGGAGTCATCAATAATTTGAGCATCATAACCCATTGATTTATAGTACTTCAGATAATCGTCAGCATATTCAGGGGTGAGAAAACTTCCTACTATAATATGATATTTAAACCTTACCTCCCTCTCACGCTGTGCCTGTCCGGTAGCCCGGACAGAATCGAGGCGGACCTGTTCAAGGGCTTTCATTTTTTCTATTTCGGCCCGTATTGAATCAGCTACCCTGATACTATCCTGCATGGCCATTGAGACAGACTCGGCCTCAGCTTTTGACTTTCCGAACCATCCTTTTTCCTTGATGAACTTACATGAACTGCTTAGCATAATCAGAGCAAGGAATACCGTTAATATAGTTTTCAAACTTGAGTTCATATTCATTAATTTTCTTGCAAACAAATATACAAATAATTAGAATCACAATAAAAGTCTGAATTATTAGTAAAATATCATATGAATGAAAAATTCGTATCTTCGGTTGAATTACCTTAATCCTAATAATAATGAAATCAATAGTTCAATTCTTTGATGAAAATGTAAACAAATTCGGAAATAATGTTTACCTGTGGGAAAAACCTGAGGACCGTTACGAAGGCTCAACTTATTCCGAAGTCCATAAACAGGTTCACGAGCTTGCTGCCGGTCTTCTGCAACTCGGATTAAAAGAAGGCGACAGGGTAAGCCTGTTGTCGGAGGGTTGTAACAACTGGGTAATAGGCGAACTGGGCATCCTATACACAGGTGCTATTAACGTTCCCCTTTCAACCAAACTCAATTCTGAGGAAGTGAAATTCAGGTTAAATCATTCGGAATCACGGTTCATAATGGTATCGGCGATGCAAACACCAAAACTTATGGAAGTGATTGACGAATGCAGTACAATTGAAAAGATTATATGTTTTGAGAAAAAGGAAGAATATGGCGAGAATGAAATCCAGTTCAACCAGATCAGGAAGATGGGTAAGGAATGGCTTGCTGAACCTGGCAATGCTGAGAAATTTGAAAAGATTTACAGGAGTATCACCCCTGATCATTTTGCGAATATTTGCTATACATCAGGTACTACTGCCGATCCTAAAGGGATAGTCCTCACTCACGGTAACTATATTACAAATTGTTACCAGGCATACAGCCTGATAGATATTCCCCCCTTCTGGAAAACACTGCTGTTTATTCCCTGGGACCATTCTTTTGCACACACTGCTTCGATATTTGCCTTTATGGGTAAGGGAGCCAGTCTTGCTTCTGTAAAACAGGGAAAAACACCAATGGAGACATTAAGGAATTTCCCGGTTAATATGCGTGAAATAAAACCTAACATTTTGCTGAGTGCCCCGGCTGTATCCAAAAACTTTAAAAAGAATATTGAAAAAGGTGTTAAGGAGAAAGGTAAATTTACTTCTCTCATGTTCGACACAGGTCTTAAAATAGCCTATGCATATAATAAAGAAGGATGGAACAAAGGAACAGGAGCCGCTAAAATACTCAGCCCACTGGTAAAGTTTTTTGATAAACTGGTGTTTTCAAAGATACGGGATTTCTTCGGGGGTGAACTGGAATATTTCATTGGTGGAGCCGCACTGCTGGATATGGAGCTGCAGAAGTTCTTTTACGCTATTGGCGTACCTGTTTTCCAGGGATATGGACTTTCAGAGGCTTCTCCTATAATATCATCAAACTCAAGAACCAATCATAAGCTTGGTTCTTCAGGTAAGCTTGTCAATAATATGGAATTAAAAATATGTGATGAAGAGGGTAATTCATTACCAATTGGTGAAAAAGGAGAAATTGTCATTAAAGGTGGCAATGTGATGCATGGCTACTGGAAGAATGAAATTGCAACAAAGCAAACCATAAGGGACGGCTGGCTCCATACCGGAGACCTTGGTTACCTTGAGGAAGATGGATTCCTTTATGTTCTTGGTCGTTTCAAAAGCCTTCTTATTTCTGATGACGGTGAAAAATACAGCCCTGAAAGCATAGAGGAGGCTATTATGGAACAATCAAAATATATTGATCAGTGTATCCTTCACAATAACCAGCAGCCTTACACGGTAGGACTTGTGGTTCCAAACCAGCATAACCTGAAGTCATACCTGGATGAAAAAAAGATCAGTGTAGAATCAGAAGAAGGAAAACGTGCTGTATTAATGCTTATTGAAAAGGAACTAAATGAGTATCGTACGAATGGTAAGTACGGGAAAATGTTTCCACAACGATGGCTGCCTGTAGCCCTGGGTGTTCTGGATGTTGGATTTACTGAAGAAAACGGCCTTGTTAATGCCACTGCTAAAGTAGTAAGGGGTAAAGTAATTGAAAAATACAAAGACCTTATTGATTTTCTTTATTCACCTGCTGCCAAAGCCATATCAAATGAAAGGAATATCGAGGCAGTAGAAAAAATGAATCTTGGATAAATACAAATGAATTATGATAAAAGAAAGAATTTTATTTGTTTGTATTATAATTTTTGCCATGTCTTCCTGCGGGCAGAATGAACAATCAAAATGGAAAATTGAGGATAACCCGCTCCTTACTCAGTGGGCTGATGATGTTGATCCGGAAAATCCATGGCCGGAATACCCTCGACCAATAATGGTAAGAGATAACTGGGCAAGCCTGAATGGCCTATGGGATTATGCCATTGCACCAAACTATGAACAACCATCTCAATGGGAAGGGCAAATTCTTGTACCCTACCCTCTTGAGTCAGCCCTTTCAGGTGTAAAAAAAAGGATTAGTGAAAATGAATGCCTGTGGTACAGAACAGTGTTTAAAGTACCCTCTTCATGGAAGAATAAAAGAATACTGCTGAATTTTGAGGCCAGCGACTGGGAAACCAAAATATGGATTAACGGTAACAAGGCAGGTGAACATAGAGGGGGATACGACCCTTTCAGTATAGATATTACTGATTATGTCAGAGCTGGTAAAAAACATGAACTAAAGGTTAGTGTCTGGGATCCATCAAGTAAAGGCACACAAGCACACGGCAAGCAGGTCACAGACCCTCATGGAATATGGTATACTCCTTCATCAGGAATATGGCAGACAGTGTGGATGGAACCGGTTGATGATATTCATCTCAGGTCATTCCGTACTGTAACTGATATAAGTAATGGTACAATAAAGATACAGCCGGAAATAATAAATCTCCGGGAAGGAGTATCTACAAAAGTTAAAATACTTAAAAACAACAAAATACTTGGAGAGAAAGAAACACCCCTGGATAATGAAATAATAATTAAGCTTGAAGATTACTTACTCTGGTTACCAGGAAACCCGGAATTATATGATATAGAAATAGAGCTGGTAAACAACGGAAAGACAACAGATAAAATAAAAACCTATACGGGTTTCAGAAAGATATCTATAGGTAAAGAAGAAGATGACTTTACACGGATCCTCCTTAATGACAGTTTTATATACCAGAACGGCCCCCTCGACCAGGGATTCTGGCCTGATGGACTATATACCCCGCCAACCGATGAAGCAATGTGTTATGACCTTGAGATGATTAAGAAGATGGGATTCAATATGCTCCGTAAACATGTCAAGGTTGAAAACAGGCGTTTCTACTACTGGTGTGATAAAATGGGACTGCTTGTGTGGCAGGATATGCCAAGCGGAGATAAACATATTGGCGGTAATGATGAAGATATTGAAAGATCAGAAGAGTCTGCCAGACAGTTTGAACAGGAGCTCAGCCGTCTTATCGAAACCAAATATAATCACCCCTCAATAATAATATGGGTCCCCTTCAATGAGGGATGGGGACAGTATGAGACTGCAAGAATTACAGGACTGATTAAAGAACTTGATCCGACCAGGCTGGTGAACAGTACATCGGGGTGGACTGACAGGGGTACAGGAGATATTCATGATATTCACCATTACCCTGAACCAAGATGTCCTGAAGCCGAAGAAAACAGGGCTATCGTTCTGGGTGAATTCGGTGGCCTTGGCTTACCCGTCGCTGAACATACATGGGAACAAAAGGAAAACTGGGGATATGAAAACATGAATGACAGCAATTCCCTGCTTCAGAAGTATGAAGACTTCTATAAAACTGTGTACAGCATGGTAGAGGAAAAAGGCCTCAGTGCATCAATATATACCCAGATAACTGATGTTGAAACTGAGACCAATGGACTTCTTACCTATGATCGTAAGGTCGACAAGATGGGAGCTGAAAATTTGTACGAAATAAATACAGGGCAGAAATGGTAGGCTCCTCTTTCGATGTCGTAAATTTCAACCGAACCCCGGGAACCGGGGTTAGCTCAGCGAAGTTGAGAGGCGTGGATTGCAAATCCACACCTTCGAACCAAGCTAAATCCACGGCAATCGAAAAAAAATAAAATCGCGTCCGCCAATAAGTTCCTTAATTTAAACTACCAACCTGCTCTTAAATGGCAGGAAGGTCATGAAGTCGGCATGGTGCACAATATAAGCCTCAGTTGTCCTTTTGACATGATCTCCCTCCCCTGCATGAGCAGCAATAATATGACAGATTTCAGGGGGCAGGTCACACTCTTCAGCAAGTGATACACCAGAGAAAGGGTGCCGGAGGTATTTCCCATATGTGCCCTGTATGGCATTACCTTTCTCATCCTTTACATATTCAAGCAGCTTACCGACATCAGCGAGTATAGCACCTGAAATGAGTACATCCAGGTTTACCGGTAGTTCACCCCTGAAAAAATCATTCATTTTCTTGCCGCTTTCCATTGCTATATGAACGACACACCTTTTGTGTGCCATAAAGCTTACTTTTAAATCGGGACCGCAAAGCAATGTAAAAGGAATTCTGTTAAGGTCATCAGCGGTAAGAGCGCTTCTTTCAAGAGCTATCTCCCACACCCTGGCCGTTTTTTCTCTTAATTCATCGTTTTCTATCCAGTTTAATTCAGGCCACAGTTTAAATATTTCCTTGTTCATACTATGCTACATTAAAGATTTGATATAATTTCATCAGTTATCTGAATTGTGCTTACTGCTCCTTTCTGAATAACATCTGGACTCCCTGGCATTTTCATCATGTCATAAGTGCGTACTTTACCTTCTTCAATAACTTTTGCCACAGCCTTGCGTATTTTTGCAGATATATCTTCCTCGTCTATATAATCAAGCATCATACAGGCTGATTCAATCATGGCAACAGGATTAACAATAGGGGTATCATACTCAGCATATTTAGGGGCTGAGCCGTGTGTTGGTTCAAAAACACCAATACCATCGGCAGAGAACTGGGCTGAACAGGCAAAACCAAGGCCTCCGATCAAGCCTGCAAAAGCATCAGATACTATATCACCGAACATATTCCCTGCAACTATAACACCATAATCTTCCGGGTTCTTGGTAAGCCACATCATCTGGGCATCAATATTTGTATTCCATAATTGAATTTCCTGATACTCACTCTTTTGTATATCTTTGGCGAGCTTGAGCATCATGCCGGAGGTTTCCCTTATCACGTTTGGCTTTTCACACACGGTAACTGATTTATAACCATATTCACGAGCATAATCAAATGCTGCTCTTACTATTCTCTCAGTTGCTTTTTTTGAAAAGATACGTGTTGACACTGATAATTCCTCAACAGGTACACTTCCGAAATTCTTTATGAATTTCGGATGCGTCATCAAGGCTTGATATACAAGAGAAGGGGGATTAGACCATTCAACTCCCCCATATAGTCCTTCTGTGTTCTGCCTGAATATAGCCACATCAATATATGGCTCATCAAATGAACCTTCCTTATTCCTTCGTATGAAGTTCAGAGGATTACCCTTATAAGTACGGCAGGGGCGTAAGCATATGTCAAGATTAAAATGTTGTCTTAAACCTACAATAGGACTTGAATAAACCAGTCCCTTGTTTTGTAAAGAGGGGTGCAATTCACTGGCGGCTTCATCCTTGGGCTTTGATGTAATAGCTCCAAAAAGAGCAATCTTATGATGCTTAATAAGATCGATGGTTCTTTCGGGAAGAGGATTACCCTCTGTGCACCAGAATTCCCATCCTATATCCCCGTAAACATAATCTGCATCAAAGCCTGCGGCAGTTAATACTCGTATTGCCTGCTCAAGCACAATACCCCCGATACCATCTCCGGGTAGTGCTGCTATTTTTCTTCTTGTCATACTGTGATTTGCTTTAAATTTTCAAGTTGAAATAAGGCCAGTTAAAATAAGAATTTTTTTTTGTTAAGTAAAACCTGTTATATAGAATAAAATGTAAATCTAAGGCAATTTTTGATACCTTTGTGGCCAATATTTATTACCGGTCATATAAACACCTGTTATGATTTTTGATAATCTTGTGCCTGCAAAAGTCTGGATTTACTTCGAAGAGATATGTAAAATACCAAGACTGTCAAAAAACGAAGAGCAAATAAGACAGTATCTGCTGGATTTTGCTGAAAAATATAAGCTTGAAAGCAAAACTGACAAAGCTGGCAACGTACTGATTATCAAATCTGCCGACCCTGAGTACAATAACAGGAAAAGCGTCATTTTACAGAGTCATATGGACATGGTTGGTGAAAAAGATTCAACAACTGAACATAACTGGTCAAAGGATCCGATAGTGCCGGTTATTGATGATAAATGGGTGAAAGCAAAAGATACAACACTTGGTGCAGATGATGGGATAGGAATGGCAGTACAGCTGGCCCTTTTAGCCGACAACGGGATAAAGACAGGCCCGATAGAATGTCTCTTTACCGTAGATGAGGAAAGTGGCATGACCGGAGCCATTGAGCTTGAAAAAGATTTCTTTGACAGCAGGATACTCATTAACCTTGATTCTGAAGATGAGGGAGAACTTTTCATTGGATGTGCAGGGGGAATGGACACCATAGCTGAGATGACATACATGAAGGAAGAAGCAGATAGCAATCATACAGCCCTGAAAATATCAGTTACAGGACTGCATGGCGGACATTCCGGCGATGAGATACATAAGGGACATGCTAATTCAGTTAAAATAATGACCGGGTTACTGCAAATATTAACTGCAAAATTCAGGATCAGACTATCTGAATTCAACGGTGGCAATCTCAGGAATGCTATCCCGAGAGAGGCATTTGCTCATATAATGTGCGATAAGGAATATGTTAATGACATTAAGAGGTATACGGCTGAATATATCTACCAACTGAAGGAAGAATATTCATCCACTGACCCTGGTATAGATATTTCAGTAAGCAAATCAGGTTTACCTTCTTTTGTTATGGATCAGAAAAGCCATAAATCGCTTCTGAATGCCCTTGAGAAATGCCCTCATGGTGTTATAGCCTGGTCTGCAGATATAGAAGGGCTTGTTGAAACATCTACCAACCTGGCATCCGTAAAATTTACAGATGATAGCATCAGGATAGTCACAAGCCAGCGCAGTTCAGTAGACTCATCCAAGAAAGAGATTGCCGGCAGAGTAAGCAGGATCTTCACAGAAAATAATGCTACCGTGAATCACTCAGGAGGTTATCCCGGGTGGAAACCTGACACCAACTCGGAGATACTTAGAATTACATCATTATCATACCAGAAGCTGTTTAAGACCAAACCTGTGGTCAGAGCCATACATGCCGGACTGGAATGCGGGCTTATACTGGAGAAATATCCAGGGCTCGACATGATCTCATTTGGTCCTACAATAAAAGGGGCACATACACCACAGGAGAGACTTGATATTGAAACAACAAAGAAATTCTGGGACCTCCTTGTTGATGTGCTTATTAATATCCCGGCGAACTAATTAATTTTCTCAAATTCATTTTTACCCGCCCCGCACACAGGACATACCCAGTCGCCAGGCAGATCATCAAAAGCTGTGCCTTCAGGAATTCCTCTTTCCTTATCCCCTTCTTCCGGATTATACTCATGACCACATACACTACATTTATAAATACTCATAATATACATTTTTTATAGCCTTGCTACTTTTCAATCTTTACTTTTCTTACAATATCTATTACTGTTCCGTCAACCCATTTTATTGCTGCAATAACTTTATCATCCAGCTGTACTTTCTCCGGTATTCCGCAGATGCGTTCAGCCTCCTCTTTGAGCTCATAAACAGACTTAAGAGGTAAACCAGAATCTCTGACCTTTTCAAGCAGGTCTTTTCTCAATGGATTTACTGCTATACCTCTTTCAGTTACAATAACATCAATAAGTTCACCCGGTCCACAGAGCGTTGTCACCTCATCAATTATCACCGGCACCCTGTCGCGTACCAGTGGCAGAGGTAATATAACTGTTTTTGAAAACAGGCAGTTTTGCCAGCCTCCTATACCATGCAGAAGATAACCATCTGAATGAGTGACCACATTGGCATTGAAATTCACATCCACCTCTGTAGCACCCAGTATTGCAACATCGACAAGTGGGGCAAAGTTACCCTTACCATGGTAATTATAACTTGTAAAAGGGCTTGTCCACACATGCCTGGGGTTTTCACGCATTGATCTCACTCCATCAAGGTCAAAAGTCTGACCGTCAAGTATATAATCAACAAGTCCCTCTTCCAGCATCGATACGAGATATTTATTACTGCCACCACGGGCAAACCTTGCCCTTATCCCCTTCTCTTTCATAATAGCTTTAAAGAACTCCCCTACAGCCAGTGATGTTCCGCCTGCGCCGCTCTGGAATGAGAAACCATCCCTGATAATGCCTGCTGCATCACAGAATTTAGCAGTCAGTTCGGCAAGCATCAGCCGATCAGGGCTCTTCGTTATTTTCGTGGTACCTGATACTATTCGTTCAGGTATACCCAGCTTATCCACTTCAACGGTAAAATCAACATAATTACCCTGTATTTGCCATGGTATACATGGAAAAGGAACCATATTATCCGTTACGACCATAACTTTATCAGCATACTGAGAATCAGCCAGGGCAAAGCCGAGCAAACCGCATGCTGAATCGCCTTCCAGACCGTTAGCATTTCCAAAAGGATCTGCCATGGGCGCTCCAATTACAGCTATATCTATCTCAACCTCACCATCCTGCACTGCCTGGTATCTGCCACCGTGCGATCTAAGCACAGCCATTCCTTTCATCTTACCTTCGGATACATATTTACCCAGTGGTCCGTTCATACTTCCCTCTATATGGTGTATGGTGCCATTATCAAGATATTGCATAAGGTGTTCATGGCATGGGAATGAGGCTGAAGGGAACCATCTTATATCCTTAATTCCCAACTCATTGACAGCATCAAACAGCATGTTGGCCAAGAGATCACCATTCCTGAAATGGTGATGGGTTGAGATTGTCATACCATTCTTTATACCTGCCTTTACCAGGGCTTCCTTAATGGTTTTTACTCTTTTATCCCCATCATCCGGGTAATAAGCGCAGCTTGATATACGGGGAGCATATTTTCTGCCTTCAGGTTTATATTTACCCACACCTTTGAAAGGCACGGCCGGTTGTCCGTTTATTTCAGTAACAACCTCGCGGCCTGCGGCATTCCTCACCATTTTGTTTGCCATAATTCCATCCTAATAAATGTTCTTACTCATTTTCCTGGTTGTCCGGTTCATCCGGAATAAGATTCAGTTTTTCTGCCAGGTCTATTGTACGCCTGGCCCGTGCAACCACGGGAAGGTCTATCATTTTTGATCCTAAAGATACAACTCCCAGTCCTTTCTCCTCAGCTTCCCGAAATGCCTGTACTATCTCAGAAGCTTTTTTTATCTCCTCCGGCTCGGGAGCGAAAGAAGACTTTATTACCTGTATCTGCCTGGGATGTATACACCCCATTCCTTCGAACCCGAAGGATTTGGATAATTTTGCGGTAGCTTTTAGTGCATCGGTATCAGATACATCAGAAAATACAGAATCTATTGGCTGCACCCTTGCTGCTTTAGCAGCATTTACAAGCCTCAGCCGGGCATATAGGGATTCGTTGCCTTCATTTGTTCTCTGCACACCAAGATCTGCAGTATAATCTTCAAGACCTATGGCTATTGCAACCACATTATTAACTGCTGAGGCTATTTCATAAGCCTTTTCCACTCCCAGGGCACTTTCTATAATAGGCATGAAGAAAATATCCTGTTTAATATTATTGTCAGCCAGGATACTATCTGCGCTTTTTGCCAGTTCTTTAAGGTATTCACTGCTTTCACATTTCGGAACAAGGATAAGATGCACATTATGAGGCAATACACATTTCAGGTCTTCAAAGCCCCTCTCTCCCTGGTTGATCCTGACCATGCGCTCAGCACCATAGAAATTTACCTGCCTGAGTGCATTCCTGACAAGGAATCTGGCCTCATGTTTTTTAGCAGGCGCCACAGAATCCTCAAGGTCAAGTATAATCCCATCAGGTGAATGAAGACCGGCATTTAACATCATGCTCGGAGTATTACCCGGCAGATATAGCCTGCTGAACCTGAACCTTTCCCTTTCAGATGGGTACGTATTGCTGTCTGACATCGCCGGGAGCAGTTCTTTATTTGTTTTAACAAGAGTTTTAACTGCAGCCTCGAGCCTGGCCATATGAACAAATGGCAGGGCACCGGAATCATTTACATCAAGAAAAGCATGTTTTATATCAAAAAAGCCCAGGCCATCTTTCATCAGCCTGGTAATAGAATTACCATACATTGCTTTGACCCTTGATTCAAGGTTTATTTTTATCCCTCCACTTGATTTTATTTCAAGTTTTAATTCACAGTCAGATCTTATCCGTGGGCCTGTGTTACCCGTAACAGCAACTTTCTTCATCAGGCATATTTTGAACACTAATTAATACAAACCTAAAGATACAGAAAAATTTATCCAAGGAAACTCAATAATATTCCTGCTGCAACAGCTGATCCAATAACACCTGACACATTCGGAGTCATGGCATGCATTAAAAGGTGGTTTGTCGGGTCAGCTCTGAGGCCTTCATTCTGAACTACCCTTGCACTGTCAGGAACAGCCGATACGCCCGCAGCCCCGACGAGTGGATTTATCCTGTTATCTCCCCTGAGGAATAGATTCATAATTTTGGCAAATATTAATCCACCGGCTGTGGCAATCATAAACGAGATGGCTCCCAGTATAAAAATCAATAAGGAATCGGGCGTAAGAAACACGTCTGCCTGGGTTGAGGCTCCAACTGTAAGCCCAAGCAGTATTGTTACAATATCAACCATTGATGTGCGTGCTGTTTCAGCAAGACGCTTTGTGACCCCTGATTCTTTCAACAGGTTACCAAAGAAAAGCATACCAAGCAGGGGCAATGAGCTTGGTGAGATAAATGCTGTAAGCAGTAAACCTATTATCGGGAACAGTATTTTTTCAGTTTTTGACACTGCCCGGGGAGGTTTCATCCTTATTTTCCTTTCTCTTTTTGAAATAAG
This sequence comes from uncultured Rikenellaceae bacterium, assembly GCA_964577305.1. Classification (GTDB taxonomy): domain Bacteria; phylum Bacteroidota; class Bacteroidia; order Bacteroidales; family VadinHA17; genus UBA9300. The sequence continues at coordinate 16,956 of CAZNYS010000008.1, forward strand.
AAGTCTCATTATAGGTGGCTGAATAACAGGCACAAGTGCCATATATGAATAGGCAGCAATAGCAATTGGCCCGATCAGGTTTTTTACGGTTGTTCCGTCAGACAATATATTAACGCCATTGGCCAGTCGCGATGATAGGAATATTGCCGTAGGGCCATCGGCACCCCCAATTATACCTATGGCACCAGCTTCTGGAGGAGCAAATCCCAGCATCAGTGCACCGAGGAAAGTAAGGAAAATACCTATCTGTGCAGCTGCACCCAGCATCATCAGGCGGGGGTTTGAAAGCAGTGATGAAAAATCAGTCATTGCTCCCAGACCCAGGAAGATAAGTGGTGGATACACACCTTTTAACACTCCGAAGTATAAATAATTTAGCACGCTGCCCGTCTGGTATATCCCAAGTTGGAGGTTTATATCACCTTCCTGGTAAAAAGGTATATTGCCTATGATAATACCAGTACCGATAGGTATAAGAAGCAATGGCTCGTAATCATATCTTATAGCCAGGAAAATAAAAAACAGGCCTACAATTATCATTATAAGATGTCCTTTGGTAGCATTCCTGAACCCGGAATATTCCCAGAATTTCCTGATACCCCTGGTAGCTCCTTCAGTGTCTGTATCCTGATTTAAAAGTACATTGATTCCAGGATTCGCCACATTTTCAGTCTTATACAGGTTCTCCTTTTCTTTTTCCGGTTTAATAAATGCTGTCCAGCTAAGTGACAGTATAATAAGAACACCAATAACAGTTATAAACCTCCTCATAATCAGTTCATTTCAATTAAGACCTCCTCCTGGAGTACCGATTGCCCCTGGTTAACCTTTACGGAAATAATTTCACCATCAATTTCTGCTTTTATTTCGTTCTCCATTTTCATAGCTTCCATCACAATCAGTTTCTGCCCTTTTGATACTTTATCACCTGGTCGTACCAGAACCTGCATTATTATACCGGGCAATGGGGCTTTAATTTCCAGTTTCGGACCTCCTTCTTTCTTGTCAATATTCTTCTGGGGTTCTCTTAATACAGGACGTACCAGTGTTGGTGTTTTTACGGTCTTCACTTCCTTGTGTATCTCAACCAGGTATGGTGTCCCGTTGACTTCAAGTTTTGCAATATCACCCTCGATCTCAAGTATCTCCACCTCGTATGTATTGCCACTTATTGTAAATTTATAATTTTTCATCACGCCTTATCTTAACGTTCAAGGTTTCTCATATTATACAGTTTGGAATTCCATGGGGAATAGGCTTTTGACACTTTCCTTATGGTAATCACATTGCTTTCATAATCATGTATCTCATCAAAATACAGATACAGGGCAGTAGCTATAGCAGCGTTCACCTCCCCTGTTAATACTTGTTTTTCAGAATCATCCAGGGCTCTGCCTTCCCTTGCAGCCCGGCGGTACATTTTAAATTTGAAAAAAAGTGGCATTATATATCTGAAAACAAGATAAAGGGCAACCAGGGCTAGGAACACAATCAGGTAGCCTACAACCACTATTATTGTGGCCTGTCTGTCAATACCTGCAAACGGACTTGTCAGAAGCAGAATGGTATTCATGACCTGTAAATATTTAAAGAGGTATATTTGAATGTTTTTTCATCGGTCCCGGATCTTTCTTTGTGCTAATTGTACGCAGTGCCCTGATGACCCTGAATCGTGTATTCCTTGGTTCAATAACATCATCAAGATACCCGTAACGTGCCGCTTCGTATGGATTAGAGAATTTCTCCCTGTATTCTTTCTCCTTGGCAGTTATGAACTCTGCCTTTTCTTCTTCATTTTCTATTTCTGCTATCTTTTTGCCTTCAAGCACTTCAATGGCTCCCTGTGGTCCCATAACGGCTATCTCGGCTGAAGGCCATGCATAATTGATATCGCCTCGTAACTGCTTGGAAGACATAACACAGTGTGCTCCTCCATACGATTTCCTCAGTGTTACGGTTACTTTTGGTACTGTTGCTTCCCCGTAGGCAAACATCAGTTTAGCACCATGCACGATAATACCACCATATTCCTGGCTACTTCCAGGCAGGAATCCCGGCACATCTACAAATGTTAACAGCGGTATATTAAAGGCATCACAGAATCGTACAAAACGGGCAGCTTTTCTAGATGCATTTATATCGAGCACTCCTGCCAGGAAATTAGGCTGATTAGCTACTATGCCAACTGACATACCTCCCATTTTTGCAAATCCCACCACAATGTTTTTTGCATAATTAGAATGTATTTCAAGAAATTCCTCGTAATCAATCACCTTATATATTATATCCTTAACATTATAAGGATGATTAGGGTTTTCAGGAATAATGATATTCAAATCATCTTCAAGCCTGTCTATAGGATCATCGCAGTCAGAAAGAGGAGGATCCTCCATATTATTCTGTGGCATGTAACTCAATAGTTTCCTGATCAACAGTAGTCCTTCTTCTTCATCTTCAACAACAAACTGCGCAACACCTGACCTTGTGGAATGGATCCTGGCGCTACCCAGGTCTTCGATGGATATATCCTCACCTGTAACTGCTTTTGTTACTTTAGGTCCTGTAACAAACATATAACTGCTCTGTTCGCTCATTATGACAAAGTCAGTTAAAGCAGGTGAATAAACAGCACCGCCTGCACATGGACCGAAAATGGCTGATATCTGTGGTATAACACCTGAAGCCAGGATATTTCTTTCAAATATTTCAGAATAACCGGCAAGGCTTCTCACTCCTTCCTGTATTCTGGCTCCCCCACTATCGTTGATTCCTATGACAGGCGCACCAATTTTCATAGCCTGATCCATCAGCTTACATATTTTGTTGGCAAAGGTTTCAGAGAGAGAACCACCAAAAACTGTAAAATCCTGGGCAAATACATACACCACGCGGCCATCAATTGTACCATGGCCAGTAACAACACCATCTGAAAGGTATTTCTTGTCTTTTAATCCAAAATCATCGGTTCGGTGAGTAACAAACATATCATATTCTTCAAAGCTGCCTTCATCAAGAAGTATTTCTATCCTTTCACGGGCTGTCATCTTACCTTTTGCATGCTGGGAGGCTATCCTTTTTTCTCCACCCCCCATCTTTGCTTTTTCGCGCAGCTCAATTAGTTGCCTTATTTTATCCTGGCTGTCCATCTTTTAGAAATATTAAAATTATTTATCAGATTTATCTTCACATAGCTCTGTAAGTACACCGAAAGTAGACTTTGGATGTATAAAAGCTATATCAATGCCTTCAGCACCTTTTCGTGGTTGTGTGTCAATCAGCCTTACACCTTTTGATTCTGCCTCTTTAAGCTTTGTAGCCAGTCTGCTAACTGCAAAAGCTATATGATGGATGCCTTCTCCCTTTTTCTCAATAAATTTTCCAATAGGCCCTTCCGGATCGGTTGATTCAAGCAACTCAATCTTCGTCTGGCCAACCCTGAAAAATGCCGTTCGTACTTTCTGATCAGCAACTTCTTCAATGTTATAACACTTCAGGCCCATGATGTTTTCATAGAAAGGTATGGCCTGTTCAAGACTATTTACAGCAATACCAATATGCTCAATATGTGTTGGTTCCATAAAAATGTGGGTTATTGTGAAATATGGAACAAAAGTAATGCTAATAATGATATATTAATAAGGATAAAAGTCATATTTTACCGACATTTTCGGGTGTGTTGGAATGTTTGAGTTTGCAGCCAGGGTGATGAGTTCAACGAAGCTGATGGGGCTGTCTCAAAATGGGAGGGCATTCTTTCAGAACGGGAACTCTTCCATTTCCTGTACCTCTAGCTCTTTCTCTTCAGGTTTTTTTGCATCCTGGTGAACAGGGTTTCCGTCAACGAATATTGCTTTATAGGGTTTGGTGGGGCATGCATATTCACAGGCGCCGCATCCAACACATATCTCATTGTTTATTTCAGGAATAACCAGGTTACCTATATAAGGCACCATTTGAACTGCTTTTGTTGGACAATTCTCTGAACAGGCCCCACAGTCTGTTCTTTCTGTTTCAACAATACAATTTTCCTTTATAAAATTAACCTTTCCGATCTGTGTAAGCTTTTTTGCTTCCAGTGCAAGGGGAAGTAATGCACCCGAGGGGCAGACTTCAGTACACCTGATACATTCATAATTACAGAATCCCTTATGATAGTCCATTCTTGGCTGCATGATGCCTGCAATACCATATTCATTTACAGACGGTATAATAACATTATTCGGGCATGCACTTACACACAGGGAGCAGGCAGTACAATAGTTGTTGAAATGTTCAATACTTATTCCGCCGGGAGGGCAAGCCGGTGATGTGCGGTTTTCAGGTACTGTAGATTCTTTCTTCGGAACAGGTGTATCCTGTGCCTTTAAAGTACGGGGTATGAAAGCGAGCAAAGCAAGTATACCTGTTATAAAACCTCTCTTATCCTGATCAGGCTCAGTGTCAGTTTTTCCTGGGCCAATTTTCCATAACCCATACGATATAGCCTTATCGTTGCATACAGTAAGACAGTTAAAGCATGTCACACATCTGCTCAGGTCAACATTCTCATTTTTAAAATCAATACATGATGCCTTACATTTGGCAGCACATAGCCCGCAATGAGTACAGCTCTCTTCATCAATCCTGATTCTTAAGACTGATAGCCTTGATATAAAACCAAGGAAAGTACCCAGGGGGCATACAGTATTACAATAAAGACGACCTCTCGTAAATGACATATAGCTTACCAGGCCCAGCAACAAAACAGGAATAATAAAGGCAGCAAAAGGAATTTTAATGAAATCTACTTTAAATATGGTATAGTTATCAAACAATGCTGATACAGCAGCGATAAGGTTATTACCCATTATTACAACAGGTTGAAGCAAATATGTTGCAGACCGCCCAAAAATACTGTAGGGATCCAGCAGGCTAATGAGAAATACAGATCCTGCCAGCATCACTATAAGGGTCAGTGCAAGGATTACATACCTGAGTATGTTATAGGGCTTCCCATAGCCAAAGCGGCGGAATTTTCCCTTAAACCTGCCCCCAACCCTGCTTATTATGTCCTGGTAAATACCAAGGGGGCAGAGAACAGAACAATAAGACCTGCCGGTTAGTATTGTCAGTACCAGCACGAAGACAAATCCTGCTGATGCAAGCACCTGTATATTCATAAAATCGAGTACTGAAGGCACAAATTGCAGGAAAAGGACAATATTAAACCATTTATCAGGGATAATTTGCCTGAAATCTATGAATGATAGTGTTATTATTACAAATACTAAAACCGCAAGTATTATCCTGACTTTACGTAAAGCTGAAGATCTCATCCGGGCAGCTTACATTTTAATTCTGTGGATATTCAGGTTCTCAATATCCATTCTCCCTATGCCCTTCTCATTGGCCAGGGGAATATAATCAATCTGTTCTGGACTCATCTTAATCATACTTGCTGCAGCAGTATCGGCAGCCAGCATATCAGTTGATATGATCTGTGCTTTCATAACCATCGAATCGCTTACAGATGTACCCTGTGGCCCATGTCGCATCATTACCCTGTAGCAGTCAATAATATTAAGTGTTGGCTTCTTTTCAAATGTAGCATAGTCAGCTATACACTGATGCAGGTTATTTGAATGCCAGAATCCCCTATCCCATACATTACCCATGAGATTCTTCATGGTAGCTGTCATCTTTGTACTTGAATGATGTTTTAAGACAGGAACATTAATGAATACATCCGATTCAAGAATCAGTTCATGTACCTTTGCCTTCTTGAGTATACTTGCTCCCGGTATAGTGACTTCATGATAATAGTTTTCAGTATTGGCAGGTACTATCTTTGCCCCGGCGTCCTTAGCAGCTTTCTCAATCCCTGAGTTTTTATATGATTTTACCCAGTTGGAGATGGTATGATCAAAAACATATACTTTACCGGCACCTGCCCTTATGCAATGTTCAACAATACGTTTAATAAGCAATGGATTCGTATTGGCTGCCATCTCAGGAGTCTTGTCCCATCCTATATTTGGTTTAATAACTACAGTCTGGCCTTTCTTAACAAAATTTGTTATGCCTCCCAGTGCACTGATTCCTTTGTCGAACATAGCATCTGGCTCACCACCCATTATAGCAACCATATCATAAGTTGTTGCTGAAGCTGGTGATGCCCATAGTTTGTTATATCCTCCCATGCTGAATGCTGCCCCAGCGGCTAAACCAGCTCCGACTGACTTTATGAAAAAATCTCGCCTTTTCATTTTTCATTTATTTTTTTACAAATCGACTACAAATATTCAAATTAAATGTATCACTGCAAAATAGTATTATTATTATTACAATTAATATGCTTAATATTATCTTAGTGGTTGTTTTATGATACATAACTCATGAATACACTCTATTACGAATGTTTTTCAGGGATTAGTGGGGATATGAACCTTGGTGCAATGATAGATCTCGGGATTGACAAGGATTATCTTCTAGGCGAGCTGAAGAAACTGAATCTTGAAGGTTGGAACATGCGAGTCGAAAAAGACCAGCGTCATGGTATTACAGGTACAAAAGTAACTGTTGTACTTACAAAGGAAGAGAAGAAACACCGTCATCTATCTGATATTAATAATATTATTGAGAAAAGTAGCCTGGACCCGGATGTTAAAACAGTTACACTTCAAATATTCAGGAAAGTTGCTGAAGCTGAATCTAAAGTACATGATATACCTCTTGAAAAAGTACACTTTCATGAGGTGGGTGCTGTTGACTCAATAATAGATATAACAGGAGCAGCCATATGTTATGTCAAACTGGGGATAAAAGACATTATTGTATCCCCCATAGAACTGGGTAGTGGGTTTGTAAAATGTGCACATGGTTTACTTCCGGTTCCTGCACCTGCTACAGCGGCGATTCTGGAAGGTATTCCTGTACACAAAGGTAAAGTGGACTTTGAAGCAACTACACCTACAGGAGCAGCAATACTAAGTATTCTGGGAACCAGGTTTGAAAGTGAACTGAATATGAAGGTTCACAGAACCGGTTATGGTATAGGACAGAGAAATAACCCGGAATTGCCAAATGTGCTGAGAGTTTACCTGGGGGAGTCTGCAGGTTTGGAACCAGGAGGGCATCTTTCGTACCTGATAGAGAGCAATATTGATGATATGAATCCTGAAATGTACGAGAACCTTGTAAATAAGTTGTTCGAAGCAGGCGCTGCAGATGTATTCCTTTCAAATATTATTATGAAAAAGTCCCGTCCGGGAATAAAAGTCAGTATAATTTGTCAGGCCGGTAATATTGAAGCTATTAAAGATATTCTATTCCTGGAATCTACAACACTGGGCCTGAGGATTATTCCGTTTGACAAACACACCGCCAGCAGGCAAATAAATATAATAGATACACCATACGGCCCTGTAACAGTTAAATATGCCTATCACGACAATAAACTGATTTCTGCAAAACCTGAAATATCAGATTGTATGGCTATAGCAGAAAAGAACAAACTGCCTCTTGTTGAGGTTTATAATAATATCATTGCAGTTATTCATGCCGGTAAAAAATAAAGTAAAAATATTATGCAGATCTTTCAGTGACTCGGATAATATCCTGGTAGCATTCTCGGGGGGAGTAGACAGTTCTTTCCTGTTATATGTGCTCAGGATGTTCTCAGGGGCAAGAGTATCAGCGATAACAATAAAAACACCTTACATACCTGAATGGGAGATAGATGAAGCAAAAAGTTTCTGTAAATCCTTCAATATAAATCATGAGATTATTGAATTACCCCTGCATAAGTCTATCATTATGAACCCACCCGACCGGTGTTACCTGTGCAAATCAATATTATTCGGACAGATAAAAGCATATGCTGCCAAAAAGGGATTCAATATTATTGCAGACGGCAGTAATGCAGATGATAAGAAGGACTATCGGCCGGGAATGGAAGCGCTTAAAGAGCTTGAGATAAGAAGTCCATTGCTCGAATCGGGTTTCAGTAAGGAAGAGATAAGGAAACAGCTCAGGGAATACGGCCTGGAAATATGGGACAAGCCTGCCTATGCATGTCTGCTTACACGTATCCCCTATAATACAAGGATTGATAAACGTGATCTCAATATCATAGAAGAAGGAGAAAGATTACTTCACAGCCTTGGTTTCAGAGGTGCACGCGTTCGCCTGCATAACAATACAGCGCGTATAGAACTCAGTCCCGGATATTTCAATAAGATACTTGAAGATAAGGTCAGGAAAAAAATAATACGTTCATTCAAAGCCCACGGCATCGAATTTATCAGTCTCGATCTTGAAGGATACCGTATGGGCAGTATGAACCCAAAAAACATTAAATAAATAATATGAACAGGGAAGGACTAAAAAAAATACTGGAGGAACTCTCTGAAGGAAAGATAAATGTAGATGATGCAATTGAAAAATTAAAGTACTTTCCATTCAGTGATCTTGGCTTTGCCCGCATTGATCATCATCGTGAAATACGGACAGGATATCCTGAAATAGTGTTCTGCGAAGGTAAAACCATTGAGCAGGTAAGGGATATTTTCAAACATATATCTGATACGGGACAGAACGTTATAGGCACGAGGGCAAGTAAGGATAAATTCAATGCGGTACATTCAATAGCCCCCGAAGCATTGTGGCATGAAGAAGCCAGGATAATAAGTATTATCAGGGAGAAACATAAAATTGCCGACTCTCCTATTGCAGTTATTACTGCAGGTACATCAGATATACCTGTTGCTGAAGAAGCTGCTGTTACCTGTGAGTTGCTGGGCAACAGGGTTACCCGTATTTATGATGCCGGGGTAGCAGGAATACACAGGCTCCTGGATCAGCTACCCGAAATAAAGAAATGCAGGGTTGTAATCGTTATTGCCGGTATGGAGGGAGCACTTGCAAGTGTTGTGGGCGGACTTATTGACAAGCCAGTCATAGCAGTACCGACAAGTGTAGGGTATGGTGCAAATTTCAAGGGAGTATCAGCCCTCCTCGCTATGCTTACCAGCTGTGCATCAGGAGTAAGCGTGGTAAATATTGATAATGGTTTTGGAGCAGCTTTTAATGCTAGCATGATTAACCAGTTAGAATAGATCGTGGACCGGTACTTATTGATTCTCTCAACAGCATATTATCCACCTGTACAGTACTTTGCCGAGATAATAAAATCAGGGAAGGTACTTATCGAACAGCATGAGACCTACCCTAAACAAACATACCGTAACCGTTGCTATATTTATTCAGCCAACGGTGTTCTACCTCTGAGTATCCCGGTAGAAAAAGGTAGTTTTCATAAAGTTAAACTCAGGGATATTAAAATTGATAATTCCAGGAAATGGCAAAGAGAGCATATACATGCTATAAGGTCAGCATATAATTCATCTGCATTTTTTGAATTTTATGCTGAGCAGGTATTGCAGCCCCTTGAATCAAAATATGAGTATCTCATTGACCTTAATATGGATATACTGGATATATTATTCAAAATCCTGGAAATGAATATTACTGCAGAAAAAACAGTATCATTCATTAAAGAATACGGGGATGATTGCCGGGACATGAGATATAGCCTGTCGCCGAAATATGGAATCACTTATAAGCCCTGTGAATATTTCCAGGTTTTCAGTCCCGTTCACGGCTTTCAGCCAAACCTGAGCATTATTGATCTCCTGTTTAATATGGGACCAGAAACCTGGTCGTGCCTCAGAACCTGAACCCAAGAGTTGCTGTTACGAGGTGCCTGTTATAAGTTATCTCAGCAGGATTAATATCAGGATGATTATACATGAAGTACATTTCATGGTTTGTTCTCAGGGCATAAGACACGTCAAATGAAAAATTCCTTTGCCTTAAGCCTATACCGCCTGAGTACACAGAATGAAAATTATCTTCATTATCCTCTCCTTTTATAAAAGGGCTTCCGTAAATAGCATACCCTGCCCTCATATACAGGGTATTCATTCTGAATTCAGCACCTAACCGGAGGTTATGTGCTATATCATAAATATCTTTTATGTCCTGGTTTTCATTATAGTAGTTATAATCATCCGAAGCCCTGGAAAACCTTGCCATCCTGTAATCAACAAATTCATAATCAGCACTAATCATACCTGATTTACCCAGCTGCACAGCTGCACCAGCCATAGCCCTTAAAGGTGTGGTAAGGGTATATGAGAACCTGAAAGGTTCATTTTCCCATGTATAGTAGTCACCATTATCAAATTCTGACCTTATATCATCGTAATAGTACTCATCGAGCCGGTAAACTGTTGGTGTATGAAAGGCAAAGCCCAGTCTGAGCATTTCTATTGGTTTGACTATCACACCAATTTTGAATGAATAACCCGTACCGGAAGCTTCAACAACATCTCTGTAAGTAAAGCTATTAAAATCAAATATCAGGTTTTCATTATCCAACTCTGTATGTTCATATGTTGAATATGAGTCAATTTTATTAATCCCCAGAGTGGCTCCCACGTATAATTTATGGCTGAAGTTTGCTGACACGCTGAAAGCGTGCTCTCCTGCATATCCTTCACGTGTGATAAGCCGTCTTACTGACTGGCCGTATGTTGAATTAGTATTCTCCCCGTATTGAGAGAAGATAGTAGCATATTCATAACCACCTGAACCGCTTAAAGTATCAAGGATCCACACTTCAAAAGCAGCGCCCGGTGCACCATCGATGTCAGTATAATAGATACCACTGGCAATATCAGTCCAATAGTCGGCCATGGAACTATTATTATTAACACCCCTGATGACTGCATTAACATTAAAATTATTATTACGGTTAAAGGCATATGCAAAATTTATGCCCGAAAGGCCATCTGTTTTATCCTTGCTGACAAGGGGATAAACAAAGCCTGCCTGGTTGAGGTTGAATTTATGTGCATATTCGCTGGACTCAGTGTTATTATACTTTGAAAGTGAATTATTATAGTACATTTGCGGGGATAAGCTTATTTCCATTGACCTGTATACTCCCAGTCCGGCCGGATTCTGGCTCAAAACGGAAAGGTCTCCTCCAAGTGCAGTAAAGGCACCGCCCATAGCCTGGAACCTGGCTGATCCTCCATAAAAAAGTTGCGAATACCACAGAGCTTCATCGATAGTCTGCGCCCTGCTTAAAGTCATTGTAGCAATGAAAGTTATAAGTATTATTAATGCTCTTTTCATTTTCATTTTTATTAAATGTTACCCTGCCCATCCCATTCGCGGGATGATTTAATCAATTAATGTAACAAGCTAATTCCAATATTTATTCTATCACTCTATCTCCTGCCTGAGCTTCTGGAACTCGTCGAGGAAGAACTTCTTCCACTGGATGATGACGACCTGCCACTGCTTGATGATACAGAGCTTGAGCGGCCGCTACTCACGGATGAAGATCTGCCTACAGAAGAGACACTGCTAGATCCCCTGGAGGACCCCATTGAGGATGATCTTGAATTATTAATAACACTCCTTCCTGATGTTGAAGAGCGGTTAATAACTGACCTGCTTGTATTTCCAGAGGATGATCTGTTAATGATTGACCTTCCTGACGAACTGTTAATGTTTGTGCTGCTTGATGAGCGGTTATTTACTACACGTCCTGCGTTACTGTTGGTAACGGTACTGCTTCTACTGTTAGAATTATTATAGGTAGGACGGGTGGTCAGCCTTGGATTTGTATATGTTGGCCTGTATGTCCTGCTCTGAGTATTATACTCAGGTTGTGAAGCAGCACGTGTTGTGGTATTAACCTGTGTCCTTCTGTTCAGGCTTGAACTTACTGATCTTTCCTGAGGATTAGTGGCATTTCTGACATTTGTATTGCTCGACACCACTGTCTGATTTATCCGTCTGCTGCCTTCGGTACTTCTTGCATTATCAGATACAGTGGCTGTTGTTCTCCTTGATGATCCTATACTTGATCCGGATCTGTTCCCGGAAGAACTAACATACCTGTTAGACAATGTACTGTATGAACTTCTTCTTCTTACCGGAGTTGTATAATAATTATTATTACTGTAATACCCAGTATAATATGGCGACATCCATGAGTAGCCATATCCCCAGTACGAGTATGGGCTGTAATAATAAGAACTACCCCAATAAGGTGAAAAGAACGGATCATAGTAATATGAATAATAATAGGGGCTGTAGAAAGGATCCCACATCCTGTATGAATAATACGGGAATCCGTATGTTAATCCATACCTGAATCCGTAATAGAAAGGATCTCTCCAATACGGATCAAAGTAATTACCATAAAAACGGTTCAGGTGGCTTGCATAAGATACCCTGTCATAATAATCAAAGGCACTGCTTCTATCACTATCATAATACATTAGATCCTTATCATATTCAGCCGGATCGAGATATTCATCTGCAACCAGTGTATCAAGGTTAAACTGGTCTTCAATTGCTGAAATTGATTCATATGCCTGGTCAGGCACTCCTGCATCCTGCACATATATTTCTCTTGGAGCAGGTGTATAATAAAGATCATCATATTCACCACTCATATAAAGCGATGAAGAACAACTGCTTAGAAGAAATATTGCTAAAACTGCTATGTAAAGATAAGTTTTCATTTTTAACCTCCGATCATATTATTTCATCCTAATATTATAAAAGCAAAAACCATACCAATTAATAAAGTATATCGGGCAATGGGCTTCAGTAACAAATATAAGATTTTTCTTTGAACCTGGTAGTTTTTCATGATTAATGAAATAAAAAAAAGCAGGCTGTTAACGCCTGCCTCTTGTTGTTGATGTGGATTTGCTATTGTTCCCTGAACTTGAATTGCGCCTTACAGCTTTACTTCCTGAACTCCGGTTACCTGAGCTTTTGACTGCACTGCTGCGTGAGTTTCTGCTGGTTGAACTCCTAACTGCACTGTTGCTTGAGCTTCGGCCGGATGAACTTCTAACTGCACTGTTGCGTGAGCTGCTGCTGGTTGAACTTCTAACTGCATTGCTGCTTGAGCTTCGGCCGGCTGAACTTCTAACTACACTGTTGCGTGAGCTGCTGCTGGTTGAACTTCTAACTGCATTGCTGTTGTTAGTTCTGCCTGTTGAGCTTCTTACGACAGTGCTGCGTGAAGAAAGATTACCAGTATTATTCCTGTTATTGGTCCGTTCAAGGTTATCTACATTAACCTGTGTTGTCCTTCTGCTATTGTCAGACCGTACTACATCTGTTGTACGTTGAACGGTATTCCTGTTATAACTTGTCCTGTTTGCACTGGACTCAACACGCCGGCTGTCTTCAGGTCTACTGTAAGATGCATACTGTCGTGACGGATAGCGATAATAACTATCGTGGCCAATGTATTTCTGGTAATGATGTTGGGACCTGTAATAGTTATTTGCATAATAGTAGTTATTATAGATATGATAATGGTTTCTTATCCTTACCCTGTACCTTACTGTTGGGTATGACCAGTAATAATAATCCGGGTAATAATCCCAGTAGTAATAATCAGGATAATATCCACCATAGTAAACCCATGGATCGTACCATCCGGTATAATAATATGGATATCCAAAAGTCCAACCAATTCCAAAAGTTGTATTACCGGCATATATACTAATACCCCAGGATGCAGGACGGTAATTATACCAGTATGACTCTGTATAAACCGGGGCATAAAATCCGAAAGATACATATGAACTATGGAAACGTCTTATTCTGGAGGCGTAGTAGAAATCATGGCCTCTTACCGATGCAGTAACAAGCACACCCGGGCTTGTTTTGTAGTAATCGACCTCTGCAGGTGCCTCCGCTGATTGTAGTGGAGCTGTTATTGCTAACATTCCTGCTATTAATCCGGTAAAATATTTTGCTTTCATGACATCCTCCTGCTTTTATATTAACTGTAAGTTTATTTACTTTGTGCGATAATTTCAGTTTCACTTAACAATTTACAAATTCCATACCAAACACCATGGCAGAATTTTTGACAAAAATGGAAGATAATTATGCGCAATGGTATAATGACCTGGTAATCAAGGCAGATCTTGCTGAAAACTCTGCAGTGAGAGGATGCATGGTTATTAAACCCTATGGGTATGCTATCTGGGAGAAGATACAATCTGAACTGGATAAATTATTCAAAGATACCGGTCATGTAAATGCATATTTCCCTCTTTTTATACCCAAGTCTTTCTTTGCAAGGGAAGCTGATCATGTTGAAGGCTTTGCCAAGGAATGCGCTGTTGTTACACATTACAGGTTAAGAAACAGGCCGGATGGTAAAGGAATAGAAGTTGACCCTGGCGCAAAACTTGAGGAAGAGCTAATAATCAGGCCAACCTCGGAGACAATTATATGGAATACTTATAAGAATTGGATCCAGTCGTACCGGGATCTACCCATACTTATAAACCAGTGGGCAAATGTTGTGAGGTGGGAAATGCGTACAAGGCTCTTCCTTCGGACAACCGAGTTTTTGTGGCAGGAAGGTCATACAGCCCACGCAACCAGGCAGGAAGCTATTGAAGAAACAAAAACCATAATTGACCTGTACGCTCATTTTGTACAGGATTATATGGGGATCCCGGTACTGAAAGGGTATAAGTCTGAATCAGAGAAATTTGCCGGGGCAATAGATACATATGCTATTGAGGCACTTATGCAGGACGGTAAATCACTGCAGGCAGGTACCTCTCATTTCCTCGGGCAGAATTTTGCAAAAGCCTTCGATGTGCAATTCACTGATAAATCAGGAAAACTCAAATATGTATGGTCAACATCATGGGGTGTTTCCACAAGGCTTATGGGGGCACTGGTGATGGCCCATGGTGATAATCATGGTCTTGTTCTGCCACCAAACCTGGCACCCATACAGGTTGTTATTGTGCCCATTTATAAAGGTAATGACCAGCTTGATTCAATATCATCCACGGCACTAAAGATCAAATCAGATCTTGAAAAACATGGTCTGAGAGTTAAATATGATGACAGGGATACACATAAACCGGGATTTAAATTTGCTGAATACGAACTCAAAGGTGTTCCCTTACGACTGGCTATTGGCCCAAGGGATATAGAGAATGGTACTGTTGAAGTGGCCAGGCGTGATACAATGAGTAAAGAGATAATAAATGTTAATAAGACTGTTGAACACCTAAGTAGCTTACTTACTGATATTCAAATGAACATTTTTAATAAATCATTGGAGTTCAGAGACAGGAACACCTATAAGGTTGATACCTGGGATGAATTCAGGGATTCAATTGAAAACAGGGGTGGTTTCCTCCTTGCACATTGGGATGGGACAGCGGAAACAGAAGAAAAGATTAAAAATGAAACCAAGGCGAGCATAAGGATAATACCCTTCGGTAATACATCCGAAGAAGGGAAGTGTGTGTACTCAGGTAAACCATCACAAAAAAGAGTGGTTTTTGCAAGGGCATACTGATTGTCTGCCATATTCATTACAGGAATTTTTAGTACATTGCCATATTCAACAATATTGATCTCTCAATGGAACTTAACGAGCAAAAACTTAAGATCGTAGAAACACTGCAGTATAAGTCGGTTCTCAAACAAAATGTATATGATAATACCGAAGCTGCATTTGATAAGATAAAAAAACTGCTTGCAGCTTTAACACGTGAAATAAACAGGGATATCATGGATAGCGACAGGAGGATAAGGCTGGTTTATAAGGAAAACGGCAAATTCGATGTCTCGATAAAAGTAGCAGGTGATATCCTGCTTTTCAGTGTGCATTCTAACGTCTTTGAATTCGACAGGGACCATCCGATCTGGAAAACACCTTATATCCAAAAGAATAAAGATAATTCATATTCAGGTATAATCAGTATATATAACTTCCTGTCAGATTCATTAAAGTATTCAAGACAGGATGATCTGGGTTATCTTATTGCCAGAATATTTATTAACCGTGAAAACCAGTACTTTGTGGAGGGCAAGCGCCAGATGGCCATGCTCTTTTCCAACTTCGGAAATGAAGAGCTGGGAAGGGAAGCACTTAAGAGAATAATCTTTACTGCCATACAATACTCTCTCGAGTTTGACCTACTGGTACCTCCCTATGATAATGTAAAAATAGCCTCGGTTGGCCAGCTTGAAAAAAAGATTCAGTTATCAAAAATGGTTACAGGCAAAAGACTGGGCTTCAAGTTCAATTCTGATGATGTGCTGAAAGAATAGTCTGTGCTGCTGAAAAAAGGTAAAGGAAAAATTATTATGGCTAAATTCAGGCAAATATCATTACTGCTTGGGGTTATAATGTCATTATATACAATACGCTCCTATACTCAAACAAATACCTTTCTGAAGCCTGTAAGAGTAGCCGGGGGATCATACGTGAGCATAAACGACTCACTGGTTTACCTCAAAAATGACACAGTCATATACATATCAGACAGCTACATGCCTCAGGACACCAGCATTTATAACCAGACTCTGGTCTTTTATGATTCGCTTAAAGCAAAGGCTGAAAGGAAAAATTTCACAAAAATACTCTATGACCTTGTTATTATCCCTCCGGCAAAGGCAAGTTCCAAGAGAATAAATGAGAGAAATATTGATAACTATACTGAGCACAACGGTAAAATTATAAGGCATATATTCATTAGGAGACTCAATGCATTCGGATCGACAATCAATGATCCCGAGTCTTCCCTGGAAAATGAACCGGAGTTCTTCCTTAACAAAACCCATATAAAAACCAGGGAATATATAATTAAGAATTATCTCCTTATTGAAGAAAATGACAGCCTTGTACCACATAAAGTATCTGAAAGTGAACGCCTTCTGAGGCAACTGCCGTATATTCATGATGCCAGGATTGTCATCATACCGGTAAACAGCATGGAAGTTGACATAATGGTTATAACAAAAGATATTTATTCATTGGGCTTAATGCCAGATATCCATGGTTATAATGTGGGAAAGATATCAATCTTTGATAAAAACCTTTTCGGCTTTGGTCATGAGCTGGAAGTGGAAATCCCATACGATTACAGGAACTATAACTCCATCGGCTTTGGTGCCGCCTACACTTTGAAAAATATCAGCCGGACAATGATCGATGTTAAACTGGAATATAAAGATGCTTTCAACAGAAGGGTTGCAGGAGTTGATATATCAAGAAAATTCCTGACTGCTTATACAAAATATGCAGGTGGTATAGCGCTATATGAATCATACGTTTTAGAAGACCTTGACACCCTTACTATACCTGAACCGGTGGAATACAATAATTTTGACTTATGGTTCGGCAGGTCATATCTAATTGATAATAATTTTACAAGAGCGGTTATTTCAGGCCGATACATAAATAATAATGTATGGAACAGACCTGAAATAACAAGTACCTCGTATTATGTATATCAGAAATACAAAATTTACCTTGCATCCTTTTCTCTGGTATCACAACGATTCTACAAGTCCAATCTGATTTATAATTACGGAAGGAGTGAAGATATACCCTACGGTGGTATTGTTGAATTGACTTACGGTAAGGAATATAGTGAATTCGACATAAGAGATTATATTTCCATTAAATCTGCTTTTGGCAACTTTGTTCCTAATGTCGGATATTTATATGGCCGGGGGATAATATCAACATTTGTGAAAGAGAACAGAACTGAACAGGGCCTTCTTCAATTGCACTTTAAATATATATCCGATTTATATGATCTCAGGTCATATAAACTCAGGTTATTTGGAACACTTGACTATAGCAAGGGCTTTTACAGGTATAAGGATGAACACCTTGCTATTGGAGAAGATAACGGAATACGTGGCTTCAAGAATAATTATCTTTTCCCGGATCAGAGGTTATACCTTAACCTCGAAGCTGTGGCATTCAGTAAAGTATTTTTTTATGGATTCAGGTTTGCTGTTTTTGGTTTTGCTGATATCGTATTATTTGCACGGGACAAAATGTTCTATGAATATGACAACATGGTGTCAGGTTTTGGCATTGGCTTCAGGGTAAGGAATGAGAACCTGGTTTTTAAAACATTCCAGGTAAGATTTGGTATATATCCCGGTGCACCACCACACTCAATAATGCAATATGTCGATATCGACGGTGAACGATTGCTCAATCCACCGGGCTTCGATCCACAGGCTCCCGGTGTAACAAAATTCCGATAATGAACATCCCGGGAAAAGGCATCCTGATATTCATCTGCCTTTTTATTACTTTTACAATTACGAAACTAATAACTGATGAAAGAACAGTTCGAACAATACCGGCAGCAAAAAAACATTTTTTCCAGGAATGATAAGATTCTGCTGGCTGTAAGCGGTGGTATCGATTCTGTTGTAATGCTGGATATATTTATTAAGGCAAAATATAATATAGCAGCTGCACACTGCAACTTTCAGCTTAGAGGGATAGAATCTGATGGAGATGAGGCATTTGTCGAAAACCTTTGCAGCAAGGCCGGGGTAAAACTTTATAAGACGAGATTCATGACTGCTGAATATGCCACTGATAAGGGTGTATCAATACAGATGGCCGCACGTGATCTTAGATTTGAGTGGCTGGCTAAAATAAAGGAAGAAGAAAATTTTGACCTTGTGGCTACAGGCCATAACCTGAATGACAGCATAGAAACCATACTTATTAATCTTACCAGGGGTACAGGTATAAATGGCCTTACCGGAATAAGTCCAAGGTCAGGATATATTATTCGGCCAATATTGTTTGCAACAAGACAGATGATCCGGGAATATGCTATAAATAATAATATAGAATATCGGGAAGATTCAACCAATATTCAAACAAAATATACAAGGAATAAAATCAGGCATAATGTTATTCCTGTACTGGAACAAATTAACCCATCGGTTCTTCACTCTATTGATGAAACTTCTGATTACCTTAAATCAGCATATATCATTTATGAACAGGCGATTGCATCGAAAAGGCAGGAAATAATAGAGTACAGTGGTAAAACAGTCTTCGTTAAAACCTCTGAATTAAGCATATTAAAGCCAGCGGAGACATGGGTTTATGAACTCTTTAAAGACTGGAATTTCGGCAAGCAGCAGGTTGGCGACATCATTCAGCTTATTAATGCAGAAACTGGGAAACAGCTATTCAGTAACAGCCACATTTTAACCAAAGACAGGGATAGGATAATTATTACTCCTTTAAATACTGAAGAAGGAAAAGTAATTACTATTAATTCTGCTGATGATTTGAGGAATAACGTCATAATAGAAAGTTATAAAATATTACCACGAAAAAATCTCAATATCAACAATGATTCCGCTTATGCATATCTTGATGCTGACCTTATACAGTATCCCCTTACAATACGCAGATGGAAAGAAGGCGATTACTTCTACCCATTAGGCATGCAGGGCAGGAAAAAAATCAGTGACCTTCTTATTGATATGAAAATGCCCCTGCCTGAAAAGGATAATATTTACGTTCTGGAAATGAATGGTAAAATAATATGGGTCATAGGCCTTAGGATCGACGACCGGTTTAAAGTCACTGAATCAACTGTTGAAGTTCTAATAATCCGAAAAAGGATGGGTTAATTATCGGTCATTCCTGTATTATTACGAAGCCTGTCAAAAAGATCGTGTAATTCTTTCTCCTCGTTATTTTCCAGCATCCTTATCAGTTCATCCAGCCTGCTGCTTATTTCGTAAAGCTTATCAACCGAATATTTATTCAGCAGGATTCCACTCAGCAGGTAATCATCTTCTGACAGTAAACCGTGTGCTATTTTAAGATGGTTTCTGAAAGTAGTTCCCGGTACTTCCAGCTTTTTCATGCATGCAGAAAATACGATGGTTGAACTGAATGGTATTGACAGTGAGTAAGCAATTGTTTTGTCATGCTCAACGAAATCATATTCATATATCTTCAGGCCCAGGTCCCCGTAAAAAGTCCTAAAAAAATCCGTTCCCTCCGGGTCTGATTCTGAAATTATTATAGCGCTTTCTCCCTGCAATTCCTTAACATTTCCAAAGGTGGGTCCAAACATTGGATGGGTCGAAACAAATCTGAAACCACATCCTGCATAAAACTCTGCCAATCCGTTTTTCACCGATGCTATATCAGAGATAATGCAATCTTCAGGTATATAAGGCAAGATCTGATTATAGGCTGTTATCGTTTGTTTTAATCCTGTGGCATTTATCAGTAGTTGAGGTCTGAAATCGGCTATTTCATTTAATTCCTTAAACCTAAATGTATTAAACAGGTATTTCAATTTGCGTGGATCATAATCATAAACTCCCACATCATAATCAAGGCAAAGTGTCTCGGCAAGCCACGAACCCATATTGCCAGCTCCTGCTATCAGTATTCTTTCCATTTACTTAATTCCTCCGTATATTGCCCTGTTTATAAGAGTCAGGTCAGCCAGTGCCAGGGATACAGCTGCTTCTATAATTACCGGTATTCTCAGTGCTATACATGCATCGTGCCTTCCTTCAATCTTTAGAACATCCATTTCATCCTTTTCAATGTTCCAGGTTTGCTGCTCTTTCGAAATACTTGAAGGCGGTTTAACGGCCATCCTAAGTATTATATCGTTCCCATTACTTATTCCACCGTTAATACCTCCTGCATTATTACTGGATGTTTTACCGTCCATACTTATTATCGGATCATTATGCTCTGAGCCCCTCATTGAAGCTGCCCGGAAACCCGATCCGAATTCAATGCCTTTTATTGCCGGTATTGAGAATACTGCCTGACTTATAGCTGATTCAGTCGTGTGGCAGAGTGGTTCTCCGAGTCCTGCCGGTATACCTGAGACCACACATTCTATCAAGCCTCCGATTGAATCACCTTCCTCCAGTACTTTGTCTATTTCTGAGTCCACATCTGTACTTCCTCCGGCGCTTATCAGCTCTGCTTTTACCTCTGCAGGTTTAATTATTAATCTGGCAATTGATCCTGCGACAACCATTCCCCAGGTGAGCCTGCCTGAAAGATGTCCACCCCCACGGTGATCAGAATAACCTTTGTATTTTTGCCGGGCAACCATGTCAGCATGACCCGGCCTGGGTATAGCAGTAAATTCACTGTAATCAGAAGAGCGTTCATTAGTATTCCTGGTCATTATCATTAACGGTGCACCTGTGCTTACTCCGTTGAACACCCCGCTGACTATTTCCGGCATATCATATTCCCTCCTGGCTGTAGTTCCCTTTTTACCACTTCGTCGCCTGTCGATATCTTTCAGGATCATTTCATCGTTAATTGACAGGCCGGGAGGACATCCATCAATAAGAACACCTATCCCCGGGCCGTGCGATTCGCCAAATACGGAAATCCTGAATATTTTTCCTAATGTATTCATCTTCTTATTCTGATATTTTTATTTTTACTCCAAGGTGTAAAAGGTCCCTGAAAAAAGAGGGGTAAGACTTATTTACTGATTCAGCTCCCGAGATAATTACACTGCTTTCAGCTGCAACAGACAATACAGCAAGGGCCATGGTTATCCGGTGATCGCCATGCGAATCAACCCTCCCGCCTTTTATTACCGAGGGGCCTTCAATTTCAATCCTGTTGCCGTAATTTGAGATCTTTACTCCCATTTTTAAAAGCTCAGTCATAAGCGTATCTCCCCTGTTGCTTTCCTTTACCTTTAGTCTTTCCGTCCCCCGGATAATAGTTTTCCCACGGCAAAAAGATGCCAGTACTGTAAGTGGTGGAGCCAGATCGGGGCACTCAGATATGTCAGTCTCAAAAGAGTTTAGTTCAGCCTGTTTTACTGTAATCTCATTTTCAGTCATTTCAACAATAGCACCTGCTTTTCTGAGAATATCAATGATTGCAATGTCAGATTGGGTTGACATATAAGATATATCTCTTACTCTAACCTCTCCGGCAATGGCTGCCAGTACAAACAGGAAGGCTGCTCCACTCCAGTCTCCTTCAACGATATATGATACAGGTTTGTATTTCTGCAAACCAGGAATATTAAAAACTGCATAATTTTCATTAATAACCTCTATGCCAAAATGATATAAAACTCTAATTGTCAGGTCTATATACGGCTTGCTCTTAAGATTATTAACAATAATCTTTGAGTCAGAATCCAGTATGGGCAGAGCAATAAGCAGACCGGTCAAGAACTGGGAGCTTACTGAACCATCAACAAAAACGAGGCCTCCCTTCAGGGGACCTTTTATCTTCAGGGGCAGGAATCCATTTGTTGTAATAACTTCTACGCCCATTTGTGTAAGTGTTTCCGATAACATATTTACCGGACGTTTAAGCAATGACCCGCTACCATGGACTTCTATCCAGTCTTTGTTTAAAGAAGCCAGCACAGAAAATACCCTTGCTCCCAGTCCCGATTCAGCACAAAATATCTTATTGCAGACCGGATGATAACCTCCTTCAATTATTACCCTGTCTGAAAGGCTCTTAATATCAGCACCCAGGCATTCAGCCATTTGCATTGCAGCAAGTGCATCTTCACATAATGATGGATTAATAATTTCAGATCTGCCTTCTGCAAGTAAAGCACAGGCAACAGCTCTTTGCATGGCACTCTTTGACGGTGGTGCATATATAGTGCCATTGACAGATGATGCCTCTACTGCAACTTTCATATTAAGAGGTTTTATCACGTAATTTATTCATAATTTCGTCAAGCTGATATTCCTTCTGTATTGCCGTGCCTATGCCATTAAGCAGTATAAAATAAATATTAGTGCCCTTCCTTTTTTTGTCTGCAAGGATCTTATCACTTATATCCGGCCAGCTGGTTTCTTTTGCTGGCAGTAATCCCAGCCGTTTAAATGTATACCTGATCCTTTCTGTTTCTCCCTTAGTTATTAGTCCTTCATCATATGATATCTCCACAGCAGCCATCATGCCCGCTGCAATTGAAATGCCATGGCCTAATCCTGTTGCTGACTCGATAGCATGGCCCAGTGTATGTCCAAAGTTCAGCACTCTCCGTTCACCAAGTTCCTTTTCATCTTTTTCAACAATAGATGCTTTTATTGCAATAGATTCTGATATTAATTTCTGCAGCAGGCCCTCTTCTCTTTCCAGTATACGGTTTATATTTTTCTCTATTAATTCAAATAATTCATAATCCCTGATAAGAGCATGTTTCACCAGTTCACCCAGGCCTGAAATGAATTCCTCATCAGGCAGGGTTTTCAGCAGACCTATATCGCAAATGACAAATGAAGGCTGGTTAAAACAACCGATAATGTTCTTTATTCCGTTTACATTTACCCCGTTTTTCCCTCCTATACTGGCGTCCACCTGTGAAAGCAAGGTTGTCGAAACAAATCCGAATTTCGTACCCCTCATGAATATTGAAGCTACAAAGCCTGTAATATCACACACAATACCTCCACCTATACCAAGAAGGAATGAGGATCTGTCAGCACCAATAGCCAGAAGGTGTTTTATTATGGTTTCCACTGTATCCGGTTCCTTCACAGCTTCGCCAGTACCTATTGTTATTACAGGATATTCCGGGAAATGATGACCGTAAAGACCACCTACATTTATATCAGTAATAATAATAACGTCCTTTCCCGGCAGCATTTCATCAATTAATTCCCATGCATTGCCCATATAGACATTGGTCCCGGAATTACCATATTTTATTTCCATTTTATACAACGGTAGATATTTAATCCTTAAAGGTATTAAATCGAATCAACTAATTCATCACCTTATTCTGGAAGCTGATGGATTCCTGATGTATCTGTTTAAATATTTGTATAATAAACTGATCACTCATCCCCATCTGCCTGGCTTTTGCCAGCCTGTCTTCCAGTATTTCAGACCAACGCCCGGTTTGCAGAATTGTAATATTCTCTTTTTTCTTATACTTACCTATCTCCTCAGATATTAACATCCTGTTTCTTAACACTCTTATTAATTCAGTATCCCAATGGTCGATCTGCCTCCTGTATTCGGTCAGACCTTCCAGTTGTCTTGTATTATCGATTTCTGATTTTCTGTGAATAAGGCCTGCAAGTAATGTTTTCAATTCATCAGGTGTAATTTGCTGATCTTTATCACTCAAAGCAGTCTCAGGCTTATAATGCGATTCAATAAAAAGTCCATCAAAATCCAGGTCCATAGCTGTTTGCGATATGTTGAAAAGTAAATCCCGATTCCCGCATATATGGCTTGGATCAGTAATGACAGGCAATTCCGGTATTCTTCTTTTTAGTTCAATTGGAATTTCCCACTGCGGCATATTGCGATAAGGCGAATGCCCATAATAACTGAATCCCCTGTGTATGGCAGCAAGTTTTTTTATCCCGGCCTTATTCAACCTTTCAAAAGCACCTATCCACAGTTCTATATCCGGATTAATGGGATTTTTAATAAAAACAGGAATATCGAGTCCCCTGAGTCCGTCAGCCAGTTCCTGCACTGCAAATGGATTAGCGGTAGTACGTGCTCCCACCCATATAATATCTACCCCATATTTAAGTGCTTCTTTTAGATGCCACACATTTGCCACTTCTATGGCAGTGAGCATACCGGTCTCTTCCTTTACTCTTTTTATCCATGGCAGGGCGACTGAACCCAATCCCTCAAATGTGTCAGGCCTGGTTCTGGGCTTCCATATACCTGCCCTGAATATTTTTACCTTACTATCAGCCAGAAGTCTTGCTGTTTCAATAACCTGTTCCTCAGACTCGGCACTGCAGGGGCCTGAGATTATCAATGGTTTTTTATCCTTTCTGAACAGGCTGTTCTTGTTAAGATCCAGTTTGTCTTGCATAATGTAGTTATTTTACTCTTTCCATAGCTTCTTTTATCCTTGATTCTTTAAGACTTAGAGATGTTCTGACATACCTCCTTCCATTCAAACCAAATACCAATCCGGGCGTAATAAACAAGTGGTATTTATCCAAACAGTGGTCTGAGAACTCATATGAATCAGCAAATCTATCCGGTATTCTCGACCAGAGGAACATCCCGGACTGATCACTCGTTGTTGAGCAACCAAGACGAAGAAGCAAATCATAAACCATTTGCTGTCGTAGCGAGTATATTAAATTGAGCTTATCATACCAGTCCTGCCCAATTCTGAAGGCTTTGATTGCAGCCTGCTGTATAGGAAGAAACATCCCTGAATCAATATTACTTTTAATCTTAAGGATATCATTTATGTGTTCTTCATGGCCAACTACCATTCCCAGTCTCCATCCTGCCATATTATGAGATTTACTTAGTGAGTTAAGCTCAAGAACATTTTCAAATGAATTAACTGATGAAAGAATGCTCAGGGGTTTATTGTTAAGAATGAAACTATAAGGATTATCGTTAACAACTAAGATATTATGTTTACGGGCAAAATTAACCAGATCCCTGAATAATTTATCTGTTGCCCTCACTCCGGCAGGCATATTCGGATAGTTAACCCACATCAGTTTAATTCCCTGTAAATCGGTGCTCTCTATACTTTTCAGATCAGGCATCCAGTTATTTTCTTTACTCAGATCATAATAGATACACCTGGCACCACATATCCTGGCGGCTGTCGCATATGCAGGGTAACCAGTGTCAGGAACAAGGACAGCATCCTCCATGTTCAGGTATGCCATACTTATATGCATTATTCCTTCTTTGGAGCCAATGAGTGGAAGTACCTGGCTGCCAGGATCCGGTTTAACATCGTAATAACGGTAATACCAGTCAGATATGGCTGATCTCAATTCGTCAATACCTCTATAGGGTTGATAACCATGAGCTTCTGCATTATTGCAACTGTTGGTGAGAGCATCAATAACTTCATCTGGTGGCAGAATATCAGGATTTCCAATTCCCATGTTTATGATATCGATACCAGCTGAAATCATCTCCCTTATTATGGATAATTTGCCTGAGAAATAGTATTCTTTTGCCTGTTTTGTTCTGTTTGCTGAATCTACCATAGAGTTAAAAAAAAGCCCCTCCTGAGGAGGGGCTGTGTTTTAAATATTATATATACGAATATATCCCTCCTACTTTACTTCATTGAAGTAATAATAGTAGAAGAAATAGTTATTCGCATTTATCATCCCTTATCAATTTGGCATCAAAATTAAGCTTGTTTATTTTATTTGCAAATAATTATCCTGATTTTATGTTTTTTCTTACAACATTTAAGTGAAATATGTATTATTGTATATTGCCGTATGAGAATAAGAGAAAGATATAAGGGAGTAATTGACTATTTCCTCGAGCACAGGCCTGTTGCAGAAACAGAACTTATCTATACAGACCCATTTGAACTAATTGTTGCAGTTGTTCTATCTGCGCAGTGCACTGATAAACGGGTAAATATGATTACCCCGGAGCTATTCCGCCGCTTTCCCGGAGCAAAAGAAATGGCAGAGGCCGATACAGATGAAATCCTGGAATATATCAAATCATGTTCTTATCCCAATAGTAAAGCAAGATATCTTAAAGCGATATCAGAGGTACTGGTTTCCAAATTCAATAATACAGTTCCCTCTGATATTAGTGAATTACAAAAGCTACCGGGTGTAGGCCGTAAAACAGCCAATGTAATAGCCTGCGTAATATTCAACCAGCCTGTAATGCCTGTTGATACTCATGTTTTAAGGGTCTCGGCTCGAATCGGTCTGACAAATAATGCCCGGACACCACTGGCAGCAGAAAAACAGCTTACAGCAAATATCCCTGAAAAACTTATCCCGCTTGCTCATCACTGGCTGATACTTCATGGCAGGTATGTCTGTAAGGCCAGGAAACCATTATGCCAGCAATGTGGCATAAATGATTATTGTAAATATTATAAGCTGCATAGCAAACAGGAAAGAAAATAAAATAATAATTATACTTTTGACCAAATAAAATATTTTCGTCCGTATGCGAATAAAAACGAAAATAAACCGGCTTCTGGAGGTAAATGCAGAACTGAAGAAAAAAGTTGAAGAGCTTGAGAACCAGGCGAGCGAAAGAGATTCAGTAAGTTCAAATTTTGATAACCTGCTGAAAGAAAAGGCCCTGCTGGAGACACTTATTGACACAGCTCCTGAATCTATAGTACAAACTACGACCGAGGGTGTAATTGAAAGAATTAATGAGGAATTTATAAGGGAATTCGGATATACCAGGGAAGAAGCTATAGGCAAAAATATTGATGACCTTGTTGTACCACCTGAATTGAGGAATGAAGGCATCAGTTATACCCGGCGAACAGCAAACAATGAAACTATAAGCACTGATACTTACAGGATAAACAAGAATGGCGAAAAAATATATGTAAGCCTGATCATGCAGCCTGTAATGTTAAATGAGAATATCACTGCGTTGTATGCTATTTACCGCAATATCTCAGTCAAAAAGAAGGACGACGATACAAAGTCAGTTATATATAATATTTCTGCAGCTGCGCTTACAATGACAGAGTTTTCTGATATTTTCAACTCAATAAAAGATGAGATTGGAAAAATATGGGATACGAAGAATTTCTATATAGTCCTTTATAATAAAGATACTGAAACCCTTACCTTATCCTTCTTCCAGGATGAGAAAGATCATTTTGAAGAGGTGCCTGTAAAAAACACCATTACCGGATGGCTAATAAAGGAGAACAGGCCCGTACTCCTCAAAGAGGCTGATATTGATGAACTTGAGAGACAGGGCGAAATAGCATTGGTTGGTACACCATGTAAGGTATGGCTTGGCGTGCCACTGAGCGTTGAAAATGAAATAACGGGAGCCATGGTACTCCAGGATTATAATAATGAAAATATATTTACAAAGGACGACCTGCGGCTGCTCAGTCTTATAGGTAACCAGATAGCTCTTGCCATACAACGTAAACGAATGCTGAACAATCTCATCCTCGAAAGAAGGAAGGCTGAAGAAGCAGCAAAGCTGAAACAACAATTTATGTCCACTATGAGCCACGAAATAAGGACTTCCCTGAACGAAGTTATAGGTATTAACAACCTCCTTCTCCAGGGTAATCCACGTGAGGACCAGATGGAATATATAAAGACATTGCGTTTCTCAGCCAATCATTTACTAACCCTGGTAAATGATGTTCTTGACTATACAAAGCTGGAATCAGGGAACATCAGCTTTGAAAGAACGAGGTTTGATATCTTCGAGTTTGCAGATGAATTAAAACGATCATATTCATTCAAAACAAGAAACAAGAATCTCGATTTTATACTGAAAGTAGATAGAAGTATCCCATCTGATATAATTGGTGATCCTGTCAGACTTAACCAGATATTATCAAACCTCCTTTCAAATGCGGTAAAATTCACTTCTAAAGGTAGTATTGAACTGATTGTAAATGAAATATCAAGGTCGAATAAAGAAATAAACCTTAACTTCATTGTGAGGGATACTGGCATTGGTATACCATCCGACAAGCAGGAGGTAATCTTTGAAAGCTTTAAACAGGCTTCGGATGATACAACCAGGAAGTATGGAGGGACGGGACTGGGCCTTTCAATAAGTAAAAAGCTTGTTGAGCTCCAGGGAGGAAGTCTTAATGTGGACAGCAAACCAGGTCAGGGATCAACCTTCTTTTTCAATATGAGATTTATAGTGGCATCCAGTCATGAAAAGAAAAAAATTGCCGGTGAAGTTGAGGAACGCTGGGATGAATTAACAGGGAAGAAGATCCTCATTGCTGAAGACAATAGGATCAACTTCTTTGTAGCCAATAAATTCTTAACAAAATGGGGTATTGTAGTAACACATGCTGAGAATGGTAAGATAGCACTTGACCTTATTAGGGATAATAAATACGATCTTATATTAATGGATCTTCATATGCCTGATGTTGATGGCATTGAAGCAACGGAAATAATAAGAAATTCGGATAATCCAGAGATAAAAAATCTGCCCATTGTTGCACTCACAGCAGCAATAATGTCGGACAATGAGAAAAAGCTCGAGGAATTAGATATTAATGACTTTATCCTGAAACCATTTAAGCCAAGGGATCTGTACATGAAGATCCTTAAACATGCCAGGTAGATTCTACCTTATACAGTATTTACTTAACATACCCGATGCTTTCCTGTTGCCATATCTTAAGGCCATCCTGAAATCATGACATGCCTCTTCTGTTTTTCCCGAGTTTAATAAAGCAATCCCCAAGTTATAATAAGCATCCCCATCTCTTGGCCACAGGTCAAGTGCCATTGAATAATCATAAACAGCAGCATCCCAGGATTTAATTTTGAGATAAATATCTGCACGGTCAGTAAAGCATTGCGCCTTACCGGGATGATTTTCAATGTTTTTTGAGAAATAGCGCAAGGCTTTGTTGTATTCACCCTTCTCGCCGGCTATTAGACCTGCCTGCCTGTTTGAAAGTTCATCATCAGGATACAGTCCAAGATATTCCTCAGCCACCTCCAGCGCCCTGTCACGATCATTGGCCTTCCTCAGGTTTTCTGATTTCATAAATATCAATGCTGTTTCACCCGGGAAATATCCAAGTGCCCTGTCGCATGCATTTGCAGCACTTATATAATTACCAGTCTCCGCCAGTTGTTCTATGTATAATTTCCAGGTATTGTAATCTGCATCATCCCTGGCTACAGCTTTGGTAAGGTATTCAAGAGCCTCTGTGTTTTTATTACTTGCAGCTGAAATCATCCCTTTTACGTAAAGTATCACCGGTTGCTCTCGGTATAAATTTTCAACCCCGGATAAAATATCTTCGGCCTTTTTTATTTTACCCGCTTTAATATAATATTCAATTTCAGCAACAGCTTCTTCCAGCTGATTATACCATTCAGTTTTCCATAACTGCCTCCATTCAGGTGTTTCTTCCATGGAAGATAAATATCTGTCCAGCAAAATTTCCTTTCTGGGTAACCTGAAGTCTGACTGAAGATGATGCTGCAGGTTGGCAATAGCTTTTTCAGTCTCATTATTAATAGCATAAGCCCTGGCCAATCCCAGGTAACCAGAACCCGGTTTAAGCTTATTCGCCATTCCGAAGTCATTCACAGCAGCATCAGTTTTGCCTATCATCAAAAATGCTTCTCCCCGTCCTGTAAAAAGGCGATAATCATCACTCTTTTCCATTGCTGTAGTGTACAGGGTAATAGCCTCAGAATACAATGCCCTGTCCTTAAAGGCTGCAGCTTTAGTGAGATATTCATTATTATCCTGGGCTGAAATAATACTGCCCTGAAGTATAATAAATGCTAATAATATGTTGTATCTGAATCTCATCTATTTATATTCTACATTGACCGGTTCTGCTCCTTTTTCAGTTATCACATGGATAAATCCTGAAAGACTATATTCTTCGAGCCCTGTAATCCTTCTTTCATAAACATCACACTGATAAAAATATACTCCGGGGTTAACTATTGAACCTTTATAAGTGCCGTTCCAGTTCAACCTTGGTTCATCTGTCTGGTATACCAGCATGCCTCCCCTGTTAAAGAGTTTAAAATTAACTTTCTCCACCAGGCCTGATGTTTTGGCCCTGAGAATATCATTTTTACCGTCGTTATTTGGAGTGAATACATTTGGTATCTCATAAAAGTTGCATGAATCAACGCAAATAACAAGTGAAAGAGGACTTTCATTACCGGCATCATCGAAAGCCAGGATAGCGTAACATCCGGCAACAATTTCGCCCGGGTAATGAATATACTCAAATATGTTCCTGTCATCAAAAGTGATAAGCAGGCTCAGGTCACCATCAAAATCGCTTTTATAAAACAATCTGTAGCCGGCTATATCCTCAAAACAATCAGGATCATCAATTGACCAGGTTATATGGTTATACAGACTATCACAGTTTGTTGACACATTAAGTGAGGGTGTGCACGGTGGCTCATTATCCACAGGGATCATACAGGCTTCCTGTGAAAAATTTACCAGGTCTTGCGGTAATCCCGGACTCTGATACGAACCTGATGATCTTACGTAATAGCAATATTCCTGCCCGTTCACCAGTCCGGTATCAGCATATTCCAGCAGGTTAGTACTGGCTATTGAATCAAATGTGGATGTAACATCATTCCACCTGAAAATATCATAGCGGTAATTCACCCATGGCACATTGCGCTTGATTATAAACCTTACCTTCCTGTCCCCCGGTGAAAGCTCAATAAACATTGAGGATGCAACCCCGGGTTCACCAACAAGGAACCTATCGCCCGGACTGTCATTATACAATTCAATCTTGTATATATATCCAAGTTCAAGTGTATTTATCTCGCTGTCAACGTAAGTGGTATCATTCAGATCGCTGGTTTGTATTGAATCGATGGGAATAAATCCATTTCCTGAATGCCCTTCTGACCGGTAAATAATATATTCATAGGGTCCTGTTGCCGGGATTGTATCCAGATGGTCCGGTTTAGACCATGCAATGAATATTTCTCCATCAGTTGAGCCTGTATTTGTAACGCTTACATTTGTTATCAGAGGGACGCCGGAAACAAGAGTTGAGTTTATTTCGTTTGATGCTTTGCTTTCGGTACCGTTAGGATAAACAGCAACTATACGGTAGGCATATTCAACCGCATTTTCGAGACCCTCGCCTTCATTTGTATCAATAAAAGTAACTGTTGAAGCACCATCGGCAAAGCCAACTTTTTCAAATCCGTATTGAGCGGGTATACCGTTTGTACAACTATCAGGCTGAAAATTAGTTGCTGATTCCTTCCTGTAAATATTATATCCTTCCACGTAATCTGATTCATATAATTCCCAGCCCAGCCGCATATACTTCCCTGAAGGACTGGCAGTTGTCAGAACAGGTGCCGGGCCAAGTACTTTTATTCTGAAATTATCCAGGTCTACCAGTTCAAGGTCTTCGTTATTATCCTCTGCCTTTATAAGGACATCATAGGGTTGACCCCTGACACTTTCATGGCATGGTATCCATGTAAGGAGAGAACTGGATATGCCGGGGGCCGAACTAATACTGTCAAATACTGCCGGGCATTCATCAAGTATATAAATACCTGATGTAGACAGGATATTAATAAGGTCATTATCCGGGTCAGTAGCAGTAACTTCATATTCCAGTGTATCAACTGCCTCAATACAAAAATCTCTTAAAGGTCCGTTCTCAGGCGGGTTATTATCGGTCTCATATACTTCTATCTGCATGTCCCTGACAACTATCCCTATTTTTATACCATTGCGCCATTCATTTATTTCCATCGCTACATTATAAAAACCCAGCTGTGTGGGCGCATCCCATACAAGATCACCTGTAATACTGTCAACATAAAAAGCATTTGATGCTGGAGGATAGGTATAATTCTCTATTGGCTTACCATCCTCTTTGGTACAAATAGTAAGGTTATACGAGAGGCTGTCTCCGTCAGGGTCATAAGCACCAGGGTTGTGAATGAACTTATGACCCAGTGCAGCTTTATCGTAAGGCGGATTAAGTAATACAGGTGTACTGTTAAGTCCCATCCCGGGGTTTACCATGAGAACTGTGGAGATGGAAAAAACAACATTAACTGAATTCGGTATATTTACTATCCCGTAGTTCCTGTTGGGATCCTGCACCACGATCTTATAGATCCCCGGTCCGGGGTAGGTATGCTTGATCTTGTATATATTCTTCTGGTAATAATTTGGCAACTGGCCCTTGAAGATCCTCGCGGCAGTTGATATTGTACCGTCACCCCAGTCAACATCCAGGAAATCCCTATCAGCCTGGCTGAGAACGTATGTAAAAGTAGTTATGGTTATCTCATAAGTCAGGTCCGATAGCTGCTCATAGGTTATCTCGCCAGCCCTGTTGTGTGTACCGTATGAGCTAATAACAAAAGTAAATAGCAGTACTATGGTCAGTATATACTTCATTAATTTATCTTTATGGTATTACTTCTGCCTTAACCAAGTTAAGCTTTTCTTTTAAATAAGTACCGGAAAAACGAAAAGCAAGCTCGTTTTTTTCATCCTTATAAATAAAAAGATTTACCTGGTCAAGATATATAGCGGTTAAAATTGTATTACTTATATCAATGCTTTTTATTTCACCCTCATATTCAACAAATAGGCGCATTATTGTTTCAATCTCAAGTTTTTCTGTTTCCAACAATCTTGCAGTGTGTTGTTTATCGTTTATCTTAATTTTAAGTTTTTCATTTATGTAATCTTCATATATATCATCCGGACCCGTATAAACATGATCAGCAATGTTTTGTTCGGGCAGTTCATACAAGTTTAAAAGATCCAGCAACAGGTCATCGCTGTACATCCGTACCGTAATTCTAAATCCCTTATCCTGTGTTATATATTCCATGCTGGACATTGATACATGTACAGGATGTAACAATAATGAAAATAAGGATATTGTTAAATACTTTATCATCTTCTAACAGGAATAAATCCCAGATTAGGCATCAAAAATCAGACCAATATCAAGTGTTAATTAATTAACTTACCCTCTCCTTCAGGTACTCAACAGACCCCACTTCAATGTAGGAGGATCCGGCACCCCTGTTAAAGTTACCGGCAAGTATAATAAGTATATCATTATCTTTCAATTCATGCGCCTCCAGAAGATTCTCAAGGGCTATCTTCAGAAACATATCCGATGATTTGTGTTTTTCCTGCAGTCTGGGATAAACCCCGTAAGACAGAGCAAGTTCCCGCATGGTCCTGGCGGAATAGCACTGGGCCATAATATAATTGATTCCCCTGTAGGCTGACATATTCCTTATTGTACGCCCGCGTACTGTATCCGAAATAATACATTTTGCGCCCACTCTTGCAGCTGTCCTTACAGCAACCTTGGCAAGGTACGCAGATACTTCCCCTGTGAGTGATCCGGCGGGCAGGTCAAGGAATTTTTCCTTGTTTTTCTCCACTTCCCTGGCTACCCTGGTCATTGTTTCAACTGATTCAACGGGATATTTACCATAAGCTGTTTCGCCACTAAGCATAATTGCATCAGTCTGCCAGTAAATAGCATTTGCTATATCACTAACCTCCGCACGTGTGGGTCTCGGATTCTCAATCATTGAATGAAGCATCTGTGTGGCAACTATAACGGGTTTTCTTTTCTTTATACATTTATTAATGATCCTGCGCTGTATACCTGGAATTTTTTCGTAAGGTATCTCAATGGCCAGGTCCCCTCTTGCTACCATAATACCATATGAATTTTCAAGTATTTCGTTAAGATTATCAACTCCCTCCTGGTTCTCAATCTTGGCAATGATTTTTATCTGGCTGTTTTTTTCATCCAGTAGTTTCTGGACATCCTTAACATCTTCTGCCGACCTGACAAAAGAATGCGCTATAAAGTCTATATCGTTCTCAATGGCAAAATCAATATATCTTTTATCCTTTTCGCTGATTGAAGGCAGGTTAAGTTTTACCCTGGGCACATTCACACCTTTTCTTGAGCCAAGGGAAGCATCATTAAGCACTTTACATTCAAGGGTCTGACCGTCTTTTCCTATTACCTGCAGTTCAAGTATCCCATCATCAATTAGTATGTGTGATTCCACAGGTACATCCCTCGCAAAATCAGGGTATGTTACAGCTATAACTG
The DNA here is from genome assembly GCA_964577305.1 of uncultured Rikenellaceae bacterium. Taxonomy (GTDB): domain Bacteria; phylum Bacteroidota; class Bacteroidia; order Bacteroidales; family VadinHA17; genus UBA9300. Next base: position 51,434 of record CAZNYS010000008.1, read on the forward strand.
ATTGGTTTGTGCGTGTTTCAGGCTCACCAATAATTTTCACGTGTTCACCTTTACTGAAGCTTACAGTTCCCTCACACACAGTTGTCCTCACCTCAGGCCCTTTGGTATCGAGAAGAAAGGCAATCTTATCTGATACTTTTCTTACGTTCTCCATGACTCTAATTGTTCCCTCAATATCCTGATGTGCTGTATTTATACGTACCACATCCATACCTGCCTTATATAATTTCCGGATAAATTCCGGTTCAGCCCTTTTATCAGAAATAGTCGCAACAATTTTAGTCCTTTTCCAGTTCATCTTTTATCATTTAAAATATTTAACAAAGCTTCTGTAGCAAGCCTGTACCCATCCAGGCCAAAACCGAACAAGCTTCCTTTACAGTAAGGTGCAATAAGCGATTGGTGCCTGTACTCCTCCCTGCCCAGAATATTGCTTATATGTACCTCAATAACCGGAACAGGAATAGCTGCCACGGCATCAGCAATTGATACCGATGTATGAGTAAAGCCTGCTGCATTCAGTATAATACCCTGCCCGTCACTTGCAGCCTCATGTAAGGCATTTATTAATTCCCCCTCAATGTTTGACTGAAAATATCTGAAATCGATCCCTGGATAAATCTTTTTCAAATCCTGAAGGTAATCTCCGAATTTTTTATCTCCATAAATATTCTTCTCCCTGTCACCCAGTAAATTTAAGTTGGGACCGTTTATTATTGTAATTATCATGGTAGGTTCATTACTTGTAAGTGACAAAGATAACAAATTTGACACTTGATCTCTCAAGAACAGGACTTAAACTAAAATTTTGAACTTATGATACTTAGTGATACTTTTGGATAATCATAATTACAAAATGAGGGAAAACTGGACAGATTGCATCAGGGAATTTAAAAACTACCTTACAATAGAACGTTCACTGTCAGAAAACAGTATTCTCGCCTATATGCTTGATGTGAACAAGCTACGTGAATACTGTGAAAACCAGTCGCCTGCATTGATGCCCCAGGATGTGACATTCAATCACCTGTCGGGTTTTATCAAATGGCTGGATGTTGACAACCCAAGGACGCAATCACGAATTTTATCAGGTATAAGGAGTTTCTTCAGGTATTTGATTATTGAAGGGAAAATAAGTGAAAACCCGGCCACAATGCTTGAATCACCGCGGGCCGGGACAAGGTTACCCGATGTTCTTTCTGTTGAAGAGATTGACAGGATCATCTCGGTCATTGACCTCAGCAAGCCTGAAGGGCAGAGAAATAAAGCAATTATTGAAACATTATATGGCTGTGGATTACGTGTTTCTGAGCTTATTAACCTGAAGCTTACCGATATACACTTTGAAGAGGAATATATTACAGTTACAGGCAAAGGCAATAAACAGAGGCTTATACCGCTCAATCAAAATAATATAAAGCAGATAGAATATTATCTGCAGGACAGGAACAGGCTAAAGACAATTGTGGATCAGAATATACTCTTCCTGAACCGCCGGGGTAAAAAACTCAGTCGTATTATGATATATACTATTATCCGTGAGTTATGCAAACTGGCCGGCATCAGGAAGAAGGTCAGTCCCCATACTTTCAGACATTCATTTGCCACCCATCTGGTACAGGCCGGTGCCGACCTGAGGGCCGTACAGGAAATGCTGGGACATGAATCTATCCTGACTACCGAGGTTTATACTCATATCGACCGCATTTACCTGAAGGAAACCATTGGCCTTTATCATCCCAGGGCGAAGGAGAGATGAGTCCGCCTCCGCCGAGGCTACTGCGGACAATGCATGGGGCAATTGAGACGGACTCCGGTCTGAAACCATGCAAAAGCTTTTCTTTTTTGAACAATTTTCACTTTAAATGACTTATAGAATAAAAGGAGGACAATAAATGGAATACATAAGGGATTTTCTTAATGAGCTGTATTTCATAACAACAGAGATGGCTCCCTACCTTCTGCTGGGATTCTTCTTCGCTGGTATATTATATCTGCTTTTCCCAAAGAAACGGGTGCAGCAATATATGGGACGAAACAGGAATAGTGCCATTGTTAATGCAACCATACTGGGTATTCCCCTACCCCTTTGCAGTTGTGGTGTGATACCAACCGGTTTATCATTTTACAGGAATGGTGCTTCCAGGGGCTCAACGGTGTCATTTCTTATTTCAACACCTCAGACCGGGATTGATTCAATACTGGTAACCTACTCCATGCTGGGACTTCCCTTCGCACTCATCAGGCCCTTCGTTGCCCTTGTAACTGGAATATCGGGAGGTTTCCTGACCAACAGGCTTACCAGGAAAGAAAAAGAAGAGCAGGTTATGGGAGCTTCTGATAACAACACCCTTCCTTCAGGTTTCTTTCCAAGGGTAAAAGCCATGTTCCGCTATTCTTTTGTTGAATTTCTGCAGGATATAATGGGATGGCTTATTATCGGGTTGCTGATAGCTGCGCTGATAGCTGTTTTTGTCCCTGACGATTTTTTTGCCGGCAGGGCAAGCAATGATATACTCGAAATGTTTGTAATACTTATTGCAGCCATACCTGTATATATCTGCGCCACTGCCTCTGTTCCGATAGCTGCAGTATTAATGCTTAAAGGTCTGAGTCCGGGTGCTGCCCTTGTATTGCTTATGGCAGGTCCTGCAACAAATGCTGCAACCATTACCATGATAGGTAAAGTGATGGGCAGGAAAAGCCTTGTCAGTTACCTGGTATCAATTATCTCAGGTGCAATAATTTTTGGATTCCTGATAAACACCTTATTACCGGAAAGATGGTTTGTGCTGCCCCAGCAAATGATGTCACATGACCACGAGATGTTACCCGCATGGCTGAGCATAGGGTCTGCAGTAGTACTGGTATTATTAATAATCAATGGATATATGAAAAGATTTTTGGGAAGGAATAAAGATAAAACGACAGGTAAATCCCCGGTAACAGGGCCGGGTGTTATCACAATGAATGTCAAAGGAATGACATGTAACCACTGCAGGCAGACCGTTGAGAATGCGACTGCCTCTGTTGATGGTGTTGAATCTGCGACAGCTGATCTAGCCAGGGGTAGTCTTTCTATCAGTGGTAAAGATTACGACCTTGAAAAGATTAAATCAAATATCCGGGCTGTAGGATACGAGGTCGAATGATAGTTATGAATATCGAATAATGAATATCGAACGCTGAATGATGAAGAAGATGCTGGATGATTCTTGCTGAAATGGTCCTTGTAGTTTTCATATTTAATTTTATTCTACACAACTACCTATCCTAACCCCTAGCTATGACCTTTATGGTTGTCAATCCTTCTCGATATTCGATATTCGATATTCACATCTTCGTTTCTTTGTACCCTGGGGAATATAGTTGTTGGTATTTAAGTTATATAATAGAGATGAGTTATAAATAATATGAGTGTTTACAATATTCTGAGCTATGTAACTCTTGATTTACGGTCAAATATCGTAACTTGAATACATATATTGATTTAACCTTCTCATGATTGCATTAAAAATTATTCTGATTACACTTGGTGTTCTTATAGCCATCATACTTTCTTACCTGACAACTATAATATTCTTCCCGGTTCTGAAAATAAAGGACCAGGCTTTGGAAATAAGTAAAAATAATGGAAATGCAACTACTCCTCCCCCTGAATGCAGGTATGATGTTACAATTAAATCTGAAGGTGTTAATCTAAGTGCCTGGCTCTATTTGCCTGAAAATATTTCAGGCACTCTGCCCTGCATAATTATGAGCAATGGCTTCGGTGGAACAAAAGATATGATTCTGGAGCAATATGCATTACGATTTGTAGGTGAAGGTTTTGCTGTAATAAATTATGATTATCGCCATTTTGGAGCTAGTGAAGGAACACCCCGTCAGAATTTTAATATGTTTAAACAGATTGAAGATCTTAAATCTGTAATATCATTTGCACGAAGACATAATGACATAGATGAGAAAAAAATTGCATTATGGGGTACCTCTGCTGCAGGAGGATATGGATTGATAATAGCCGCTGAAGACAAAGAGATTGCATGTGTTATAGCGCAGTGTCCGGCACTCGACAGCAGGGAAGATGGTAAGCTGGCACTGGAAAGAGAAGGTCTGGGATTTTTTCTACGACTGTTTATGCATGCACAACGTGATAAGGGACGTTCAAGATTCAGGTTATCCCCACATATGGTACCTATAGTAGGCAAACCCGGCACAATGGCTTTTATCAGAGCACCTGGTGCATTTGAAGGTTATTCATCTTTGTCAAATAGAGGATTTATAAACAGAGTCTGTGCTCGTGCCTTATTGAACACTAACAATTATAACCCCATTAATTTCGCTGACAAGGTTGAATGCCCAGTACTTCTCTGTATTTGCAGGGATGATAATCTGGTATCAGAAAAATCATATAAAAGTACTGCAGATATCCTGGGAGATAAGTCAACAGTGATGGTTTATCCAATAGGTCATTTTGATATCTACAAAGGAGAAAATTTTGAAAAAGTTGTAAATGACCAGATAGATTTTCTGAAGCGAAATCTTTCATGAGTTAATCATTAGATGTATCTTTTGCCTGATTAAGATTTAAGCCCAGCATTTGAAGTACCTATTTTGAACCAATGCCCCCCTACACAAATACTAAAATCTTAAATCGTTGATCTTCAATCTTCAATCATCCGGGCTCCCGGTTCAAGATTTTCAAGCCAGAATTTTTCCATCGTTTCCCATACATGGTATGATGTGTTTTCCCTTTCATATATACCATGCGATCTCATGGGATATATCATCTGGTCAAATAATTTGTTATGTTTTATCAACTCATTGGTAAGCATTTCAGAACTCTGGTAGTGAACATTATCATCGGCAGTACCATGCATTATCAGGAGTTTACCCTGCAGGTTATGTGCATGCGTTATCGGTGAACCATCCCTGTATCCTTCGGGATTATCCTGCGGAGTACTCATATATCTCTCCTGGTATATTGTATCATAGTTTTTCTGATCTGAAACGAAAGCTACTGCTATTCCTGTCTTATACAGTTCAGGGTACCTGAACATACAGTTAAGTGTCATCTGTCCACCTCCACTCCAGCCATAGATTCCTATCCTCGAACCATCAACGAAGGGATAGGTATCAATCACTTTCCTAACAGCTGCAGCATGGTCCTTTGGAGCCACTATACCAATTTTCCTGTAAATAATTTTGCGCCATTCCCTGCCCCTTGGTGACCTTGTTCCCCTGGGATCAATACTCAGAATAAGGTAACCATGCTGTGCCATATACTGATGCCACAGGTCGCCTCCTCCCCAGCTATTCTGCACAGTAGCACCTGCGGGTTCACCATAGATATATATTATCACCGGGTATTTCTTTGAAGGATCAAAATCGCGTGGCTTTATCATCCATGCATCCAGTTCAACCTCACCTATATCTACCCTAAAAAATTCCTTGGGATTCAAACCCAGCTTATCGTATCGGTCTTTAGCTTTCTGGTTGCTTACGAGCAGACGGGCTTCTTTATGCCCTGGAAGGCTCACAAGTGATATACGCGGAGGTGTAACAACGTTCTGATATGTATGAATAGCCCATCGGGCATCTGCCGACACCTGGTATGAATGCTGACCCGGCATATTATCCGGAGTAACCTTTTCGGCTTTTCCACTGCCATCCAATCTGCTCCTGTACAGATAACGGTCAACAGGTTTATCAGGTGAAGCAATATAATACACATACCCTCCAACAGGATCAATACAGCTTATATTAATAACATCAAAGTCACCCTTTGTAATAAGTTCCATCTGTTTTCCATCCCTTGACACTTTATAAAGGTGCAGCCATCCGTCGCGTTCACTTGACCAGGTAAAATACTGCTCATTATCAAGCCAGATAATATTATCATGGATATCGAGGAAAGCCTCGTCCCTTTCGGTAAGGATATTTGTCAGCTCCATGGTATTAATATCACCAACCCATACAATATTGGTATTCTGTTTACGGTTAAGCTGCTGTATCATCACTTCATCCGAACCCGGGATAAAATCCATTCTTGCCAGGTAATTATTACGTGGGTCACCCGGTATATCAAACCACCTGGTTTCACCACTGACTGAAGGTATTACCCCAATTTTCACTGCTGAATTGATCGTTCCGGCCTTGGGATATGGCAGAGGTATTGGAACAGAATACACCGAATCAACATTGTTTATCAAATAGAAAACACCAGTTCCTTCGGTATCTGTCTGCCAGTAAGCTATATTTTCTCCGTCCGGGCTCCACCTGAAACCATCCCTGCAGTCCAGCTCCTCTTCATATACCCAGTCGAAGGTTCCATTGATAATATTTTCTCCCCCGTCAAATGTAATCTGGTTTATATTGCCTGTCGACAAATCCTCGACATAGATATTTTGTTTACTAACATAAGCAACCCGGGTCGCATCAGGTGAAAACTTGGCAAACATCATTGTCGTCCTTTCAACCTCCTTTCCCAGTTGCTGCAATTTACCATCTTCAATGTTTAGCACCCAGTAATCTCCCCTGGTATTATATCTCCATACCCTTCTCGTATTAGAAAAGATTAATAGTTTACTGTTATCATCCGACCAGGTGTAATCATTTATGCGTAAAGGTTCGGATTCTCCTTCAGGTATAAGCTGAGCCGATGAGATTAATACATAGCGCTTACCTGTCCTGGCATCGTACATGACTATATCAGGCGCACCTGTTTCATTATTAAGCTCAAGCGTAGAATATCCTTCAGAGTCTTTCATCCATCTGACAGGACCATATCTTTCCTGGGTGTATACTCCATCCCTGAAAATATCTTCAAGTTTGAGCTCATTCTTATCCTGAGCATCCAATAAACCTGTGATAATGAATAAAAAAGGCAGTAATAGGAAGCCTCGTAAATAATAATTCTTCATTTTTGTATTTTTTTGATTATATATACCCTGATATTTCTTTTAAAGTTTGAACAAAATTTCATATTGCCCACCTGATAATTCTAAATTACTATATTGTTCTGATAAATTAATATCTTTTGTTTTCTTATTAGTCACATCATATATCCTGATTTCAGTATTTACATATTGAGGAAGTATAACAGCACCTATACATCCATCAGGGATATGGACGTAATAAACATACTCCTTTTCACTCCTTTTTTTCCAGTTTGAGATAATTTCTCCGTAGTTGGTCATGTAGCTACAATTAACATATTTGAGACTATCAGGAAATTTTGGAGATAGTACGAATCTACTGAAACCCGGGTAAGCCGGATCAGGATTGATCCCTGCCAGGTATTTGTAAAACCATTCAGAAACACTTCCAAACATAGGATGACAGTTTGAGTAGGTATTATCACTTTCTTTCCAGGTTTCCCATATAGTATTTGCACCGTTTTTTATCATAAATCCCCAGCCCGGATAGTCAGTGCTGTTAACCACATCATAAGCAAAAGAGGTTTTCCCGGTTTTTGACAAAGCTGATAGTATATATTTTGTTCCAAATATACCAGTGGTAAAGTGCCCGTCAGCTTTTTTAATATAGTATTCCAGACTATCCGAAACTTCTTCTACATTATCCTGTGGAATAAGATCATAATAAAGCAGAACCGAATACAGAACCTGCTTATTATCAACATCATATCTGGGATATAACCAGAAGTCATTTATTAATAGTTCTGATAGCTTTGATTCCAGTGCAGTAAATCTTCTAATACCCTGTTTATCATTCATTAAGGCGGCAAATTCTTTCATTATTCCTGCACATTGCAGGTAATGAGCCGTACCGGTTAGTTCAACCGGTACACTTTCCAGTGATTCATGATCACTCAAACCAGAACTTACTATGCCATCAGGATGCAATCTGGCGACCTTATCCATCCAGCCAACATCAAGATCATATAATTCCTTCACTATATCTGTATCATTATAATAAAGATACAGATAGTACTGTGTTATCAGGAATGCAGATTCCCAGCTCAGGCCGCAATATTTAATGCCTACATATGGTGCGGTGTCCACAAAAATCGAGTCATTGATGGCATCAATCCAGTCATAGACTGTTTTACTGTAGAAATCCTTCATATCAAAATTATAAATAAAGGCTTCACTGGTGGCATTCAGATCACCACCGTAGCCAAATTTCTCACGGGCCGGACAATCTGATTGTACACTTATCAGGTTAGCCCTGAATGTACGTACAGAAGCATCCTGTATTGAATCAATCAGACCTGAGGAGCAGCTGAAACTGTTAGTATGCAGATCTGTACTAAAGAAAAGACCCCGGATATCTGACAGCTCAGGTTTGTAATTCAGACCCTTTATTTCCATATATCGATAGGTATGGTAAGTAAATTCAGGGGAGAAATACATTATTGAGTCTTTGCCAAATATATAAGTATCTGTTTGCCATGCAATATCGGGAGCACCGGGACCTCCCACACCTGCCCTCTTTATCTGACCGCATACAGTAGTCATAGGGTTAAGTTCACCCGATTCATATATTCTTTCACCAAAACGGAAAACTACAGAGTCCCCTGATTTGCCCTTCAACATAATTTTATAAACACCGGTGAAATTAACCCCCAAATCTACTATCCATTTATTATCTGCAAGGCCATATATATCTACAGGGATTATTGTATCTATGACAGCTACAGGAGGGAAAAATTGTTTTTGTAACTGCCCTCCTGGCCCTGAGTAAATTACAGCCTTACTCCAGTGATTATCTTTGAATCCGGTTTCTTTCCATCCAGGCTCTTTATACGATGCATTATAAACTACTCCAAGATAAACATCATTCCTCATTACCGGCCCGTAAGAGAATTTCCATGAATTGTCAGTAATTACCTCCTGAACTGTCCCATCGCCATATTCAATGCTTAATTTTGCTATAAAACCAGGTTTCCCAACTGTAAGATTATCTCTCAGATTCAGGTGTCCCCACATTTTAAGGGGCAATGGGTTATAGAAACCATTTCCTAGGCACACACTGATGCAATTCAGCCCTTTTATAAGGCTTTCAGTAATATCATATTCTGAATAATACACTCGCTTGCTGAAATCAGTCCATGCCGGGCTCAAAATATTGTCTTTTGAATAAACGCCATTTATAAAGAATCTGAAGTAGCCTGCTGCTGAAATAAAGAGTCTGGCACTTTCTATATCTTCCTTTACCAGGTATTCTTTTCTGAATAAGGGTGCCTGATAATTACTGTAGAACAAACTGTCATGCTCTGGTAAAGGAATCGTATCCTGTATCCAGAAAGCATTTTCCAGGTCATGCTGAATTTTTCTATCATCACAACTATCGAACAGGACTATCAGGAAGGCCAGGAACAATAAAGTATTAACAGAATGCTTCATATTTTATTTTAATCAATATCAATATTATACACGGCTCCTGCTTTGGTTTCAAATTCAAATATTCCGGCTTCGATTTCTTTTTTCCGCACCCTTTTCCCGTATGTAAATATTCTGCAATCTGAGCCAATATTTATCCTGCAATTTTCACCTGCCTTTGATATAATCTCCAGATCTGTCAGTTTATTATTTTTCCATTCAAGAGATAGTTCAAAACCTCCCCTGGCGCAAACACCACTGAATTTACCATTATCCCATTCATCAGGCAAAGCCGGCAACAGGTCAATTACTCCTTCATGAGATTGCACCAGCATTTCAGTAATCCCTGCAGTTACGCCCATTGTACCATCTATCTGCAATGGCGTATAACATTTGGCAAAAAGCTGAGGGTATGCCTGTTCCTTAATATATCCTTTGAAGATTTTATTTGCCCTGTTACCATCATATAATCGTGCCCACAGGGCCATTTTCCAACCTCTTGAAAAGCCTGTTCCGCCATCACCTCTCTGCTCAAGAACTTCCTTGCAGGCATCAATAAGTCCGGGAGTTTTCTTTACTGATATAACATTACCCGGATACAGACCGTACATATGAGAAAAATGCCTGTGTTTTTCTTCAAGCTGTGCATAATCCTCTGTCCATTCCTGCAATGAGCCGTCTGATCCCACCATCGCGGGTACCAGTCTTTCCCTGGCCTGTTTAACTTTAACCGCAAATTCGTGGTCGAGGTCAAGCAGGTAAGCAGCCTCAGTATAATATCCGAAAAGGTCGGTTAATATCTGCATGTCAATTGAAGAGCCGTAACAAATAGTTGTGAAATAATACATACCGGTAACTTCATCATAGAAGTACCTGTATCCCGGTCCGTCAGGTGGATTTTCCGGGGAATTTGAGGGATTAGTTACAAGCCATTTACCATTTGGATGCTCAACCAGGAAATCCATAAAGAATTCAACAGAGCCTTTAATCACAGGGTACACATCCCTGAGATAATCCATATCCATGGTATATAAATAGTGTTCCCATAAATGTGTTGTAAGCCAGGCACCACCGGTAGTGAAAGTTCCCCATGCTGGCCCGTCCATAGGGGCTGCTACCCTCCAGATATCGGTATTCTGGTGAAAAACCCAGCCCCCGGCACCATAATGTTCCCTGGCAACTTGTGAACCCTGGTCAGTGAGTTCTTTAACCATTGTAATAAGTGGCTCGGCACATTCAGAAAGATTACCTGACTCTACAGGCCAGTAATTCATTTCAGTGTTAATATTGGTAGTATACTTTGAGTCCCATGAAGGATTCATATCTTCATTCCATATACCCTGGAGGTTTGCTGCCTCTGTTCCCTGACGGGAAGAGGATATTAAAACGTAACGGCCAAAATTATAACATAGTGCTGCCAGGTCAGGATCAGAATTATTCTCAAATACTTGCATCCGCTTATCTGTTGGAAGATATGAATTGTCTGTTTCAGGCAGCTCAAGCTTTACCCTGTCAAAAAGTGTCCTGTAATCATTAACTGCAGAAGTCTTAAGATCATTATAGGATTTACCAATGATATTTTCAATATACTCCTCAGCTCTTCTGATTTGATCGGCACTTACATCATTATAACTGACAAAATTGGTAGCTGCCACAAGGCATAAGGTAACAGCATCTGCATTATCCACTATCAGCTGTGTCCCATCAACTTTCATTTCACCACCCTCGTTAAATGCCTTTAACTGCACACGGTACATGATCTTTCCTTCCACACCAAGGTAATCAGCTGATTTACCATTAACCATTAAACCATCGTCACCCACTGCATCCATCCTGAAATAATCAGTGGCATAATTGGAATGAGCCATGTTCCTGACGCCTCTGAGCTCAGCTTTGAAACTGATCTTATTTTTTCTATCGGCACTTAGCCTGATAATAATAGCCTGGCCAGGAGATGAAGAAAAAACCTCTCTCTTATATAAAATGCCGCCAGCACTGTACTCAACATGCACTATACCTGTTTTGAGATCAAGCCATCTTTTGTAGTCCGTAATTTCACTCTCATTATCAAAAAATATATGGAGATTAGCTGTTGACTGGTATTTCTGTTGTTCAACCGGGTATCCCATCAGGTAACGTCCAAACAGTTTATGTGCTTTCAATGGTTCTCCATTAAAGATATATTCCTGTATCACAGGTAAAACTTTATATCCTCCTTCAACAACTGTTGAATAAGGGCCACCCGACCAGTATGTCTCTTCATTTATCTGGATTCTTTCCTCATCATATTTGCCAAATATCATAGCTCCCAGTCTGCCGTTTCCCACAGGCAGAGCTTCTTCCCATTCCTTTGCCGGCTGCTCATACCATAAAGTATAGGATGGATCAAAAACCCTATCCTGGGAATAGGCAATGGATTGAATACATACGAACAGAAAAAAAACAGCAGCTCCTCTCATGATCCGGTTTTTTTAGTGATTCTGGATTTTTATTTAATAACAAAGTAACATTAATTATTAGAAATCGGTCCTTCTCAACATGAAAAGAAATAAGAACTACAATTTAAATATATTTTCAAGACTCACATATTGATATCCAGCACTTTAACAATAGACCCGAAATATCAATTTTTCACATTTTTTTTGTATATTTGCGACTTGAATTTTTTAGAAGAATAATTAATATAAAAAAATAGAATCAATGGCTAAGGTAAAAAGAGTTTACACTTTTGGAGACAAAAAAGCCGAGGGCAACACAGGTATGAAAAATTTGCTTGGTGGCAAGGGAGCCAACCTGGCTGAAATGAACCTGACAGGTGTACCAGTACCTCCAGGTTTCACAATTACAACTGATGTTTGTACCGAGTATAATGAGATGGGCAGGGAAAAAGTTGTTGAATTAATCAAAGATGATGTTGAGGTTGCGATAGGGAATATTGAAAAAATAATGGGATCAAAGTTTGGTTCCAGGGATAATCCATGCCTGGTGTCTGTTAGATCAGGTGCGAGGGTATCGATGCCCGGAATGATGGATACAGTATTAAACCTGGGGATGAATGATGATGCGGTTATAGGTCTAGCAAACAAAACAGGTAATGCAAGATTTGCTTGGGACTCATATCGCAGGTTTGTACAGATGTATGGTGATGTTGTAATGGGCCTTAAACCTGAATCAAAAGAAGATGTTGATCCTTTTGAAGAGATAATAGAGGCCTTGAAGGACGAAAGAGAGATACAAGATGACATTGAACTTACAGTGGACGACCTCAAATTGCTGGTAACAAAGTTTAAAAAAGCTGTAAAAGACAAAACTGGTCTTGATTTTCCTGCTGATCCCTGGGAACAGCTGTGGGGATCAATATGTGCTGTTTTTGACAGCTGGATGAACCAGCGCGCCAGGTACTACCGCCAGATGAACAATATACCCGAAGAATGGGGAACAGCTGTGAATGTACAGGCTATGGTATTTGGTAATATGGGTAAAAAATCCGGAACAGGAGTGGCATTCACCCGTGATGCAGCCACAGGAGAAAATATTTTTAATGGCGAGTATCTCATTGATGCCCAGGGTGAAGATGTTGTTGCAGGTATAAGAACACCGCAGCAGATAACACATGAAGGATCATTGCGCTGGGCCAAACTGGCAGGAATAAGTGAAGAAGAAAGAGCTTCAAAGTACCCTTCACTGGAGGAGGTAATGCCTGAAGTATACCAGGAATTGTTTACAATCCAGAAAAAGCTTGAAGATCATTATAGTGATATGCAGGACCTCGAATTTACCATTCAGGATGGGAAATTATGGTTGCTGCAAACAAGGAATGGCAAGAGAACAGCTGCTGCCATGCTCAAAATAGCTATTGACCTGCTTAAAGAAGGAAAAATTGACGAAAAAACAGCATTACTCCGCCAGGAACCAAATAAGCTTGATGAATTACTGCACCCGGTATTCGACGAAAATGCACTGAAAAGTGCAGTTGTGATAGGCAAAGGTTTGCCTGCTTCACCTGGTGCAGCTACAGGCCAGATAGTGTTTTTTGCTGACGAAGCAGGTAAATACCCTGCATCAATACTGGTTCGTATTGAGACATCACCCGAGGACCTTGAAGGAATGAACATAGCCAGGGGTATACTAACTGCACGGGGTGGGATGACTTCACATGCTGCTGTTGTCGCAAGGGGAATGGGTAAATGCTGTGTGTCAGGTGCAGGCAATATTAGCATTAACTATAAAACACGCACCATGAAAGCCAGAGATAAAACCTTCAACGAAGGTGACTGGATATCTTTGAATGGTAGTACCGGCGAGGTATATGAATCAAAGATTGCTTCAATAAATCCCCAGATGGGTGGTGATTTTGGCAAGATAATGGACCTGGCAGAAAAGTATACAAGGATGGATGTAAGAACCAATGCCGATACACCCAAAGATGCTAAGATAGCCAGGCAATTTGGAGCTAAAGGAATAGGACTGACCCGTACTGAACATATGTTCTTCGAAGGTGACAGGATAATCGCCATGAGAGAGATGATCCTTGCTGATAGCGAAAAAGACAGACGGCAAGCTCTTGAAAAGCTCCTTCCCTACCAGAGAGAGGATTTTGAAGGTATACTGGAAGCAATGCAGGGATATGGTGTTACTATAAGATTACTTGACCCTCCACTTCACGAATTTGTGCCTCATGAAGAGGAGAACCAGGCCGAAATGGCCAAAGAAATGGGAATCACAGCAGATGAGGTTAAGGCAATGGTGGATTCACTCCACGAATTTAATCCCATGCTTGGCCACCGTGGTTGCCGTCTCGGAAATACTTATCCCGAAATAACAGAAATGCAGGCAAGAGCAATTATTGAAGCTGCATGTAATCTTAAAAAGAAAGGTATTGATGCTAAACCTGAAATAATGGTTCCCCTTATTGGGACAGTAGAAGAACTTAAATTACAGGATCAGATAATACGGGAAACTGCTGAAACAGTATTCAAAGAGAAAGATATAAGGGTGGATTATCTCGTCGGAACAATGATAGAGATACCACGTGCAGCACTTACAGCTGGTAAGGTGGCTGAAGTAGCTGAATTCTTCTCCTTCGGTACCAATGACCTTACGCAAATGACATTTGGCTATTCAAGGGATGACGCCGGTTCATTCCTTCCTGTATACCTTAAGAAAGGAATACTGAAAGATGATCCTTTCCAGATCCTGGACCAGGAAGGTGTTGGCCAACTGGTACGAATGGGAACAGAAAGGGGCCGTGCTGCAAGGAAAAACCTCAAGGTTGGTATCTGCGGTGAACATGGTGGTGAACCAAGTTCAGTTGAATTCTGCGATTCTGTGGGAATGAACTATGTAAGCTGTTCTCCTTTCAGGGTTCCAATAGCAAGATTGGCTGCCGCACAGGCAAATATCCGATAAATTGGAATATTGGATTAATGGAATAATGGGTTATCAGAAAACTATCTCTTCCCAGTATTCCGTTAATCCATTATTTCTTCTCTAGGTACAATTCATAATCCAGGGCGAAAATTTCATCTATCTCCCTCAAATATTTTATACCTTTGGTTCTTGAACCCAAAATTTACAGTAATGGTCACCAATAAAGATCTCCTTGAATATAATATTAAAGACCCTGAAGAGATAATCTATAACCCTGACTACGAACACCTGTTCCATGCTGAGACCAGCCCTGATCTGCTTGGTTTTGAAAAGGGAATCATAACCGATACTGGAGCTGTAGCTGTTGATACAGGAATTTATACAGGCAGGTCACCCAAGGACAAGTATATTGTGCTTGATGATAAGACAAGAGACACAATATGGTGGAAATCAGAAAAAGCACTGGTGTCTGATAATAAACCTATAAGCAAAGAGGTTTGGGATCATTGTAAACAGCTGGCCTCCAATCAGCTTTCAGGCCAGAAATTATATGTCATGGATTGTTATGCCGGTGCAAACGAGAGCACAAGACTGAAGATAAGGTTTATCATGGAAGTGGCATGGCAGGCACATTTTGTAAAGAATATGTTCATACGGCCATCGGAGGAGGAGCTTGAATCATTTAAGCCGGATTTCGTATTTCTTGTTGCCTCGAAAACAAGCAACAGCAAATGGAAAGAACAGGGTCTTCATTCCGAAACATTCGTTTTTTTCAACCTTACTGAAAATATGGCTGTGCTTGGTGGCTCATGGTATGGAGGGGAACTGAAGAAGGGAATCTTTTCTGTTATGAACTATTACCTCCCACTCCAGAAAATAGCTGCCATGCATTGCTCGGCCAACGTTGGCAAAGATGATGATGTAGCTATTTTCTTTGGGCTTTCCGGGACAGGCAAGACAACTCTTTCAACCGATCCCGAAAGGGCATTGATAGGTGATGATGAACACGGCTGGGATGATGATGGTATCTTTAATTTTGAGGGAGGCTGTTATGCTAAATGTATACACCTATGCAAGGAGAAAGAACCTGATATTTACAATGCCATAAGAAGGGATGCCCTTCTTGAAAATGTTGTAGTTAGAGAAGACAGATCCATAGATTTTGAAAGTGACAGAAAAACTGAAAACACAAGAGTATCCTACCCCATTTATCATATTAATAATATTATTAAGCCTGTTTCCAAGGCCGGGCATGCTTCCAGGGTAATTTTCCTGACTGCTGATGCCTTTGGAGTATTGCCACCGGTTTCAAAGCTGAATAAAGGACAGACGAGTTATTACTTCATCAGCGGGTATACTGCCAAGGTTGCAGGTACAGAAAGGGGAATTAAAGAGCCACAACCATCCTTCTCTGCCTGTTTTGGTGCAGCATTCCTTTTGCTCGATCCTATCATTTATGCCAATGAACTGGTGCGTAAGATGGAAATGCACGGAGCTGATGCCTGGCTGGTTAATACAGGGTGGATGGGTGGACCCTATGGAGTAGGTAAGAGGATCGACTTAAAATCTACCAGGGAAATTATAAATTCTATACTGAATGGATCAATCATTGAGGCTGATTTCCATGACATCCCAATTTTCAACCTGTCAATACCTGCTGATGTTCGGGGCGTAGACAGTAAGCTCCTTGAACCTGCCATGGCATGGGAAAATCCGGATGAATGGCATGAAGCTGCCAGCACACTTGCCGGTAAATTCATCCAGAATTTCAAAAAATTTACAGATAACAAGGATCTGATCGGACTAGTAAAATATGGACCCCAACTATAAATTTTTCATACTTGTCTCCCTGTTTGCATACGCACTGGGTTCTCTGGCAACCTCAGTGTGGGCAGGTAAACTATTCCATGGAATAGATATACGGGAACATGGAAGCGGCAATGCGGGTGCAACAAACACCATAAGGGTTCTTGGATGGACAACAGGAATACCGGTACTTTTGATTGATATCGGCAAAGGATGGCTGGCAGCCAGTCTGCCGGCTTTACTGAAATTAGCACCCCCCGGATCTGCTGAATTGATCAATATGCAAATCATTACAGGCATGATCGCTATAGTGGGACATGTTTTTCCTGTTTTTGCAGGTTTTAAAGGTGGTAAAGGCGTAGCAAGCACATTCGGAGTACTGCTTTCACTGAATCCTCTGGTTACACTTTTGTGCATGGCTGTATTTCTTGTAATACTTCTTATTACAGGATATGTATCAATAAGCTCAATTTCAGCAGGTATTGCTTTCCCCCTTATATCACTGGTATTCTTTGAAAGCCACTCCTTAATGTTTGCCATTTTCTCAATTCTGATCGCACTGGCTCTCATTATTACACATAAGAAAAATATCAACAGGCTGTTGAAAGGAGAAGAAAACAGGTTTATCTGGAAAAAACGTGATTCCAGTTAATAACTGTTATATGATATCACTTCTTCAGGTTTCTTGCGTCTTTTTAACCTGTGGGGTTTGGAAGGATAACCGAGTGTTATAATAAGTTCGGCCCGTTTTGATTCAGGTACACCAAGCAACTCTTTTACCTTCTTTTCATTGAACCACCCGAGAATACATGTTCCAAGACCTTCTGACAGTGCCTGTAAACATATGTTTTCTGCAGCTATACCTATATCAATTAAAGAGTAATCCTTTCTTTTTAATGCTCCACCTGCCTGTGAGATAAGGTTAGGTTTTTCCCTTATTATAACAAGTAACACTGGTACCTGGTATACAAAACTGTTGAAGCCCAGTTCCCTGGCAGATGCTGCTTCTGCAACCTTCTTTCTAAGTTCAGGTTCATTTACAACTATGAATTTCCAGGGCTGTGAATTACAGGCTGACGGTGACATACGGCCGGCCTCAAGTATCCGCTCCAGCTTATCTCTTTCTACTTCTCTGTCATGATAGCCTCTTTCACTTTGCCTTGATATAATCATCTCAAGCATTTCATTTCCTGAAATATTCGTCATATATTTATTTCCGTTTATTGAAATCTACATTTTCATTCGTAAATATAACTCTTTCATCCTATAATTTGTTCCTGATATTGATTCATTAAAAATATATAGATATGAAAACCTACCTGTCAGCAGCATTATTAATCTCAGTAATAATAATAACGGGCTGCAATAAAGAAAAAGGCACTGAGTATAACCTTTATTATCTTGGTGGACAGTCTAATATGGAAGGCTACGGTTATTGCACGGAATTACCTGACAGCCTGAACATTGTGTTTGATGATATTCGTATATTCCACGGCAACACCGGGGTTGATGGTGAAGAACCTGACGGAAGAGGTAAATGGTCACCATTAAGACCAGGTAATGGCGGGGGTTTCAGTTCAGATGGCAACCAGAATCATTACTCTGACAGGTTTGGCTGTGAGCTAAGCTTCGGGTTAAAAATGCAGGAGCTAAACCCGGGATCAAGGATCGCCTTATTGAAATATGCAAGGGGTGGAAGTTCAATAGATGAAGAGGCAGCAGGTAATTTCGGTAGCTGGGATCCCCAGTACCTTGACGGAGAAGGAATCAACCAATATGATCATTTCCTTGCCGCTGTCAAAAATGCACTTGCAATAAAGGATATTGATGGCGACGGTAAGGCAGACAGATTGATACCATCAGGCATAATCTGGATGCAGGGTGAATCGGATGCAGCTTTTACTGAAGAAATAGCCGGACGGTATTATGATAACCTCAACGAACTGATGAACCTGATAAGGGAAGCCCTTGGTTATCCTGAGATACCAGTCGTTATTGGCAGAATCTCAGATTCAGGGAATGACCCCTCTGGCAAAGTGTGGGAATTTGGAGATACAGTCAGAAAGGCTCAGCATAAATTTGCTGAAGATGACTCCCTGGCCGCAATTGTCACATCAACTGATAATTATTCATATTCAGATCCCTGGCATTACGATTCCGAAGCATATATTGACCTGGGAGAGAAATTTGCCCAGGCCCTGGATTCACTGGTTAAAAAATAATAAAAGTAGGATTCTACTTCAATTTACCAAGAGCTTCCTTGATCCTTCTGCACGCTTCTGTCAGTTCTTCATCAGATGCTGCATATGATAAACGCAGGCAATCAGGTGCACCAAAACCAGCACCTCCTACCACAGCCACATGTGCCCTTTCAAGGATATACATTGTGAGATCCGTGGAATCACCTATGGTTGTCTCGCCATCGCTTTTGCCAAAAAAACTGCTTACGTCGGGAAAGACATAGAATGCACCCTGGGGTACCCGTATCTTAAGTCCATCTATTTCTTTTAACAAACCACACATAAGGTCCCTCCTTTTAAGGAAGGCATCTCTCATTTTCCGGCATGAATCACCTGTGGAGTTAATGGCAGCAAGTGCTGCCCTCTGGGCTATTGATGAAACTCCTGAAGTGAACTGCCCCTGCAGCTTATTAACTGCTTTTGCCAGCCATAACGGCGCTCCGATATACCCAATTCTCCAGCCGGTCATGGCATACCCTTTTGATACTCCGTTAACGGTAATAACCCTGTCATATATAAAATCAAATGAAGCCAGGCTCTCATGTTTACCACTAAAGGTAATATGCTCATATATCTCATCTGAGATTATAAACAGGCCTTCGTGTTTTTCCACAACCCTGGCAATTTGTTCCATCTCCCTGCGTGTATATACCATACCGGTGGGATTTGAGGGTGAGTTAAAAATAATAAGCCTGGTACGTTCAGTAATACCATCCTCCATCTCTCTGGCAGTGAGCTTGAAATCATTCTCTATGCTTGTTTCAAGAATTACTGGTTTACCTTCAGCAAGTATAATCTGGTCATAATAACTTACCCAGTAAGGAGCTATGATTATTACTTCATCGCCGGGATTAACAAGGCTCAGTATTACATTTATGATAGAATGCTTACCCCCTGCTGAAACTACAATCTGGTCGGGAGAATATTCAAGATTATTTTCCCTTTTGAATTTATCAGATATTGCCTTCCGCAGGTCAGCGTATCCGGGTACAGGAGGATAATGAGTATAATTATCATCGATTGCTTTCTTTGCAGCTTCCTTGATATCGTCCGGTGTATTGAAATCGGGTTCCCCGATACTGAGATTAATAACATCAATGCCCTTTTCTTGCATATCGCGGCTCTTCTGGGCCATAGCAAGTGTCTGAGATATGGAGAGTGATTTGATACGATCTGATAGGTATTCCATAGTTCCTTTATTAATTTTATTGAAGCTTAAAATTAATTGTTTTTTCCAAATTAGCATTCTGGCAGAGACAATTTGTATACGCCTGGAATGATGGAATACTGGAGTACTGGAGTATTGGAGTACTGGAATATTGGGTAACAAGGAATATAGTCATGCTATCAGACAGTGCAGCGGTCAGGCATGCAATAACATGATTTATTCATAGGACTTATCTATACTCTGAAAACTAGTAAGTTGGAGAGCTTGAGAGTTGGCTATTGAAACGCGCTAATTTATTTTATGATGAAAATAAATATCCATATTATACTTAATAATCCATCATGCGATCATAACATTATTCTATTATTCCATTATTTCTCGCCCCCACCTACCACAATCACTTGCCGCTCGCGAGCTCACAGGCCTCGCGTGCTTTCAGCACACTCGCCCTGTTCGGTTCCAATATTCCAGCATTCCATTAATCCAATATTCCAGTAAATTTATATAGCTTGTTATGATGAGCAGGGACAATTCAGATTATCGGTACAATGCAATATCAATTAAATTTATAAGTTTGTATACATAACCTCATATAGCTTAAGCAATGGAACTATTAAAAGAAATACTTTTTATAACGATACCGGCTCTGCTTGTATTCTTAACTGCATATTTGCTCATCAGGAAAACGATAGAGAATGATCGTGAGAAGAGACGTCATGAAATCGTACTGCAAAACTCAAGAACAATAACACCTGTGAGGTTACAGGCATATGAAAGGCTAACGCTTTTCCTTGAAAGGATATCAATGGAGTCATTGATTATGCGCACACAAAAACAGGGTATGGATGCCAAGAAACTGCACTCTACACTTCTCAGCACAATCAGGTCTGAATATGATCACAATCTTGCACAACAGATCTATATTTCACCCCAGGCATGGGAGGTACTGAAGAGTGCCCGATCTAATACAATAAAGCTTATTAATACCATTGCTGAAAAGATTCCTCCCACAGCAACCGGATCAGAACTTTCCAAAAACCTGCTTGAGGCCGTAATGGAAATGGACCAGGAACCTGCAAAAGTTGCCCTGGATTTTCTTAAAAAAGAGATTTCAAGGATGCTATAAGCTAATAGTAAAATGAGAATGAGTTGAGAATGAGTTTATTATCAAAAATATTCAACTCATTCTCAACTTTATTCAACCTTTTTCAACATTATTAATACATCCCCGGCCTGATGCTCACAATATGCTCGGCAGGGATACCCCCCATAAAGGATAATTTAATAGCTATAATAATTCAATACTCCTCTTAACGAATGTACTGAGTTTCTCTCCTTTAAGCATATTATTGGCCAGTAAAGCAAGGTCGATAAGTTGTTGTACAACAGGCCTTTTATCTGCAAATTTGGTTATTATTTCCTTTTTCTTCTCTTCAGCTTTGGTTTTCTTTTTATTAAGAGCCTCAAGTTTATCTTTTTCAGCCTGGCTTATTTCTTCATCTTTTTTCCCTTCCTGTGATTTCTCCGTCTCCCTTATTTCCTTTTCAAGTGAAGCTATTGATTCAGACTGCTTTTTAATGGCTTCACCTATTTCTTTTTCAACATCTGAGGCCAGATTCTCAATGATTGAATGGTTTATATTGATTACCAGGTTAAATGAATCAGGCATACCGCCATAGAAGTTCATACCACCCCCCAGTTTTGACATATCTTTCATTCTCCTCATAAATTCCGATTGTGTTATTATCACGGGAGAATCAGATTCATGCATTGCTTCAGTTACAGGGATAAAGCTGTCTTTTCCCTTCATCTGACTGGAAAAGACCATCTTAACTATTTCCTGTTGCTCCTGGTCAAGCTTCGATTCAATCTTTTCTTCTTTCTCTATAAGTTTCTCAATAACATCGGAATCAACCCTTACAAAGCGGCTGTCCTTGAATTTAGTTTCCAGGTGGTTAATAAGATGTGGTTCAAGCTCTCCGTCCATAAGCAGTACGTCATAACCTTTAGCTTTTGCCTTGTCGATATAACTGAATTGTGAATCTTTATCAGTGGCATAAAGGTATACCAGTGTCTTGTTTTTATCAGTATGATTTTCTTTTATTATCTTCTCATACTCCTCGAATGTAAAATATTTATCATCAGTATTTTTGAATAATGCAAACTTCAGTGCCCGGTCATAGAACTTTTCTTCAGTTATCATACCGTATTCTATGAATAGTTTCAGATCATCCCACTTTTTCTCAAAATCTTCACGGCTTTCCTTAAATATTTCGTGAAGCCGCTCAGCCACTTTCTTGTTAATATGACTCGAAATTTTCTTTACATTGGAATCACTCTGCAAATAACTTCGTGACACATTAAGAGGGATGTCAGGTGAGTCAATAACACCATGCAGTAATGTAAGGAATTCGGGAACAATTCCCTCTACAGAATCAGTAACGAATACCTGGTTGCAGTAAAGTTGTATCTTGTTTTTCTGTATTTCAATATTATTCTTTATCCTGGGAAAATAGAGTATTCCTGTGAGGTTAAAGGGGTAATCAACATTAAGATGTATATTGAATAATGGCTCATCTGCCATAGGGTATAGCTCACGGTAAAATGCCTTATAGTCTTCATCCTTCAGGTCTGCTGGTTTCCTGGTCCATGCAGGTTCAGTATTATTAATTATTTTGTCCTTATCGGTTTCAACGTACTTATCATCTTTCCACTCTTTCTCTTTGCCGAATGCTATCTCTACGGGCAGAAAGCGGCAGTATTTCTTAAGCAATTCCTGAATTTTAGATTCTTCCATGAAATCTTTTGAGTCTTTATCCAGGTGTAGAACAACATCTGTTCCTACCCTTTCCCTTTCAGCTTCTTCAATAGTATATTCCGGGCTGCCATCACATGTCCATTTTACAACAGGTGAATCCTTCTGCCATGATTTGGTAATTACCTCAACCCTATCGGAAACCATAAATGAAGAATAGAAGCCAAGTCCAAAATGACCTATTATTGCATTTGATTGCTCCTTGTATTTATCCAGAAAATCATTGGCACTGGAGAATGCTATTTCGTTGAGATATTTCTTTAGTTCATCAGTAGTCATTCCCACACCATAATCAGATACCGTTATTGTTTTATTCTTCTTGTCAACTGACACCCTTATTGTGGTATCACCCATTTCTTCCTTATAGTCACTTACTGATGCCAGGGTTTTAAGTTTTTGAGTGGCATCCACAGCATTTGAAATCAGTTCACGGAGAAAGATCTCATGATCAGAATACAGGAACTTTTTTATTATCGGAAAAATATTCTCAGTAGTTACTCCAATCTTACCTTTTTGCATTTTTATTGATTTTATATGTTTTACATTTTTACATCTGCTCATTTTCAAAGCTCATGCCAATCCGGTTGTTATGACAATTCGTCACTCCCCTGTGAAAAAAGTGCAGATTAATGGCAAGGAGCAGGGGGCAGGGAGCAGGGATTATTCCTGATTATTTGTATTCCTCAGTTCTATATCTTCGATGAGAATCAGTTTGCCGTCTTTTATTTCAAATGCATCATAGGAAAAATCAGGGCCATAGTACTTATATTGCCCTTCGAACATGGGTGATGATGGTGAAAGGTGGTCAAATATGATCATTGAACGTTCGGGATTAAATTTCAGCATCATGGTGGCCAGGGGTGAATATTTGAAGATCATTCTTGTAAGAACCTTGTTCTTTGTTGAAAAAATCTTCTTACCGAAAACAGGGTTACCCTGTTCATCAAAATGCATTACTTCAATAACCTTGGCATTCATATTAATATTATCAGGATCAAATCCGAGCAGGATATAGGTCATCTCACCTGGCAGATCCACAGGTTGTATATCATAATATAATGATCCATACCAATTATGGCTTTTTATTACAGCATCTGTTTCAATATCTGACAATCCTTCTTCTCCCCTCAGCAATATGTTCTTACCCAGTATACTGTTGTATATTATGCAGTTATATACATTATTCCCTTCTGTAACCGGTATATTCCAAGAGAATATTTTAATAAGGCTGTCAGGTGAGGTAATCTGGCCGAGATAACTCACATCAGATAAATCAGCCCGTGTTATATCCCCAACTGATTCAAGATATGTAAGTATGGTATTTGTCAGGGAATCATTATAAACAAGCTTTTCTTCATCACCCGGTGCAACGGCTATCTTATTGAAATAATGGTTAATTTCGCCAATTGTCTGGGCAAAACCAGGCTGATTTATCAATAAAAGTTGAAACAGTAGCAGAGCCCTAGGATATTTCATCAATAGTTTTAATAATTGTATCGACTGCATAATCAATTTCTTCATTATTAATTATAAGCGGTGGAGATATACGAAATGAGTCCCTGCAGAAAAGAAATTGATCAAGTATCAGGCCATTTTTTGTTCCCTGTGAAATAAATTTACCTGTCATATCTGTCGAGGATAGTTTCACAGCAAGGAACAAACCTTCTCCCCTTATCTCCTCGATATTTTTATGCCTTAATTTTCCCCGGAACCTTTCTCCCTTTTCCACAGCAGTAAGATGTAATTCATTATCTGTAATATATTCCAGTGCAGCCAATCCTGCAGCACATGATACCGGGTGGCCTCCGAATGTAGTAATATGTCCTAATGCAGGATTATCTGACAGGGTTGATATGATTTTCTTTGATGAGACAAATGCTCCCAGGGGCATACCACCGCCAAGCGATTTTGCCAGGCATATTATGTCAGGTACAACTTTGTATCGTTCATAAGCAAACATGGTTCCGGTTCTGCCGAAACCTGTTTGTATCTCATCAAAAATGAGCAATGATCCTGTTTGATTGCATCTGTTTCTTATCTCAGTAAGAAAGTCATTCTGTGGTGTTATTATTCCGGCTTCAGCCTGTATGGGTTCAACTATAACAGCAGCCACATTCTTATCAATCACCGACAAGGAATCATTATTATTGAATTCAGCCTGCACCATGTCAGGAACCAGTGGCATAAAATTGGATTTAAAGGTGTTTTCACCGTAAAGGCTCATAGCCCCCAGTGTTGAACCATGATAGGCATTTTTAAATGAAACCACCCGTGAACGTGAGGTAAATCGCCTTGCTGTTTTTATTGCCCCTTCAACTGCCTCAGAACCGGAATTCACAAAATAAACGGTTTCAAAATGACCCTTAAGCACATCGATCAGTTTTTTGGCATAATTTACCTGAGGGGATTGTACAAGTTCACCGTAAACCATCAGGTGCATATATTTATCAAGCTGTTCTTTTACAGCTTTGATAACGTAATCATTGGAATGGCCTGTATTACTGACGCATACACCAGATACAAGGTCCAGATACTTTTCACCTTCGGGATTATATAACCAGATTCCCTTTGCTGACTCAATTTCAATCAACATTGGTTCAGGTGAAGTCTGTCCGAGATATTTAAGGAACAAATTTCTTTTAGATAACATATAAGCCCGGAATTTATCGCATCATAACGTTTATTTCTTTCAACAGGCTTTCACGGTAGGATTTTCCTATGGGTATATTAGTTATATCAAGTTCTCCGCTTATATCGACTGAATTATCTTTTATCATAACAATCCTGCTCTTATTGACTATATATGATCGGTGAACCCTTATAAAAATTAAGGAGGGTAGCTGTTGTTCGATGGCTTTCATTGTAAAATGAATTGTATACTTCTCTTTATCGGTATGCACTACCACATAATTTTCCAGTGCTTCAACAACGATTATATCAATAAGTTTCAGTTTAACCAGGGTTGATCCTTTTTTTATGAATACTTCCTGCTGGCCGATATTTTCCCTTGCATTTTTATTCTGGTATCTTATGACCTTATCAACGGCTTTACAGAACCTTGAATAGGTTACAGGTTTGACCAGGTAGTCAATAACATCCAGGTCATAAGCTTTCACTGCCATCTTTTCATTAACTGTAACCATTATTATTGCCGGCGGATTTTCAAGGCTGTTAATTAATTCAAATCCATCCATTTCCGGCATTTGAATATCAAGAAATATAAGGTCAATATCAGATTGTTCTGCCAATGAATTCCTTGCATCAATTGCATTTTCAAACACTCCTATGAGTGTCAGGAAGGAAGATCTTTTTACGTGTTCGGTGAGAATCTTCCTGGAAAGCTTATCATCATCTACGATAATGCAATTCATAAGTTACAAGTTTCTAACAGCCCAGCTTAGAATTCAAATGTATAAAAAAATCTTTAAAATCTTATTTTAAACTGTTTTCATATCCAGAAACTTTTTTTCAAGCAATTCTGATTTTCTTATAGTTTTTCTCAGCCAGTTTAATTTTATTGATATCTTATCTTCTTCACTCAGTTGCCATGAAATACCTGACTTATGGAGCAATGTAACCAGCTCATGAAGTATAATTGCAGCTGACACTGATATATTGAAGCTTTCGGTAAACCCCAGCATAGATATTTTGAGGTACTCATCCGCCTCTTCGATAGCCTGCTTACTCAGTCCATGCATTTCTGTACCGAATATCAGTGCTATTTTTCCTTTTTTGATATCGAATTTTTCAAGGCTCACTTCATCTCCTTTATGGGGCGATGTTGCTACTACCCTATAGCCCCTTTTATGCAAGTATCTGTAAGCTTCGGGTGTATTATTACCTGACTTAGTGAATTTATTTATTGTTAGCCACTTGTCAGAACCAAGAGCCACATCAGGATTTACATGGTATTTGTTACTGTTTTCTATAATATTAACTTCCTGTATACCGAAGCATTCGCATGTTCTTAATACTGCGCTGGCGTTATGAGGCTGATATATATCTTCCAGGACTACTGTTATATATTTTGTCCGGTTTGATAATACTTTATCAAATAATTTTGCTCTTCGGGCTGAAACAAAATTCTCAAGATATTCTATTAATTCTTTCTCGAACATATTCATTAAAAAAGGGGGTGCGTCCACCCCCTTTAGCAACCATAGAATTAAATTCTTATAACTTTTCGCTGAGACCCGGTGCTGCTTTAAATTTCACTACCTTCTTGGCAGGAACATTAAGTTTAGCTCCTGTTTGTGGGTTTCTTACAACCCTTGCACTCCTTGTATCAACCTTAAATGTTCCCATACCTGGTAACTGGATCCTTTCACCTTTTTTCATAGCATCACCGAAAGCATCTACAAATGAGTTAAGTGCTGTATTTGCATCCTTCATTGAAAGTCCTGCCTTATCAGCGATAGCATTTACTAATTCCTTTTTTGTCATGGTAAATAGTTTTTATGGTTAGTTAAATTTCTTTTATTTGAATACAAATATATTTTTTTTTCTAAGAATAGCAAACTTTCAGCCCCATTTTTCCATGAACAGAGCACTTTTTAGTCTCTATTTATAATTAATCTGTACAAGAATCAAAAGTCTGTCC
Organism: uncultured Rikenellaceae bacterium; assembly: GCA_964577305.1. Classification (GTDB taxonomy): domain Bacteria; phylum Bacteroidota; class Bacteroidia; order Bacteroidales; family VadinHA17; genus UBA9300. The sequence goes on from CAZNYS010000008.1 coordinate 78,777, forward strand.
TTCATTGCATGGTCTTCAATTTTGAAAAATTAAAAATTTGTTATCTTTGCGCCGGAGAAATGGCAGAGTGGTCGAATGCGGCGGTCTTGAAAACCGTTGACCGTTTACGCGGTCCGGGGGTTCGAATCCCTCTTTCTCCGCCAAAGCAAAATAAAAGCCATTCGCGTAAGCGGATGGTTTTTTGTTTTCAGGCATTACGAGCCGAGCTCGCTCGTGCGAGTATATGCCTGAAAACAAAAACAATACCCTCTGGTATTATCTCTTATTTTGCTTTGAAGCTACCCCAATAGGTGATCACGACTGAACGAAGCCCGCCGTCGCCGAAGGCTATGGAGGACGCAGTGAAGGAGTAATCCCGGTGGGAAAGATTCTGCAAATGCTCTGAAGCTTTCCCGCTAAGGGATCACGAGCGAAGCGAGTAATCCCTACTCCCACTCTTTCAGCTTAAACTGTTCAGGACGCTCCTCTATTACACGTCTTAACCACTCTTCGGGATATCCTACTCCCCTGGCCCTGCCATTTTCATCTTTCACATACCCGTCATTATATTTTGTCAGCAGGCTTTCACCCAGATCTATCCACTCATTAACAACATATTCCGAATGTGCATTACAATAATTGGTCAGATAACGTACCATCAACACAGGATCAGTCTTGTATAATTCCAAAGCTGCTTTTTCAACTGCCGGCTGTGAAGATATTGCAATTCCTTCAAGCTCATTCTGTACTTTCTGGATATCTTTAATCATATAGGAATACTTCAGGTTTGCATAATTGGCAACAAAGTTAAACACCCACCATGCAGAAGTCCATGAGAATTCCTGAAGATCACCGGCCTGATATATTTCAGGTACATTATCAACACAGCAATAAAATGGCACAAAACAAGTGGTATATGCATCATCAACACCATACCAGTTAATACCACCAATCGGATCCGGCAGCCATGAACGAGACTGAGAGACGAAAGAGTAGGCTGTCTGCTGGGTAGATACCGGTCTTTCCCAGGAATATGATACTCCATCAATTTCCCAGCCAAGAGGTCGCCAGCGATAGGGAGTTCCAAAAGCTCCCGCATCAACTCCTTCTGTCATATCAAAATCAGTGCCTTCATAATGATCACGTAAAAGACTAAAAAGGTCTTCCAGCGATATCTTCTTATCCGGCTTTACCCAAAGAGGATAAGGTTCGGCACCTTCAACACCGCGATGATAATCAGGCGATAAATTAAGGGAAGGGGCACATCGCCTGAATATACTCCATACACGAGAGGCACAGGAATGCAAACTTGAAGGTGTTGGCGGGCAATAGGCCAAATTAAAACGAAACGGTTCACCTGAATCCGGGTCATAATACCCTTTTTCTATAGCAAATGATTTTACATCATCAGAATACATACAATTCTCCCTATCATCAAAAGGTATCTCCCCTATCCTTGACAGGTTTGCATGGCACGATACATATCCATCCGGAATTCTAAGTGCAACCCATACAGCTCCCTTAACTCCGGGGCCTTTACCTGTCATTTCAAGTATCCATGCCTCTTCCGGGTCTGAAATAGAAAAAGCTTCCATTGAGCTGCTATAACCATGCTCTTCAACCAGATCAACAATTATTTCTATCCCTTCCCTGGCTGTTTTTGCCCTTTGAAGCATTAGCTCCATCAACATCCCGTAGTGCATCAATCCATCAGGATTAACCAGTTCTCTTCTCCCACTGGTGGTAGTCTCACCGATCGCAACCTGGAATTCGTTAACATTCCCAACAACCTTATAAGTATGCGGTACCTGTTTAATCTTATGTACCTCCCCGCTCCTTTTCCTTATCTCAATATATGCATCATCACCATAGTCCGTTGCAGAAATATACTCCATGCGACCAACAAATTCAGCATCACATGCATAGGTAATCATAACCGAACCATCTGCAGAAGCTCCTTTTGAAACGAGCACACTGGTACAGTTATCATTCCTGTACTGTGAATATGAATTAAGAAACAAAAAACACAAGCTGATAATTACCGAAATCTTTTGCATTGTTATCCTCCTTTTATAATGTTAATGTTACTGAATTTTATTTAAACAAAGTGAATATCTTTTTCGCCTGAATAAACCCAAGTAATGTTGGATGAAGGTAGACCAATACTTCATTTTTACTTTTTCTCTCTACCAAAATTAACAATAAATAAGGACTCTGAGCTTTATTATTTTTCTTATATTACTTAACCAATAATAATATTTGAAGAAGAAAAAATCCACACTAACCATTAACAAAGGAAATTTATGGCTAAGAAAACTCAACTTTCAAAGTTCAACATAAAGTCAAACTATTCAGGACTTTATCATTATGACCTTATTATATTAGGTGCAGGCATAAGCGGATTATCAACAGCATTGATGTGGTTAAAGAACACCGAAGGGAAAAAAACCCTTATCCTTGAGAAAAATAATTACACGGGAGGGTACAGTACAGCCTATCAGAAAGGAGACTATATATTTGAAACCACACAGCTTTTCCCGGATATTATTGATATGATGGAATACCTTGGGATTAAGATCAAACTAAAAAGATATGAAAATGATTTTATGAGGCGTATCGTGGTCAATGGGAACGAAGTAACTGAATATAAGATTCCTGCGGGGGTGGAGAATTTTACTGCTTACCTCAAAAAAACATTCCCGGAGGATGCTGAGAAGATAGACAGACTGATAAACTATCAGGTTTCAATGTTTGCACAGGTACGAAAACTGAAAGTTATTCCAAATTTAAAAGATACCCTGGTCACTCCCTTTAAGGCACCAAAGGTGATAGCCAACCTTAACCGGACGTATTCCGGGCTATTGGATAAATTTAATATCAAAAATCCCAGGCTCAGGGAGGTAATGGAAACTTTTACATCATTTTCCGGGGTTCCATCAGACAGGGCTTCAGGCATCTATGCTACTGGTGCTATGCTGTCATCCATGACCAGGTGTTTCAGGCCATATGGCTATTTTGATGAATTCCCGGCAACTATGACAAAGATTTTCCAGGAACGGGGTGGGGAACTAAAACTTAATGCTGAAGTAGAGAAAATAATTGTTGAGAACGGGGAGGCAACTGGTATTAAGTTACTTGGAGACAGCAAGATAATAAGTGCTGATACTGTTGTTACGACAATTGATCCTATGGTTGCACTTCGAAGGCTGGTAGGTGATGAGTATCTTCCCGCCAGCTATATAAACAAACTTGAGAACATTGTAATGTCAACCTCATCAATAAATGTAGCACTGGGGCTGGATGACAGGATTGATCTTACTTCCATGGATTTGGATTATCCATATAATGTTGTATCGACAGGCCTTGGAACATCAGAAAAACTTTTTAACGGTTTCCTGGCCGGTGATAACGCATTCTCTGCAGACTGCTTCCATGCTGCTGTAATTTGCCCCTCCATTACCACAGGGGCGAAAAACACCATAACCATCAGGTGCACCCCATTTGCCATTAACAGCTGGTTGGAATGGCGTAATAATGATCCTGTAAAATATAAGTCTGAGAAAGAAAGATGGGGCGACTTTTTCATTAGTATTGCTGAAAAATATTTTGTACCGGGTTTAAGTAAACATATTGTTGTTAAGGACATTTCCACCCCTGCTACATACTCACGTTATTCAGGTTCGCCCACCGGTAGCATATACGACATGGCATCTATAGTAACACAATTCGGACCAAAGCGTTTACCATTTAAGACTCCGGTTGAGAATCTTTACCAACCAAAGTTTGCACATGGTTTATATGGTTGTATGATGAACGGAGTCCAGATGGTAGATATGCTCCTTGACCGCAAATTCAATAACGGCAACTCCCTCTTTAACCCCAGAAACTAGAGAAGCATATCAGTGTATCAAAGATATTCATATAAGTAAAAAAAGTGAAATCTCACTTTTTTAGATGCGGTATTAGTATAGCCCGGTCATTATTTTAATTCATGGATGACCGGTTACCAGCTTCTTACTGCCGAAGCCTGTCTCGGACTGAGATAAATATTGGAAGCACTTTTGCCTATTATATACGCAAGTGAGGCAGCAATAACACCAATCATATCATAAAATGCTATGCATATCACCAGGACTATTAAAATAACTATAAGCTCAATTGCGGTGGCAACAGATATAGGTCTGGTATTGTTTGCAATCACCATGGTCGATCTCTGGAATGAAAGAAGAACAGATAGAGCAGGTAAGACAAGCAGTATTTTCAAAGGCAGATAGGCCAGGTCAGCAAGCTCAGTTGTCAGACCGGAGACCTTAATGAACCAAACACCGGAAAGAGGTGTGAAGGCAATAATTCCAAGTAAAATTGTCACCATTACCCCCAGCATTATTGCGAAATTACGCAGCGACCTGTAATTCTGCTTCCTTTTCCCTATGAGAGCTATATTTACCTCCTGGTATGACAAACCCATACTCCGGAATATAAATACAAGTGAATTTAGAACAGGAAGTACTGCCAGTGATTCTATTGGCATATTGCTTCTGCCAAGGAAAAAAGTAACAAACGGATGAACACCCATTGACAATAATGAAGTAAGAGCCAGTGGTGTATAGAACCTTGTAATAAATTTGTAGCCGATCTTTTTATTCCCGGCTTCTTCAGGAAAGTCTTCTTCTGTATTATCTCCATCATTAAGTATCCTCCTGACCGTTTCCCTTGCCATTAGCCAGGATGCAAAAGCCTCACAAAAAACTGCAAGGGATAATGTTGCTGCACCTACATAAGCACCCTCAATACCGGTTAAATAAAGTATAAATCCAACAAGGGCTATTACTAAAAACCTTACCAGTGTCCCATAAGTAACCCTTCGGGTCAGGTTATTTCTTATAAGTATACCCTGATAAAACCTTCTGTAACCAATAGCCGGAGGCCAGAGAATCAATAAAAAGAGTGCAATATACGTGAGGTGGGCAACATTTTCAGGAACACCCATTAAATCTTTCACTATCAGGTTAAAAACCGGTGGTATAAGAATTACAAGCTGTACAATAACTACTGATATGTTCAGTACATCGGTAAAGCGTTTTAGCTTCCTGAATGAATTTCTGTCTGTCACCAGTGCTGTTGAAGCACTCATAAGCATAATTACAGGAGCTTCCACTATCATGGCAAAGGAGAACGCGATACCAAATGCCGCAAGATTGTATTTTGCATCATCCAGCCTGGCAATCACCGACACAAGGAATGGCTGCTCAAAAGCCATCATCAGCCATGTAAGGGCAAGTGGACCCCAGAAGAGAAATATTTTCCTGTATGTTAGATTTTCAGTTATATTCACCCGAAGCCATTAAAAGCGCAAAGATATTAAAATTACGAGTTATGAACCGAGTCCCGAAAATTCGGGGCGAGCTCATGAGTCCCGAATCTTCGATTCGAGGATCCTCGAGAAAGCATAGCTTTTTCGGGACGGAGATTGTGGTTTGTGTGAGCGAGTAGTTACGAGATGAGCTTGATATTTTATATCTTAACAACAGAATTCAAACAGTCATTCCCGATCGGAAAATGAAATATGAAAAACTGCTGATCTACTGGTTCTCAGGTACAGGTAATGCTAAAACGGCATCTGAATGGATAAAAGAATTTGCGCTGTCAGCTGGAATTGATGCAAAACTATTTAATCTTTCAAAGGGAGAATATCCTGACAGGAAAATACTCACTGAAAATACTCTTGTTGGGTTCTGTTATCCTACCCACGGTTTTAATGCACCACCTGCAGTAATTAAATACGTTCAGAAATTTCCAAAAGCTGGTTCCTGCGTATTCCTCCTTAACACACGTGCAGGGATGAAGATGTGGAAAATATTCACGCCGGGCTTAAGTGGCCTGGCATTATTCTTCCCGGCTATAATACTCAAAATAAAAGGATATAAAATCATTGGGTTAAGACCCCTTGACCTTCCATCAAACTGGATATCGCTGCATCCCGGATTGAGGGAGAAAGTGGTTAAATCAATTCATGCAAGATGTAAAAAAATAACCGGCAGGTTTACTGATAGAATACTCACAGGTAAAAGAATAATGCGTGGCATTTATGACCTCCCACTGGATCTTGTTATAATGCCGATATCTATTGCTTATTATTTCTTTGGCCGTTTTGCTCTTGCGAAGACTTTCTTTGCTAATTATAAATGCAATGACTGCGGACTATGTTATAAGAATTGCCCTGTGCAGGCAATTATTAAAAAGGACGACAGACCGTTCTGGACCTTTAACTGTGAAAGCTGCATGAAATGCATGAATAATTGCCCGGAAAGGGCCATAGAAACAGCACATGGATATACAGCCCTTATCTGGTGGCTCGCATTTTCAATAATACCTCTTGCGCTGACAAAACTACTTGTATACATAAATGTTATTTCTTACAATTTTTATATTGAACATCTTCGCCTCCTGATTTATCTATTCATGTTCCTGAGCGGACTAATTACTATCTTCCTGGGATATAGAATACTTCACTTTCTTCTCAGAAACAGGCTGTTAAACAGGTTCTTTACTTTGACCTCGCTGACCAGTTACAGGTTCTGGAGGAGGTATAGAAGTAGAGGCTAAGGCTAAGGCTAAGGCTAAGGCTAAGGCT
>CAZNYS010000008.1:85489-86834 GCA_964577305.1 uncultured Rikenellaceae bacterium
TGGAGGAGGTATAGAAGTAGAGGCTAAGGCTAAGGCTAAGGCTAAGGCTAAGGCTGAGGCTGAGGCTGAGGCTGAGGCTGAGGTAAAGTGGTGAGCAGTGAGCGATGAGTTCTTCAATGCGATCAGTTTTCCTCCCTCCTTCACTCCGAGAAAAAAGTGGCTACGGCGGGCAAAGTGATTAATATGCATCTCTTACCCAGTTACCCAGTACCCAGCCCGCCCGCTGTAGCTTTATAGTAAGCGGTAACCCGGCACCTATTTATACTTGATATTCCCCCTGATATTATGCCAGCGATTAATGATCATGCCAAAAAGAACGGCATTAAAGAAGGTAAACATACCGTATATCACTGCCGGAATGGCCATGGTGGTGTCATTAAGAAATACAGGGCTGCTGGCAATAGTGATGGCCAGTGCACTGTTTTGTATACCTACCTCAACTGACAGCGTAATCAGTTTTGGCTTTCTGAACCTAAGCCATCTCCCAGCATAATATCCCGATGTCATACCAAGCAAATTTAATAATAAGACAAGTGGAGCGATTCGCAGGTAAAGGTTAAAAGGATGCTCATTTTCACTGTGGCTGGTAAGAATAACAAAGAGAAAAACCACTGCAAGGAGTATTGTAGTAATATATTTCAAGTATTTCTCAGCTGCCTCTGCCTGTTTCGGAAACCTGTATCTTATAAGTATACCAAAGGCAGTTGGCAGAAGTATCATAAGGAATATCTTCAGTATTGTTGGTAAGAAAGGCAGGTAAATAAGTGCTTCCTGGTTCATAAACATTTTTGAAGCAAGCATAATGAATCCGGGAATGGTGAATAATATAAGTATGCTGTTAATAGAAGTGAGAGAAATGGATAAAGCCACATTGCCTTTCAGCAGGTAGGTTATTAGATTGGAAGTAGCTCCTCCCGGGCAGACAGAAATAAGTACTATACCAATTTTTATCGGATCAGGCAGATTGCTCAGTGAGGCGATTGTAAAAGCTATGCCCGGCAGTAATACCATCTGGCATATCAGTCCTGTAATGAGAGCTTTTGGCTCAGAAAATATTTGTCTGAAATCCTCAAAGTGGAGAGATAAACCAAGGTTCACCATTATCAATCCAAGAGTTACAGGCAGGATGTATTGAGAAAAGAGGCTAGCTTCCATCATCACAACTTAATATAAAAATTGTAATAGAGAAGAATGATATGAGCGGTTTTTTTGAATGAGTTTTCTTTTAAAAATATGAATATACCAATTATATCTCTTATGCAAATAATGAATTTTCACATGATAGGGTATTTATATCATTTTATGCCAAATATCATACTCCCCGTCCAGAAATCCCAGATAATTC
>CAZNYS010000009.1:0-79782 GCA_964577305.1 uncultured Rikenellaceae bacterium
TTCCAATAATCTATCATTCCTTATCCTTCCCTGCCCTCCGGAGCCCCGAGTACTCGGGGCGAAGGAGGGAACCTTAGCCTTATCCTTAGCCTTATCCTTATCCTTAGCCTTTTTCTATTCCTCCCCACAATCTGGCTCCTCGCTAAATTTGCCCACAGGGCAAATTATTCGCTATGCTCATGAGCTCACTGCGTTCGGTTCTTTACGCTTGGCCCTCTTTGTACTTTTTCCTTTTTCCTTTTGTCTTAATCTTTATCTTTACTGTCAAAATTACATAATGAGGATTGAGGATTTTGAACTTAAATCAAATCACAGGCTTGCACGTGATTATTTCGTTCTTGACCTCTTAAGTCATGGAAAACTGCCTGAAATATTACCGGGTCAATTTGTCCAGTTAAGGGTTGATAATGTCAGGGACGCCTTTCTGCGCCGGCCAATATCGGTTTTTGATGTTAATTATAAAAAGAATATTATCAGTCTGCTGATAAAGGAAGTGGGTGCTGGAACAAGGGCGATGGCCAGGTTGGAGAAAGGAATTAAGATCAATATTATATATCCCCTTGGTAATACTTTCACCCTGGGCTCTGAAGATGACAGATCTCTTCTTGTAGGTGGTGGTGTTGGAGTGGCACCATTGCTGTTGCTGGCAAAGAAATTAAAACTGAAATCACTGAAATTCAAAATTTTATTGGGATATCAATCAGTTGAACATATTATTGAAAAAGCCAGGTTCAGCCAGATGGGTGAAGTACTGATTACAACAGATGACGGGAGTTATGGTTATAAGGGATTAATTACTGATCACCCTGAACTGTACAGTGATAATTATGACCGGATTTATTGCTGCGGCCCTGAACCTATGATGAGAGCTGTTGCTGAAATAGCCCGTTCCAGGGGGAAATTCTGCGAAGTATCACTTGAAAATACCATGGCATGCGGATATGGTGTATGCCTGTGCTGTGTTGTTGATACTGTCAGGGGTAATGTTTGCACCTGTACTGATGGACCAGTGTTTAACATAAACGAACTGAAATGGCAGACCTGAAGGTAGATATTGGCGGACTCATACTTAAGAATCCTGTTATGACGGCTTCCGGGACATGCGGATTTGGACCGGAAATGGAGCCCTTTATTGATGTTTCCGCTCTCGGTGCCCTTGTTGTGAAAGGCACAACTCTTGAAAACAGGGAGGGTAATCCTTATCCCAGGATGGCTGAAACCCCATCCGGAATGCTCAATTCAGTAGGTTTACAGAACAAGGGAATAGAATATTTCATCAACAACACTTACCCGCATATACGTAAATATGATACAAATATTATAATAAACGTAAATGGCAGTACTGTTGAAGAATATGTTGAACTTACGGAAATAATAAGCGACCTGGAAGATATAGATGGTATTGAACTGAATATTTCCTGTCCCAACGTTAAAATGGGAGGGATGGCATTTGGAACACATCTTCCCACATCAGAAAAGGTTATCAGGGAGGTAAGAAAGGTATGTAAAAAGAACCTGATGGTTAAATTGTCACCAAATGTTACCTGTATAACTGATTTTGCAAAGGTGGCAGAAGCTGAAGGGGCAGATTCAGTGTCGTTGATAAACACCTTACTTGGGATGGCCGTAGATGCGGAAACAAGAAGATCAGTACTTTCAACAGTTACCGGAGGCCTTTCCGGACCCGCAATAAAACCTGTAGCTCTCAGAATGGTATGGCAGGTTTCAAAAGCGGTAAAGATACCTGTGATAGGAATAGGTGGGATAATGAACGCAACGGATGCGGCCGAATTTATGATTGCAGGTGCTGCAGCCATACAGGTCGGAACAGCAATGTTCATCCATCCAACCGCAGCTGTGGATATTATTAAAGGCCTTAATGATTACCTGGATCAAAACAATTTCAATAAAGCATCTGATCTGACAGGGACTCTTGATAAGTAAATATTTCCTCCTGTTTTTATTTTACTTATAATTTTCTAAATTTATTGTCTCATAATTTTAATAATTTAGTAAATCCTTCTGCATTATGGTTAAAAACTTACAGATTGATAATCTTGACAGGCAGATTTTAGATATTATAACTAAAAATGCCAGGATTCCGTACCTGGAAGTGGCCAGAGCATGTAATGTTTCAGGGGCTGCAATTCACCAGAGAGTGCAAAAGCTGATAAAATCAGGTGTGATAAAAGGTTCGGAATTCAAGGTTGATCCGGTTGCCGTTGGCTTCAAAACATGTGCTTATATTGGAATTTTCCTTGAACATCCAGGACATTATAAGAAAGTCATTGAGAAATTCGAAAAGATACCTGAGATAATCGAATGTCATTATACTACAGGCAATTACTCGTTGTTTATTAAAGTATATACACGTGATAATGAACATCTTCGTGATGTCCTGACTAATAGCATTCAAAATATAGAAGGAGTTACCAGGACTGAGACCCTGATTTCACTTGAAGAATCAATAAACAGACAAATACCTGTACTTTCACAAAGCGAATGATAAGTTTAAGACTGAGGCTAAGGCTAAGGCTCCCTCCTTCGCCCCGAGAACTCGGGGCTCCGGAGGGCAGGGAAGACTAAGGAATAATGGTTTAATGGATTATTTGACCATTGGATTTTAATCTCTTAAACCTTAATAGTGCACCATTCACTTCTTATCTTTCGCCTCTCATAACTCATAACTCATAACTCATAAATTTAATGCCTTACTCATTTAAAGATAAAGTTGCAATAATAACCGGTGCCAGCTCCGGCATAGGATTAGCTACTGCTGAAGAATTAGTAAAAAGAGGATCAAAGATAGTAATGGCCTCATCAAATGAGAAAAGACTGAAAAAAGTTGCTCAAAACCTTATTGACAGGGGATATGATGTCTTAGCAGTAAAAACGGATGTCAGCATTGAGAACGATTGCAGGATGCTTGTAGATGAAACAATAAAAGAATTTGGGAAGATTGATATTCTGATAAATAATGCCGGAATATCCATGAGGGCAAGGTTTGCAGACACGGACATGGATGTGATAAGGAAAGTGATGGATGTAAATTTCTGGGGTACCGTTTACTGTACACGTTATGCACTGAAGCATTTGATCGAAAGCAAGGGATCAATAGTGGGTGTGTCGTCCGTTGCAGGATTTCAGGGCCTGCCCGGACGAACAGGTTACTCAGCCTCCAAATTTGCTATGCACGGTTTCCTGGAAACAGTCAGGATAGAAAACCTGAAGACAGGCCTGCATGTGATGATAATTGCACCCGGCTTTACAAATACCAATATCCGTATGACAGCCCTTACAGGTAATGGAGATCCACAGGGTGAATCACCAAGGAAAGAGAAGAGGATGATGACTCCTGAATATGTCGCAAAATGGATACTTAAAGGAATTGTAAAACGTAAAAGGAACAAGATTATGACCTGGGTCGGTCGCTTTACTGCCCTTTTCCAGAGAATTATTCCTGAGCTTGTTGACTACGCATACTATAAAGCTATGCTCAAAGAACCTGGATCACCACTTGCCGAGAAATGAAATTTAGGCTATGGTTGAGCCTTAGCCTTAGCCTTAGCCTTTTCCTTTCACTCGTTCCCGCAAGCCACAATCACTACCCGTCCCGAAAAAGCTGGAGCTTTTTCGAGGATCCTCGAATCAAAGATTCGGGACTCGTGAGCGAGCCCCGATTACTCGGGGCTCGGTTGTCTTTTATCTTTTCCTGGCCTTTTCCTGTTATATTTCTCAAAATCATTCGTCATATCTATGAAAACAGTTTTTAACTAAAAAAAAGAATCATGAAAAGGATTATTACACCGCTTGTATTATTAGTATTTACAATTTCATTAAGCGCCCAGAGTTCTATCGACAGGCTTTTCGATAAGTACCAGGGTATGGATGGATTTGTAACAGTAACTGTATCCGGTAACTTCCTTAAATTAATTGGTGAGTTTGACGATGATGATGAGTTTCTCAAGAATTCAGATAAAATAGCCGTCATACGTATCCTTGCCCAGGAAGATGACAATATGGAAGTTGATAATTTCTATGATTTAGTCATGGATGAACTTGATAAAGGTGGATATGAAGAAATGGTCAGGGTAAATTCTTCTGATTCCGATATGAAAATAATGGTAAAAGCAGAAGGAGATATCTTTACTGAATTCCTGGTTGTAGCCGGTGGGGATGATAATGCAATAATTCAGATAAAAGGTAAACTGACTGAAAAGATAATAAAAGAAATGTCAGAATCCATAAATGATGATAATAACATTTTTGGATTGAAATAAGTTATATATTAATTACTTTTATAACCTGGTTGATCGTAACTAAACAGATTATGACCAGGAAGGAATTTGAAACTGATATAATACCTTTAAGCCGCACCCTGTACCGTTTTGCCTTCCGCTTCCTTTCAAATAAAGAAGAAGCGGAAGATGCGGTTCAGGAAATCTTCCTTAAGCTCTGGAAAATGCGAGACAAACTGACTGAATACAATAATATTCAGGCCTTTACAATGACTGTGACACGTAACTATTGTCTAGACAGGCTGAGAAAAAAGAAAACGGAATTCATGGATGACACCAGAACAAATGATACCAGGACCTCGGGCATGAACTTTGAAGAAGAAATTGAAAATATGGAAAAATTCAGGATCATTACCGGTATTATAAATACCCTGCCTGAAAATTACCGCTCGGTTATACAGCTACGTGATATCGATGGATATGAGTATGAGGAAATAGCTGAAAAACTGAATATAGATATAAGTAATCTGAGGGTAATTCTTTCAAGGGCAAGAAAAATGGTCAGATTAGAAATAAAAAAAAAGAATTATGAACTGGTCAGTGCTTAAAAAACTTCTCGAAAAGTACTATGATGGATCATCTTCAGCAGATGAAGAAAAAAAAATGCTTGAACTTCTTAAACATGAAAACCTTCCATCTGAATTTTCTGAAGACAGGATGATGATTACCGGACTGTTTGGGAATGAGGAAATACCAGAACCTTCTCCTGATCTTGATGAAAGGATAATGACCTCAATCGATGAATCAGAGAGGAATAGAAAAATAATATCCGGCAAAAGGCGTTTATACAGCATCATTTCGGTGGCGGCAGCTATACTGATAATCATCAGCTTCTGGTTTATACTTGAGGATAATAGCCGGGTTAAAGACACCTATAGCGATCCACAACTTGCTTATAATGAAACTATTGAAGTGCTTTACAATGTTTCGTCAAATCTAAATAAGGGCAGGGATCAGATGGAAGAGCTGTCAATGATAAGCCAGACGAAATCAAGGTTAAACCTTATCCCGGAATCAAGGAATGTTGTTGCCGGGGAATTAAAAGCACTGAAGTATATTGAGAATAGCATTGAACTGCTTGGTATGGATGAAAAGAATAATGTAAAGGGGAAAAAATAAATACTTGAAATAATGAAAAAATCAATTCTACTGTTATTTATTATTGTTCTGACGGTTTCTTCATTTGCCCAGCGAAACCCCATTGATGCCATGTTTGATAAATATGCAGGCAGCGAGGGCATTACAACCGTATATATCTCAAGTAAAATGTTCAGTATGATGGCGGGAGTTGACCTGGATGATGATGAGTTGGAAGATGTGATAAATAACCTTAAATCAATCCGTATACTAACTGTTGATGATCCTGAACTTAACAATAAACTGAATTTCTTCAGGGAACTTGAGAAAGACCTTAATTTAAATGGCTATGAGGAATTAATGGTGGTTAAGGAAAGTGATAAGGATCTTAAATTCCTTGTGAAGGAAAAAGGAAAGAGGATAGATGAACTGCTGATGATAGGAGGGGGACCAGGCCAGAATGTCCTTATCTCAATTAAAGGTGACCTGGACCTGAAGAATATTGCCAGCATAAGCAAAACAATGGGCATTGAAGAATTACAGGATAATGTAAAATACTGATTTTATGAGATATATTTTTTATAGCCTCCTGGCATTACTGCTTCTGTCTTTTACCTCATGCACTGACAAACGTAAGAATGATGATATATTCACCGAATTCGAAGGGGAAAAGGGCGTGTATATGGTGAAATTACCACCGGCCCTTTTTATGGGTCTGATAGGAATGGAGAATGATGATATCAACAATGCAGCAATGGGAGACATAGACCTTGTTAAACTTCTCGTTTACAGCAGGGAGAATAATTCAGAAGATGGTACAGACCATATGCTGCAACGGATAACAGGCAAAATAAACGATTTTGAATATGAAAATATTCTCGGCTTTAATTCGAGTGATGCTTATGTTTCAGCCTATATACTGGAAAATGAAGACTATGTCAGCGATTTAATGCTGCTGCTAAAAGAAAATAACTCACTTGTATGCCTTGGTCTTTCCGGTAAACTCAACGGGGAGGAGATCTTTAAATTAGCTACACAGATAGAGTACGATAAACTTCGGGATTTTATTGAAGAGAAATAATTTGTCTTTTTGAAATTTCAGGACCGGAATTAATTATCATGGGAAATATGAGAAAACTGAATGGATATTTCCCTTTCCTTTTTTGATATTATGTACATTAATTCTACATTAGCCTAATTAAAAATTATGCTATGATACGTAACTTGAAAAAATACCCGATCCTGGTTGCAGTTTCATTACTTGCACTTGCAGGACCAAAAGCCAATGCGCAGCTTGAGGCCGATTTCTTCAAAGCCGGTATCAACGACGGCATGAGGCTGATGGAAGCCTATATAGAACCTTTTGCCAATGCTTTTGGCGCAGGCTTTAATTCAGCATGGTATAATACAGCAAAGCCTCATAAATTCGGAGGTTTTGATGTTACACTCAGTGTGAGTGCAGGTTTTGTGCCAGCAAATGCATTGGAATTTGATCTTGCCGATATAAATTTTTCAAAGCTGGAACTGGTAAATCCCTCAGGTATTACTATGGCTCCAACTATAGCCGGTTCAAAAGAGGTAGGCCCTGCCCTCCATGTTATGCAGGACGTGCCCGGAATGCCCGGTACACAAATTGAACTGGTTAACTTTAATTCACCGCAGGGAACAGGAATTGGAGTGGTGCCGGCACCGATGCTGCAGGCAGGTATAGGATTGCCGCTGGCCTCAGAAATAAAAATCAGGTACATACCCACTACACCAATAGAAGAAGGTTCATTGAGGCTTATCGGTGGCGGATTTATGAAGAGCATAACAGAGCATATTAAAGCTTTCAATATGCTGCCGGTTAATATCTCAGTTTTCGGGGGCTATAATAATCTGAGGGGTATTATCCCTGTAAGTGTTCAGCCCGATACAGATATTAATTACGATAGTTATACATTTTCCGACTTCAGTGATCAGTCTGTTATTGTGGATGTAGCAGCCTGGAATGTATCACTTATAGGTTCGGTCAATTTACCTGTACTCACAGGATATGCAGGTATTGGCTATAGCAAGACTTCAACAAGAATGAATATAGAAGGATATATTCCACTCCCAACAGTTGATCCAGATATTTCAACAACTTATCCCGTATATACCGATGCCGGTGTTGTGGAAGAAGTTGAGGGAATAGATATAAAAAACTATTCAGGGCTGAGATTGAATTTGGGAGGACGCATAAAACTGGGGGTTTTTACATTCCATGCAGATTATACATATGCCGACTATAATGTTCTCACTGCCGGAATAGGATTCTCCTTCCGGTAAGGCGCGAATTACCGCGAATTATGACGAATTAACACGAAGGATAAATTAGTTTAGCCTTTACCTTCCTAACACATTATTCCATCATTGCTCGCTTCCACCTGTCCGCCAAAGTCTCCGGCGACGGCGGACCGGCCACAATCACAGTCCGTCCCGAAAAGCGCTTGCTTTTCGAGGATCCTCGAATCAAAGATTCGGGACTCGCGAGCTCGCCCCGAATCCTCGAGGCTCGGTTCCATTATTCCATTCAAACATTATAATTATTATTTTTGCAGCAGCAACATCAATCACTTGTCGTGAAAGACGAAACTACAGCCATAAAAAACAAATACAGGTCATTACTGAGGGCTTCATCGCGGATTATTGAAAGCGGGGATGACCAGAGGAAGATAAGGAAAGCCCTTGAAATCCTTGTAGAATGCCTTGGTGATAAGAAGACTATCACCGGACAATCATCTGTTATACATGCACTGTCAGTTGCACGTATAGTGGTTGATGAAATGGGGCTTGGACTGACCTCCCTGATAGCTTCCATTCTTCATGATTGTTCCGGAAAGATTGATTTAAACGATAAAAAAATTGAAAAAGTCTTCGGAAGCAATGTTTTGAAAGTTCTGAAAGGATTGGCAAACATAGAAAATATAGAGACTACAAGATCAACATACCAAGCCGAAAATTTCCTGAAACTCATCCTCAGCCTGGCTGATGACATAAGAGTAATACTGATAAAACTGGTTGAGCGACTTGAATATATGAGGAACCTTAAGGGTGCAAAGACTGAAGTGCGTCTCAGGCTGGCCTCTGAATCATATTTCCTGTATGCGCCACTGGCCCACAGGCTTGGACTGTATAAGCTGAAATCTGAAATGGAAGACAGGGCAATGATGTATCTTGATCCTGCTGCTTACAAAATGATTGAACAAAAGGTGAAGCATACAACCTCTTCACGTAACCGTCTGATACGGGATTTCTCAACACCACTCAGGGCTGAGCTGGACAGACAAAAAATAAAATACCAGATAAAAGGACGCACCAAGTCAATTCATTCAATATGGCAGAAGATGAACCGTCAGGGTGTTGAATTCGAAGAGGTGTACGATGTTTTTGCCATTCGAATAATCCTGGATAGTGAAAAAGAAAGGGAGAAGGCCGATTGCTGGAAGATATATTCACTTGTAACTGACCTGTATCAGCCCAATCCCAGCAGGCTGAGAGACTGGATATCTTTACCTAAATCAAATGGTTACGAATCCCTGCATACCACAGTCATAGGACCACGTAATAAATGGGTGGAAGTGCAGATACGTTCTGCCAGGATGGATGATATTGCGGAAAAAGGACTTGCCGCACATCATAAATATAAAGGTACTGAAGGAGATAAGGCAATAGATAAGTGGCTGTTGCATATGAGGGAGATACTGGAATCAGCGGATGAAGAAGATAAAGAACTTATTGAACAGGTAAGGTCCGGCCTTTACACAGATGAAGTGTTTGTTTTTACACCGAGAGGTGATTTGAAACGCCTGGCAGCCGGGGCTACCGTGCTGGATTTTGCATTTGAAATACATACACAGGTAGGAGAGAGCTGCGTGGGAGCAAAAGTGAACGGAAGGAATGTAGGTATAAAATATGTTCTCGAAAATGGTGACCAGGTAGCCGTGTTAACTTCAAAAAACCAGAAGCCAAAACAGGACTGGCTATCATTTGTTGCAACGGGAAAGGCGAAAAGCCGTATTAAGAGTGCACTTAATGCGGAAAAAGTGAAATCAGCAGCTGAAGGTAAGGCAATGCTGGTAAGACGTCTGAAAAACTGGAAAATAACTTATGATGATGCCCTGGTGAAATCATTGCTTGATAACTTTAAACTACCGAATGCCACTGAACTTTATTACCAGATCCAGTGCGAAAAGATAGATCTTCAGGATGTTAAGGATTACCTTAAAAATGAAGGACAAAAAAAGAAGACTGAAATAAGAAGTAATGAGGAAATAAGCCGGAAAGTACAGGAGGAAGTGGATACCAGGCTTGTTACAGGTGCCATGTTCAGCGATTATCTTATTATCGATAATAAGGTGGAAGGACTGGATTATAAGCTCGCTAAATGCTGTAATCCGGTACCGGGAGATAAAATATTCGGCTTTGTTACAATAACAGAAGGGGTAAAAATCCATAGAGTGAATTGCCCCAATGCTCCCTACCTTATGGCTAACTACCCTTACCGTGTTCTCATGGCCAGGTGGACAAAAGTGGAGGAGAGCCCTGCATTCCAGACCGGTATACGAATTGTCGGTGTCGATGACCATGCCATGATAACCAAAATATATGAGGTGCTTACTTCATATAAAGTAAGTCTCAGGAATTTTAAGTACGAAAATCATGATGGGATGTTTGAAGGTATAGTTTATTTATTTGTCCCTAACACAAACATCCTTAATGGTTTAATAAAAAAGATAGCATCTATAGACGGAGTGCTGAAAGCCAACAGGTATGATTAATATTATTTTGAAATATTCTTAAAATACATTAGATTTACATCATGCGAAAACTGGTATTCATATCACTCATCCTTTTTGCAGGAATAAATTTAAACGCGCAAAACCCGTTTATAAATCCAGCGATTTTCTATATGCCCGCACCCGGTCCTGAAAAATACTATGCCGATAAGAGTGAAAATGACATTTCAGATAACCACTCATGGGCAAGGTATCAGATACGTACCGGTGTAATGTTTAATTCACTTAGTGGCTTTAATACAGTTAATTCATGGATATCACCTTCAGTATTACTTCCGGTAAATTCAAAATTTGTTATTAATATTGAGGGGACATATATCAACAGTTATTACCCGGGTTACAGCGATGAGAATGGCAGAATTTCTGATTTTATAATGAATGTTAGTGGTATTTATTCAATTAATGAGAAGATGACCGTTTTCGGTCAATATGCAAAATCACTGATGAACGAAGGCATGTTCGGAAAAAAAGATTTCGAATCAATGACACTTGGAATGGAATTCATGCCTCTGCCCGGATTCCGCATTGGCGCCAGTATAACAACTACCAACGGTCTTAACCCGTATTATATGTATCCGGGTTACATGCCTTACCGCTACAGACCATACTACTAGGTTCCGTTTATATCCGCCGTAGTTTTAACCGAGGCAGAGTTCCGCGTTTAGCGTTGTTTAGCGACGGAGTGAAACGTAGTCCCTGACCGACAAAAAGGAGCGTCAGGGTTGCATATTCAGCATCCTGCATTCTGTATTATTTCAAATCAATCTTAAGAGATATCGCAGGAATAATGGGGAATAGTGAAACTGATTTTAATGTTGGTATAACTGCATTATTTGTGGAGCTGACTATAGTTGCATCCAAGTAATAATAATACGAATTTCTCCTGTTATAAACATTATATATGCTGAGTTCCAGTGCACCGGACCATTTCTTTCTTTCAAAACTGTGGGTATATGATATGTTAAGCCTGTGAAAATCCTTCATCTTGTAAGCATTTATCTCACTGTTGCTGTAGGCAGGGTGCATCAACCAGTAAGTTGAAACATCACCATCAGAAAAGTCAAAGGATGCCATATTAAAAATATATTCGGGAAGGGTAACTCTTTCACCTGTGATAAATTTGAAATTAACAGATATACGATTCTTCCTGTCAATACTATAGTTCAGAACCAGTGACAGGTTGTGAGGCCTGTGATGCTTTGCAGGGAAAAGAATGCCCCCGTTGAGTTCTTCGAAGAAATGAGTTGTTTTTGACAGCGAGTAAGACAACCATCCATTCAGCCTGCCGCTTGGTTTCTCAATGATAAATTCTCCTCCGAATGACTCACCCTCACCGGATGTCACAATATCATCAAGACTGACAGGCCGGGTTCTGTAGGAGGTAAGGTTATGAGAGCTGTAGCCGGCTCTGTAGGCAAGTATATTGTGCATCTTCTTGTAATAAGCTTCAAGTGTAATATAAAACTCTTTGCCGGAAATATTGATATGTGTATTGTATGCCATTGCTGACTGATCGGCTGTTGCCGGCTTATAGTGGCTGGAAAAGGGAATATAAATATCCATTGGCATACCCAGGCCGGGATTGGTAAGCATATGGAGTGGCTGGGATGTACGCGCCCATGAAACTTTTAATGAAGCAGATTCACCTGTTAAATATTGCAATCCGATCCTTGGTTCCAGTGAGCTGTAGTTTGAATTTTTTGTATGAAAAAAACCGAACCTGAGACCGGTGCTTAACCTTAATCTATCCAAAATAATAAAGTTCCTGGCTAAATGACTGTTCAGTTCTGTCATATATGAAGGAGCTACATTACTGGCAGTAAAGGTAGAATCAGGTGACGAATAGGAATATTCGAGTCTGGAGGGTACAATAAGATGATGTATTGCTTCCAGGCCTGCTACAAGCGTATTTATGCTGTCTTTTCTGCTTACGTAGTTTATTCCGGCAGAAATATCCGTAATCGAAGATCTGTAATAATTTTTGTAATTAAGTGTTGGGTCCATATATACATTTTCATCCCTGAAATCCATTTGGTAGCCGCTTATGCCGGTATAGATATTTATGTTGGCCCTGTTTTTTGTGAGATGATCATAAGATATTTTTCCGAACCTGTTTTTCCATATTTGTATATCTTCCGAGTATTGTTCCTTAAACTCTTTTGGTTTGTGTATATCACTGTAATAGTCACGGTCAGAATACATACATAGCATCAATGAGTTATTACTGTCTATTTTGTGCTGTGCCTTGAAGTACAAATCGTAGAATCCTGTGTTGTTATAATTGTACCTGTTGGCAATCAGGGAGTAAAGTTTATCCAGGTATGTCGTTCTTCCGCTGATCATGATCCCGCTCTTGTTTTTGACTATGGGTATATCAGCAATCATTTTAGCCGATATTGTACTGATGTCGGCTTTCAAAAATAGTGAATCCATGGCAGGATCATGTGTTTTTATATCAATTACCGATGACAATTTTCCCCCGAATCTGGCAGGGAAAGCTGCTTTATAGAAGCTGGCTTCTTCAATGACAAGCGGGTTGGCAGAAGAAAGGAATCCGAGAAGATGGGAAGGTTTGTATATGATGTTATTGTCCAGCAGGTACATGTTTTGGTCCGTTGAACCACCTCGTACGAAAATATCTGCAGAACCCTCACTGCCTTGGCTTACTCCCGGAAGGGTTGCAATGGTCTTGACCAGGTCTTCCTCGCCACCTATGGTTGACAGGTTCTGAATAGCTGCGTGTTTTATCTTATCCAGACCCGGGATGATCTTTTCCGTCTTGTTAAAGTAGTTTGTACTGACAGTTACTTCGCCTATATCATAGTTTATTAATGATGAGCGTAAGAATATATAAACAGATGTGTCATTTCTGAGCGAAACAACCAGTTGTTTCATATAGTAATCATCACATTCAGCGAATAATATATACTGTCCTTCAGGTATGCCAAATCGTACCATTCCCTCGTTGTCAGTTTTAAGGTTCTTTCTGACGGCAGGTATCATAACATTTGCATTTCTCAGGGGCAAACTGCTTGCAGAATCACAAACATGTACTTTCAGAATACTGAATACATTCTGGGCTTTCCCTTCGGGGAAACACAAACAGATAAAGAAGATAATTAATATCAGTTGTTTATGTAACATGATTATTCAATCCTGATATTTAGATTTTTCAGTTCTTTCGCAGATATACATAAAAAGCCATTTATTTCAGAGCCGGGGTCTATTTTCATGTTATAAAGGTCATAATTAGCCAGATCATGTTTAAGTTTTTTGTTTGCCCTGGATGCTGCAAAAAGATAACCTCCGGAAACAGGTGTCAATATCCACCCGGGATTTTTGAATGAGGGATGGAGACCATGGTTTGATATTCCGAGACCCATCACTATTCCGGCGGAACCAACGATTATATATATTGCTGATTTATGCTTAACATGCCTGTAATATTCATCAAAAGAGATGATTTCAGTCGGTTCAAAATCATTGAATACTGTAACTGAGGAGCTGTTTATGGTAAATGGCAGGGTATCCTCATTTATAACTTTAACTGCAACAAACTGTACTTCCTTTTTTGGTTTAATCCTGTCGTTATAGAATGAAGTATCAGAAAGCAAAATGTGAACATTCTGTCCCCGGTCATATACTCCAGGATACTTCACCATCCCTGGATTAATACCCTTATATGTAGGTATACATCCTGATAAAGCAGTGATCATAAATATTAACAGCGCAATTACTTTTTTCATCTCTTTTTTTTGTCTGATTGGTTTTAGCCTTTATCCTTTCGTCGTTAGTCGTTAGTCGTTTGTTGGTAAATAATCGTCGTATCTGTCAAATAACTACCAAATATCCCGAGCCCTCCTTCAATATTTGAAAACTCGGGAGTTATTCCCCTGAAAAGGTCAAGGAATGATCCACCGTCCATTACATTATTGATTCCTTCAATAAGCATGAAATATAAAATATAGTCGTATAAATGCTGGTCAGCGCTTACCAGTAACATATATCGTTCTACCTGAAACCAGCTGCCGTACTCAACGTCTTCCTGTTCATAAATATGGAATGGCCATGATTCAAAAATGAAATCGGTGGGTGTACTTTCGAATTCCGTGTACAGTTTATGATATGACCTGGTAATGTAGTATCCTGACTCATCGTACCTTCCTATAAGGCTGATTTCGGAGACAAACTGTCTACTTTCGTTTATTTTTTTGGACCATGAGCCGTAAAATGAATGACCGTCAATATAATAGCCATCCATATCTACCTTGGTTTCAATCAGCATGGTTTCTTTCCATTCAGCAGCCACTCCCGGAATAGTTGTTTCAGCAGTTACTTCTTCAAATCCTTCGGCATTTACTGATAAATAATAAGTTTCACCCGGAATAATATCCATTTGTGACTGGCTGCATCCGTACACATTTCCATCTCTGTGTAAAAGTATCATTTCTGCAGTGCTTGTCTTTTCACTATTCGTCAGAAACACTGTGGCATCAACCTTCAGATCTGAAAGATCTATTCCCTGGTGGGGATTTACAGGAAAGGTTTTGGTTACCATTACCTTAACACTATCAGATGAAGGATCGAGTACCCCGTACACAACCAGTTTGGGCTCCTGTAACAGGGTGGTCAGCTCCACATCGGTTTCTTTGATGCATGACTGAAGGAAAAGCGATATAATTGCAGCCAGGGACATGAAAGAACGCGAATATGACCTGCATTTATATTGTAATAATGCTCCTGGGGCCATTTTTTAAAGTATTGCATTAAGACACAATAAATTTAAGCCTTTTTATTTTTATTTAAAAGATCCCTGCCCGGTTTTTATATCCCCTTGCAGTTTATCTTTCTGCAACACTCAAAGCCCATCCATGCTTATTGAATACTAAAGGGAATCCGGGGATACGAAGCCCATGACCGACCGGATGGGGAATTTAGAAGATTACCTCCCGGCAGGTAAGAACATTCAGGTAAACTACTATCCAGAAATTTTTACCATATATCAACAGACAATCAATTATAATTGGTAAATTTCCTTACTGATAGTAGTTAATGCATATACTCACTTTGAATATATTTTGAAAGCGACTAAAACCTGTTTTCGATGAGAAAGTATAAAGTTATTATTCTTATCACCCTTACTGTCCTTGTTTCCTGCAGGCAAATGCCCAAGCAGGAGAGTTCAGGAGATAATATAGATGTTTCTCATTTTCTGAACCTCGAACAGGAGATCAGGAAAACATCTATGATGAGAATTCGATCGTACAATTCGGTGCAATGTATTTTGCCGGCTATCTCAGACTCTTTTTCCAGGCGGGTCGGGAGATACATTATGCTTACTACAATATTTCGTCAAAAACAATTTCAAATTTCAGAATTGTGAATGATATTGACAAAGGCCCTGACTTCTTTCCGATGGGAAGCTGCGAAGGAGGCGGATATCATGGAGATGACCTGAAAATACCATATTTTATTGATTTCCGGAAATGCGGTAAATCGGATAATTACTATAACCAGATACAGAGTAAATACCCGGAAAGGAAGAAATGGCTGAAAGAGATAATCCCAAACTCACTGGAAGACAATCCATGGATAATGATTACACTATCTGAGTAACAGGAACAAGACAGCAGGGGAACCCGGGATCTTCACAGCTTTGATCCTGGCAGGATTAGCTAAGGTCGGATTATTGAGTGGTACGTTTGTCAACAAACCAATTAACAAATTAACATTCCTCCGCCTTCAGTATCTCGGATCAGGCTCGATAGGCAGCTTAACCATCTTCTCCACCTCCATCTGCTGAAAACCAAAGTCTTCAACTATCTTTCCCATGAGGAGGTAAGTGCCGCTTCCCCTGAAAGGGTACTTCTCCAGTGAATCAGAGAAGTGTACTGTGTCGAAGAACTGTCCATCATGATCGATAAAACAGCCGAAGTTCATCCATTGCCTGTTTGCTGTCTTAATGTATTTCACCGTTACAAGGTGGCCCACCATCCTTACTTTCCGGCCGTTCATCATGGCCATATCTGAAGCTATGATATCGCCCCTGAAAGATGTCTTGAGAAGGCCGAACCAGTTGATACTGACTGGGAAACCCAGTAACTCTATCTCATCATATGCATCTTCGATCTTATGATTTTCGAGCTTCGGGAGAGTGTATTTTTTCACAGGCTGATCAAAAAGGGTATGTGATTTTTCTGTTTTTTTCCTGTTCAAAATAAGATGTGCCATCCATAGCAGTTCGGCTTTGCTCTTACCCGTAAAACTGAAAGCTCCGACCCTGATCAGAAGTATTGTCTGTTCCAGTCCTGGCCGTACCCTGTCTATGAAATCATTCAAACCCTTATAATTACCGCCTTCGTCTCTTATTGTTTCTATTACCGTGGCAACAGAGCTGTCAAGATTCTGTATATGTATGAACCCCAGGTAAATATCGTTCCTCTTAATGCTTGCCTTATACCTGCTGTTATTTGCACAGGGTGGGTGCAAACCGGCCTTATATCTCAATGCTTCATTTACATATACCCATGTACGGTAGAATCCTCCGAAATTATTTATTACTGCCACTATGAATTCAAGTGGAAAATGAGCTTTGAGGTACAGGCTCTGCATACTTTCAACAGCGTATGATGCTGAATGGGCTTTGGAGAACGAATAACCTGCAAATGACTCGATCTGCCTCCATACTTCTTTAGTTATTTCTTCAGGATAATCCTTTTCCCTGCAGTTATCAAAAAACCTTGAAGTTATCTTACTGATTTCCTCCTTTGACCTGTACTTGCCGCTCATTGCCCGCCTGAGAATGTCGGCATCCGACAGATCAAGGCCCGCAAAGTGATGGCATATCTTCAGAACATCCTCCTGGTAGACCATTATTCCGTAGGTCTCACTGAGCTGCTCCTTCATTACAGGGTGCAGGTATTTAAAGCCTTTCGGATTATGGAACCTTTGTATATACTGTTTCATCATTCCAGAGCGTGCAACACCGGGCCTGATAACGGAGCTGGCCGCCACAAGGGTGGGGTAGTCGCTGCACTTCAGTTTCTGAAGAAGTCCGCGCATTGCCGGGCTTTCAATATAAAAACATCCCTTGGTCTCACCTCTGGCAAGATATTCTTTTACCTTACTATCGTTCTTAAACTTCTGAATGGCATGAATATCCACATCAACGCCCCTGTTTTCACTGATTATTTCAGCACTTTCCTTAATATGTCCTATGCCTCTCTGGCTCAGGATGTCTATCTTTTCAAATCCCAGTTCCTCGGCTACGTACATATCCCACTGTGTGGTGGGAAAGCCTTTGGGGGGCATGTCAAGTGCAGTATAGCATGTAATTGGCTTTTCTGATATCAATACACCCCCGGCATGTATGCTTCTCATATTGGGGAAGTCTGCAATCTTGCTTCCGAGATAGAATATCTTGTCGGTCAGACTGTTATGATTTGATTTATCACCGGGATTATCAATCAGGCTGTCAATCTCTTCTTTAGGTAATCCGTATATCTTACCTAATTCCCTGATGATTGACTTTCCCCTAAAGGTGCTCATGGTACCCAGCAGGGATGTGTGATGATAGCCGTATCGTTTGAAAATATAGTCCAGTACCTCATCCCTTTCTTTCCATGAATAATCAATGTCAAAATCGGGTGGGGTGCTCCTCCTGGGGTTTATGAACCGCTCAAAGTAAAGGTTAAGATCTATCGGGTCAACATTAGTGATTTTCAAGCAATAAGCAATAATTGAATTTGCACCGCTGCCCCGGCCGACATGGTAAAATCCCCTGGCCATTGAGTACCTGACAATATCCCAGGTTATGAGGAAATATGCTGAAAAGCCCAGATTGTCTATTATATCCAGCTCGTGTTTTATCCTTTCTCTGGCTACTGCATTATTATTACCGTACCTGTACTGCATTCCGTCCCATGCCAGTTTTTCCAGTAGCAGCCTGTCATTATACCTGCTTGCGGAGAAGACCTGTTTATTCCTTGGCACATTATCATCAAAGGATATGCTGCAGCCGTTAAGCAGCTTATTGCTATTTTCGATTATATGCGGGTAGTTGCTGTAGATATCTTTCAGTTTACTGCTCTCGATGAAATATTCGCTTTCTCCGGCCAGTTGTTCAGGTTTGAGATGATCGAGAAGTGTATTATTATCTATTGCCCTCAGGTTCCTGTGTATGTCCCATCCTTCTTTATCTTTATAACTTACATTCTGGAAACCAACCAGTTTATGTCTGTCAAGTTGTTTAATCCTGCTCAGCAACCTGTTTACTTCAAAGGGTGTGATATTTATCCTTTCATTTTCTTTCAGTTTCTGCCCCGGGTAATTATCCATGGAATAGATTATATATGCTTCATTAAAATCGGGAGCCGGAAAGGGCAGGGGTGTTTTGGTGATATTATGATGTGAAAGAAATTCATTCAGTTCTCTCAGACCTTCATCGTTCCTGGCAATGCCTGTGTACAAGAGCCTGTCTCCCTGCCTGAATTCAATGCCTGCCACTGGCTTTATTCCTGCTTTCTCGCAGTCCTTTGCAAAATAGGGTATTCCCGTACTGTTATTTATATCAGTAAGTGCAAGGGTATTGATGCCCATGCTCCTGGCTGTGGCTATCAGATCCTCAATTGACAGCACCCCGTACCTCAGGCTGTAATATGAATGACAAAGATGCATTTGTTGAATCGTTGAACCGAGCAGGATGAGTTTGCCGAAGGCAAGCGAAGCTTGAGAGTTCGGCGAAGCCAATTGTTAAAATGTTGAATTGGCTCACTTCACCTCTCACCTCTCTGCTTATCTCATCTCGCAGTTATAATTAATGATTCCACACTCTTTTCAGTCTTTCTGTCATCTGCTGCTGCTCTTTCAGCTCATTTTCAAGCCTTTTAAGCGCTTTTTCCTCTTTTTCGCGGGGATTCCACACCCCGCATGCCCTTTTTACCGCATTCTGACCGAAACGCTTCCTGAGGCTATCCATTGCCAGGTAGAGGCTGACCATCTCTGGCGTATCCTCGAACATGTTCAGTTGCTGAACGCCCCTGACAAGGTGACTGAACCGAACTCCGATAAGTCGTATCAGCATGCGCCGGGTGTACAGTTTCGAAAACAGTTCTTTGGCTGTTTCAATAAGCACATGGTCGAATGATGTATATGGTATCCTTTTCTGCAGGCTGTGGGTGTCAAAGTTTGAATATCTTATCTTAACGGTTATGCACGAGGTTAGTTTTTCCTGTTTACGCATCTGCCAGGCAATTTTTTCCACCATTGATGCCAGTACCTGGTTCAGTCGTACCAGGTCGGTAGTATCCCTGTCAAACGTACTCTCGGTACTTATTGATTTCTGTTCTGAATAGCTTATGACAGGACTGTGGTCAATGCCGTTTGCCTTCTTCCATATATCCATCCCGTTCTTGCCCATCAGGCTGATAACCATATCGGCAGGTATCTGTCTGAGGGTGTATATTTTTGAGATGCCCATTGAACGTAGCAGGTGATAGCTTTTTTGCCCGACCATGGGAATTTTACGTATGGAAAGCGGATCAAGGAACGGATTTACCAGGCTTGCCTCCACATATTTTTCCCCATTGGGTTTGGCTTCGCCTGTTGCTATTTTTGATACTGTTTTGTTGACTGACAGCCCGAGAGATACTGGCAATCCCGTTTCTTTTGTTATCGTGTGCCTCAACTCACCGGCCCATTTGTAAGTACTGTAAAACCTGTCCATGCCCGTCATATCAATATAGTGTTCATCAACAGATGATTTTTCATATGCAGGGGCCTTTTCGGCAATTATATCAGTTACTGTTCTTGAATAATTTGAATATGTTTCCATATCGCCCCTTATAAAAACAGCATCCGGACATAGATTACGTGCCACTCGCATTGGCATGGCAGAGCTCACACCATAGCGCCGTGCCTCGTAGCTGCATCCTGCCACAACACCGCGGTCTGACATCCCTCCAATGATCACGGGAATTCCGTTCAGCCTGCTGTTCTTCAGCCTCTCCACCGACACGAAGAATGTGTCAAGGTCCATATGTAATATTGTGCGTTCCATAATTATAGCATGGGGCAGGGAGCAGGGAGCAGGGGGGAGATTTAAGAATATCGAATATCGAATATCGAACCGAACCACTTGAGTTTGCATTAGCAAGCGAGAGTGGTGAACTCGGCGAAGCCAATATCGAATTCTTAATTCATCTTCCTATTATTCCAGTTTCCTCACCTTAGCCTTAGCCTTAGCCTTAGCCTTAACACTTCTTAACTCAACAGCGACCAAAGGTCGCGTTCAACAGCTCATGCTGAGCATGAGCGTTCAACCTTTTCAACTTTTTTTCCTCCTCCCTTGCATATTATTTTATAAAATTATATCTTTGATTAGAAATTAATCAATTCTATGATTATAATATAATCAATAATTATGAATTTTGCAAAAAATATCAAGTTTCTTCGTAAAAGAAGGGGCAGGACCCAGGACGATGTAGCATCGGCGCTGGGATTGAAGCGATCAACACTCAGTGGTTATGAAAATAATGTTGCTGAACCCGGCATTGAAGTACTTATAGCATTTTCCAAATATTTTGAGATCGCTGTTGACACTCTCCTGAAAATGGATCTGAGCAAACTGACCGAAAGCCAGATGGGAGAACTGGAGAGGGGATTTGATGCTTACCTGAGCGGTAGCAATATGAGAGTGCTGGCTACCACTATAGATGAAAAAAATGTGGAGAATATAGAGCTGGTGCCCGAAAAAGCAAAAGCAGGTTACCTTACAGGTTATGCCGATCCGGAATTTATAAGCGAACTGCCCGTATTTAAACTGCCTTTTCTTTCGTCAAACAGGAAATACAGAACCTTCCAGTTGAAAGGTGATTCCATGTTGCCTATACCAGATGGCTCATGGGTAACAGGTGAATATATTCAGGACTGGTTTGATATATCCGATGGTAAAGCATATATAATCTTTACCATGGATGATGGCATTATGTTCAAGATAATTGAAAACAGGATAAAGAGTGAAGGTAAGCTGATACTATATTCATTAAATCCTATTTATGAGCCATTTACCGTCAGGATCAGCGAGGTAAGGGAAATATGGAAATTCGTTCATTATATCAGTGCCGAGCTGCCTGAACCAGTTTTACCTGAAAAGGAATTAATCAATACCGTTACCAGGATGAAGCATGATCTTGATATGCTGAAACAGAAGAACGCTGAATTACCCGAAAACCCAGTTGCCTCCTGAGAAAATCAGCTTATCAATATCCGGATTCTTATGAAGTGAATAAATGATCCGTTTTGCTTTCGGTAACAGATCTGATATATCTTTCTTTAATATAACATCTTCGCTGTCAGTGATAAATAATATTCCCGGATCAATATATTTTCCCAGTGAAGGCGATTCACATACTACAGGTCTGTCCACGGGGATATTGTTGAATACCATTGTGAAGGCTCCTTTGACGTTTCTATCATATGCCTGTATATAGTATGCCTTTTCTGCTCCCGCAGCCAGCATTCTTGATGTGTCCTTGTTACCTTTGATGGAAGTTTCAGTGAATATATTAAAATCATCGCCCTTATAATATTCAAGCAAACCTTCAGAAGGTTCGTGAAAGTGGGGGCTGATCTTGACAGCCACAGGATTTAAACTATTGAATCTTTCAATAATCATGCAGGCCAGGCTGGTCTTACCACTTGTCCTGCCTGTGCCGGCTATGATTAATACATTATGGTATTGTCTTTTCTTCACCTCCCGGATTTCATGCAAAGATAAGGCTTTTAGACTTAGAATGAGTTCAGTGTTTTGTGTATTCAGTATTTAATTACATTACAAAACTCAACAGCGGCCTCTTTAGCGGGAGTATTCAACAGCTCATACTCAGCATGAGCACTCAACCTTCTCAACTTTCATATCCATTATTCCATTATTCCATTATTCCACAATTTAGTTGTACCTTTGCGGGCTAATTAAAAAAGATGCAATCAATACGGAATATTGCTTTAATAGCCCATGTTGATCATGGTAAGACAACACTGGTAGACAGGATTATACAGGAGTGTAACATCCTGAATACCCGTTCTGATTCAAAGGAACTGATACTTGACAGCAATGACCTGGAACGCGAAAGGGGAATAACAATCATTTCAAAAAATGTCTCGGTTACTTACAGGGATGTAAAAATCAATATTATTGACACGCCAGGTCATGCTGATTTCGGAGGTGAAGTGGAAAGGGTACTGAAAATGGCCGATGGTGTACTACTGCTTGTTGATGCTTTTGAAGGTCCTATGCCACAGACAAGGTTTGTCCTGAACAAGGCCGTTCAGCTCGGACTGAAACCTATAGTAGTAATAAACAAGGTGGATAAGCCAAATTGTAAGCCTGATAATGTACAACAGGATATCTTTGATCTAATGTATAACCTTGATGCTGCGGAAGAACAGCTTGATTTCGAAACCGTTTTCGGATCTTCCAAGGAAGGATGGATGAGCATGGACTGGAGAAAGCGAACGGATAATATAAGGGTTTTGCTCGACACCATCCTGGAAGAGATACCTGAAGCTCCTTATCTTGAGGGTTCTCCACAGATGCAGATTGCCTCACTTGATTACTCCAGCTATGTTGGCAGAATAGCTATTGGCAGGATCTTCAGGGGTGAGCTGTCAGCAGGTGGTGATTATACTCTCTGTAAAAGGAATGATGAAAGGAAGAAAGTCCGTATAAAGGAGCTTTTTGAATTTGTCGGGCTGGGTAAGGAAAAAACTGATAAAATAAGGAGTGGGGATATTTGTGCTATTATCGGACTGGAGGATTTCGAAATAGGAGATACTGTAGCTGATCCTGTAAATCCTGAACCTATGCCCAGGATTTCAGTTGATGAACCTACAATGAGCATGCTGTTTACTATTAACACCTCACCTTTCTTTGGTAAGGAAGGACAGTATGTAACATCCAGGCACCTGAGGGACAGGCTTTTCAGGGAAACAGAAAAGAACCTGGCCATGAGGGTTGAAGAAACTGATTTTGAAGACAGGTTCAATGTTTACGGTAGGGGACTTTTACATCTTTCTATACTCGTGGAAACTATGCGACGGGAAGGATACGAATTCCAGGTTGGTAAACCACAGGTCATTTTTAAAGAAGTGGAAGGGCTTAAGAATGAACCCTACGAAACACTGGTTATAGATGTCCCTGAAGTATATTCCGGCAGAGTGATTGAGCCGGTTACCAGGGTAAAAGGAGACCTTCTGGTAATGGAAACCAGGGGTGACATGTTACATCTTGAATTTGATATACCCGCACGCGGTTTAATTGGTCTTAGAAATAATATCCTTACTGCCACAGCAGGCGAAGCCACCATGACACACAGGTTCAGGGGATACGGACTGTACAAGGGTGAGATAGGAACCCAGCATAATGGTTCATTGATTGCTATTGAATCCGGTCAGGTCAGTGGCTATGCACTGGACCGCTTGCAGGACAGGGGAAGGTTCTTTATCGATCCGGGCACAAAAGTCTACAAAGGACAGGTTGTCGGTGAATATACACGTACAGGAGATCTTGAAGTAAATGTGACAAAAGGAAAAAAACTGACCAATATGAGAGCTGCCGGCTCTGATGAAAACCTGAAAATAGCCCCGGCAATAAAATTTTCACTCGAAGAAGCCATGGAACATATTAAAGAAGATGAATACCTTGAAATAACTCCGCAAAACATCAGAATGCGGAAAATCAGTTTTTAGACTTATTTAATAATATAGTTTAAAAGTCTAAATTTACAGCAATAAATAAGTAATATATGTCAGAACTAATTGGAAGGTTTACCAAGCAGGAGGAAACTGCAAACTGGTTATCTCATTTCGCAGGGGCTATACTGGCAAGTGCGGGGCTCACTTTAATGATTGTGGCATCAGCATTGAAAGGTACTGCATGGCATGTTGTGAGTACAACTATCTTCGGTTCAACCATGGTATTGCTGTATTTTTCGTCTGCAGTTGCTCACGGACTGCCTGCAGGAAGGCTCAAACAGGTATTCTTTATCATTGACCAGGCAGCTATTTTCCTGCTTATTGCGGGCACCTATACACCATTGGCACTCGTAGTATTGCATGGCCCAATAGGGTGGGTTCTGTTCGGACTTCAATGGGCAATGGCCATAGCAGGAATAACAATGAAGGTAGTGAAGCCAAACCGTGTTGAATCCGGTGCCAGGATGATCGATATAATAATTTATGCAACCATGGGATGGATGTTGCTGATAGTACTTATTCCCATAATAAAAGCCCTGCCACTGATGGGTTTATTATGGATATTCATAGGAGGTGCATGTTACACCTTCGGAATAATTTTCTACAGAAAAGCTAAATTCAAACATGCACACCTTGTATGGCACCTTATGGTCCTTGCAGGTAGCATATCACATTTCTTCGCGATATTCTTCTATGTTATCCCGATAAGTGTCCTGTAATTGAATTTATAATACAGGACAATCAATATCAGCAAGATTTGAATCCCAGCAATGCCAGTCATTGTCCAGGAAATAGTCCTCATTCCTTACCCTTCCGGCTTTGGTTATTAAATCCCACTGGATTTCCACAGTTTCAGCTGACAGGTCAATGGTATACCATGCATTATAATCCAAAGAAGGATCTTTCCCGAAAGTAATGGAGCTGCCGGTTTCGCTCTGGCCGGGTTCAGCATAAATATAAGTTAATGAGGAAGTATTTTCTTCATAATCTTTGGTCCAGTCTACTTCAAGGACTTTTACAGGGCTGGCAACATTTTTATAGATATTCCATGAAGCAGCTGTATGGTCATAGCGCACCACTCCGTCAAACCATTTGAATCCTGCTCCAGGGTTTGCTTCTTCGGCTATCACCATCTCCATCGAAAACTCTTCATTATTGAGCCTGGCTCCCGTCAGTGTGGCGATATAATCCGTCTGATTAAATGTAAAATTATATACCCATTCCCATGTATTGTCGCCCAGGTAATTGGCATCCTGGCTTAGAAGATGTATATAAGCTGCGGCCGGAAGTGCTATAGCACCTGTGGATATTGTACTCCAGAAGACAACGTTGAGGTAAGAATACACAAAATTATTATAGGTGGTGCCTTTACCCTTTTCGTCAGGACGGGAATCAAAATCTGAAAAGTCCATAATAAGACTTTCCTGTGGAGGCAGGTCGGGTTCTTCTCCTGGTTTATCCTTCTTTTTGCAGGAAGTATTAAACATTATCATTGATATAACAAGGATAAAAACCATTGATTTAGAAATTATTGAATACTTTTTCATAATTATAAATTCAGGATTTGATTTATAAATTTAGTACGAAAATTATCATGTATTGTTACATACATAATAACTTACGACTATTAATTATTATTGCTTTAGTTATAAAAAAAGCAGGCTGCAGGCCTATTCTTTCGTAAGTTTTATTATTAATTGAATAATATCCTCAACTTCATCATCCGGTACTCGTCCCTTATACAAAGCCCGGCAAATACGGTTCTTGTCGGCAATTACTATTGTATAACTGTCCTTCGGTGCATCCCATTTCTCATGCAGCACACCCTCGGTATCAAACAGGATGGTGGTGCCGTATTTTTTTTCTTTCCTTTTTGCTATCATCCTGATAATTCCATTGGGCTTCCAGGTGGACTTGGAATCCACTATACCAAATCCTTTGAAATATTCCTTATCAATCCTTTTATCAATATCAGCCGCCTTGTCAACTTCATCATTGAAATGATCATTTAAGTCTTCTTCGTCCGGATCAACATAGTTTATCTGTAAAACCTTGCCTTTCCATGTGTCCATGGAATGATCCTGGCCATTAGCGTCGGGCAGTACCCATTCAGGTACTTTCTTGCCAACTTCAAGTTTTGAATTCTGGGAATAAACCGTCATCAGTGCAAATGATAAAAATACTGAAATTAGGATAAGCTTCTTCATAGCATGGATTTTATATTTAACAAGCCAAGATAAGCAAAATTTTAAATATTGTTGAATTGTTAAATTGTGTAATTGTTGAAGCGTTTTAATAGCTGAATTATTGAGCAATTCTTTAATTTGTATCTATCTTTAAAGCCTTATCAACTCTATCAACTTTATCAACTTTATCAACTCATTATGAAAACAATTCAGCTACTCAGACTTACTTTCATAAGCTTTTTCCTTTTCTTCCTTACTGATGTAATTCACGGACAGTCAGTATATTACCCTGAAAAAGACAACTGGGAACGTAAAAGTCCTGCCGAAATGGGTTTTAACACTGAAAATCTGCAGGAGGCAGTCGATTTTGCCCTTGCCAGTGAATATTCAGGAGACAGGGATCTCAGGGTGGCCATTTTAAGGTCGTTTGGCTATGAACCTGGTATGAAGATAGTTGGACCTACAAAAAAGAGGGGTGGACCGGCGGGAATAATCTTAAAGGATGGCTATATTATATCCGAATGGGGAGATATTGACAGGGTTGATATGACCTTCAGTGTGACAAAGAGCTATCTTTCCACTGTTGTAGGGCTGGCCGTTGACGATGGTCTGATTACCTCGGTGAATGACAAAGTTTATGAATATGTGTGGGACGGGACTTTTGATGGTGATCATAATATGAAAATAAGCTGGGGCCATCTGCTTAACCAATCATCAGACTGGTCGGGACAGTTGTTCGGAATGTACGACTGGGCCGACAGGCCATCAAGAAGGGAGGAACTGGATGAATGGAAATACCGTGAACTGCACGAACCCGGTACTTATTTTAAATATAATGATGTCAGGGTTAACCTGCTGGCTTACTCTGCATTGCAGGTATGGCGGCAACCTCTTCCACAGGTCCTTAAAAAGAGGGTAATGGATCCTGTTGGTGCCTCGTCTACATGGAGATGGTATGGCTATTCAGGCTCATGGGTTGATATAGATGGGCTGAAGGTACAATCAGTGAGCGGTGGCGGGCATTCCGGCGGAGGATTGTTTATTAACACTCTTGATCATGCCCGGTTTGGATTACTTTTTATGAGAAATGGAAACTGGAAAGGCCGGCAACTGATATCAGGGAAATGGATTGAAATGGCAACAAAATCATCACCGGCAAACCCTTCTTATGGTTTTATGTGGTGGCTTAACAGGGGCGAAAGCGTTATGGAAAGTGTACCGGAATCAGTGTTCTATGCATCCGGTTTCGGTGGTAACTATATTGTTATTGACAGGGAAAATAAAGTTGTCATTGTGACAAGGTGGCTTGAGCCATCAAAGCTGGCAGAATTTCTGAAACTTGTTTACAATTCAATGAATTAAGACGGAATACAGATCTGAATGATAAGCAGCATGGGAAAATATATCAATAAATTAATATTATCATGATTAAGTTAAATGGCTTGTATCCACCATTGCCTACATCTTTTACAGCAGATGAGGAGCTGAACCTTTCAAAAATAGCTGATAACATCGAGAAGCTCTGTAGCTATAGACTTTCAGGAATACTAATACTGGGGTCTAACGGGGAAATGGTGATGTTGAATAATAAAGAGAAAAAAAATGTATATGACACTGCCAGGAAAGCAATTCCGTCCGGTAAACTTATGATTGCAGGCACAGGAGCACAATCAACACGCGAAACCATACACCTTTCAATAATGGCTTCTGACAGTGGTGCCGATGCTGTGCTGGTCCTCAATCCTTCCTACTATAAAAGGCAGATGAACAGTGATGCACTAGTACGTTTTTACCATGATGTGGCAGAAAAATCCCCTGCACCGGTCATAATATACAATATGCCGGCTAATTCAGGTCTTGATATGGACGCAGAAACAATACTTAAGGCCTCTGAACATAAGAACATCATTGGAATAAAAGATTCCGGCGGTAACCTTGTTAGAATGGCCTCGGTGATAAAGAATGCAAAGCCCGGATTCCAGTTTCTTGCCGGCTCGGCCAGTTTTCTGCTTCCGGCGCTAAGCATAGGAGCCGCAGGGGGAATAATTGCACTGGCCAATATTGCTCCTGAATTATGCCTTAATATCTATGATTCATTTAACAATGGCGAATTAGATAAGGCAAAAGAATACCAGCTCGCTGCAGTGGATCTGAATACTGCTGTCACCAGAAAATGGGGTGTACCGGCATTAAAGGCAGCTATGGATTACCTGGGTATGTATGGTGGAACGGTAAGAAAACCTCTGCTGCCAATCACAGAATCAATTAATAATCAACTCGTTGAACTCATAGACAAGGCCCTTAAAAAATAACAATTCAACGATTTAACACTTCAACAATTCAACATTATGAAAAAACTCCTTATGATCCCCGGCCCCATAGAATTTGATAAGGATGTGCTTGCTGCAATGGGTAAACCCACACTCAGTCATGTATCAAAAGAATTCATTGATTTATTTGCAGGGTCCCTGGATATGATGAAAAAAGTATGGATGTGCCCCGGCGGGCAGCCTTTTATAATGGCCGGATCGGGGACACTGGCAATGGATATAGCCGGAGCTAACCTTGTGGAAAAGAATGACAGGGTGCTGGTTGTATCAACAGGCTATTTTGGAGAACGATATGCCGAATTGCTTAACAGGTATGGTGCTGATTACCGTGTATTGAGGGCAAGGCCCGGAGAAACAGTACCGGTTGAGTCAATTGAACGTGAACTCAGAACAGGAAAATACAAGATACTGACATTCACTCATGTAGATACATCAACTGCAGTAAAAGTTGAACCGGAACCCCTGGGTGGTCTTGGATTGAAATATAATGTTATTACCGTGCTTGATGGTGTGTGTTCTGTTGCCGGTGAGAAAATAAGGCAGCAGGATTGGGGTATAGATGTTGTTCTTACGGCTTCACAGAAAGCTGTCGGAGTTCCCCCGGGATTGGCCCTGCTGGTAGTTTCGGAAAGGGCAATGGAAAAATTCAGGCAAAGAAAAAGCCATGTCCAAAACTACTATGCCGACTGGACAAACTGGCTGCCGGTAATGCAGGCCTATGAAAATAGAAAACCGGCATATTTCGGCACACCTGCTGTTAACCTGGTTGCAGCTCTTAATATTAGCCTTAAACAGATACTTACAGAGGGTCTGAACAATAGATTTGAGCGTCACAGGCGTACAGGAATGGCCTTCAGATCCGCACTTAAAGCATTGAATATTAAACAAATACCGGGAGATAAATGCGCAGCTAATACACTTTCAGCACCTTATTACCCTACTGGCATAAAACCATCTGAATTCCTGCAGGAGGTTAACAGGGCAGGGGTGATAATAGCAGGCGGATTGCATCCTGAGCTCAAAAATGAATATTTCAGGATAGGACATATGGGTAAAATAAACGCTGAAGAGGTAATTGCTACTGTTGCTGCAATTGAAACAGCTCTGAAAAAATGTAAATATGAATTTGATGAAGGTGCCGGTTTAACTGCAGCTGAAGACGTTATGAAAGAGCATATAAGATAATGTTGAAAAATAATCAATAAATTATTACTTTCATATTCAATAAAAATCAATCCAATTAATCATTAATCATTAAATACCTATGAGAAAAATTTTCATTCAGAGTAAAAGGATTTTCCTGTTTACTGTAGCAGCTTTTGCCGTAATTGTGCTCATTAACGGGTGCAAGGGCAAGGCGACCTATGAAGGATATAAAGTCCTGGACTCACGCTTCGTTGATGAAGTGAACGCAGAATGTGTATACCTTGAACATATTAAAAGCGGCGCAAAAGTTTTTAAGATCAAGGCAGACGATCCTAATAAATTATTTGCTATCGGCTTTAAGACAGTACCCAATTCTGATTTTGGAACGCCCCATATAATAGAACATTCGGTACTCAACGGTTCGAAGAATTTCCCCGTAAAAAGCCCTTTTGATGTCCTTATGCAGGGTTCACTGAATACATTCCTTAATGCCATGACAGGGGCAAACATGACAATCTACCCGGTAGCAAGTATGAATGATATGGATTATTTTAACCTTATGCATGTTTACCTGGATGCAGTATTCAATCCTCTTATTTATGACGATCCAAGGATATTCAAGCAGGAGGGATGGCATTATGAACTTACGGGCAAAGATGAGCCCCTGATTTACAAGGGAGTAGTATACAACGAGATGAAGGGTGCATTTTCGAGCCCGGAAAGGGAACTGGATTACCAGGTATACCGCAACCTGTTCCCTGATAATTGTTATCGTTTCTCATCAGGTGGATATCCTGCAGCCATACCTGAACTGACATATGAGGATTTCCTTGCATTTCATAAAAAGCATTATCACCCTTCAAACAGCTATATCCTTTTGTACGGGGATGCTGACCTCAAGGAGGAGCTTGAATTTATTGACACAACTTACCTGTCTGAATATGAACGTTCTGATGAAGCAGTGGAAATAGCTGAACAACAACCATTTGACAGGATGAAACGGGTTGTAAGCAAATACCCTGTGCTTGAAAATGCTGATACTGAAGATAAGACATTCCTGCAGTTAAGCTTTGTTGTCGGAAAAGTCACTGACTATGCTCGATCAATGGCATATGATGTAATGTCAGATGTACTTGTTAACCAGGAATCTGCACCCCTGAAGAAAGCATTGCAGGATGCTGGTATAGGAAGCGATGTTTCTTCCTATATTGACGGTAATAAACAAATAGCCCTCCATATAATTGTCAGGAATGCAAATGAAGAGGACCTTGACAGGTTTTATGAGATCACAATGGATGTTTTAAATAAAGCTGCTGAAGAAGGACTGGATAAGAAAGCACTAGAAGGTACAATCAACAGGATGGAATTCAGGTTGCGTGAAGGAGACAGCCCGCAGAAAGGCCTTACATATGGTTTCCAGCTGATAAGCGGGTGGTTCTTTGACGGGGATCCCTTTGCCGGACTTGAATTTGAAAAACCCCTGGCTGAAGTAAAGAGTTCATTGACAGAGAACTATATGGAGCAATTAATCAGTAATGACCTGCTCTCAAATAATCATTGCCTCCTGCTTGCCCTGAAACCTGAACCGGGATTGCAGTCTGAAATTGATAATGAAACAAAAGCTAAACTGGATTCATTGAAAGAAAATATGGATCCTGAGACCCTGGAAAAATTGATAACAGAGACCAATAAACTTATCGAATACCAGCAGAGAGCAGATTCACCGGAAGCACTGGCAACAATTCCTTTACTATCACTGGATGATATTGAAAAGGAAGTTGTCTGGTATGAAGCTGAGGAAAAAGATGTTGAAGGGATAAAAACAATATACCTCGATGAGTTTACAAATGGAATTATTTATAATAAATTACTTTTTGACCTTCGTGTAATTCCCGTGGATAAGATAAAGTATGCATCACTGCTGTCACATCTCCTGGGTAAATTCGATACCGAGAACTATACTTACGGTGAGTTAGATAATGAACTTAATATACACACAGGCGGTTTCAGTTCGTATGTAAGTATATATAATGCTGACATGGATGACAGTAAGGTTATACCAGAATTTGTGATCCAGTCGAAGTCGGTAAGAGATAAAACAAATAAAATGCTGGAGCTTGCAGATGAGATAATAAAGAAAACTGATTTTAGTGATAAGGATCGTTTAAAAACTCTGATGATAAGGCATTTGGCTGAAGTTGATGCCAATGTTAAAAACAATGGCCTTAATTATGCAGCCCAGCGAATGTTCTCTTATTTCAGCCAGAGCGGGGTATATAATGAGTTGATGTCTGGAATGGAATATTACTGGTACCTTGCCAACCTTGTCAATAACTTTGATTCCATGGCTGATGAGATAATAGCAAATCTTGAAGAAGTGGCTTCAGCATTATTCACCACTTCAAATATGATTGCCAACATTACCTGTAATGATAAGGATTTTGAGGTATATTCAGATGCACTTACATCACTGGCTTCCTCCATGCCTGAAGGTGAGAAAGAATTTATGGTGTGGGATATCAAACCTGAGAAAAAAAATGAAGCCTTTAAAACCACATCAAAGGTTCAGTATGTTATAAAAGGAGCTAATTTTAAGGATCTGGGATTCGACTGGTCAGGAAAGATGCTGGTCCTTAACCAGGTATTATCGACCGACTGGCTGCAGAACCAGATCAGGGTAATAGGTGGAGCATACGGTGGCTTTGCCGCTTTTGAACTTTCAGGTAATATGTTCTTTGGCTCCTATCGTGATCCAAATCTTAGTGAATCCCTTAAGATATATAATGAAACTCCGGATTACCTTGCTGATTTTGAAGCAGATGAAAAGGCCATGACAAGATATATCATTGGTACAATTTCAAATATGGATTACCCCGAAACTCCTTCAATGAAGGCAAATACTGCACTTTCAAGGTATTTTAATGGTATTACCAGGGAATTTATGCGGAAACAAAGGGATGAAGTTCTCAGTACAACCGCTGAGGATATATCGGGTATGAAGACAATGGTGGAAGAGCTTATGAAACAGGACATTTATTGTGTATACGGAAATAACGATAAGATAGAGCAGAATAAGGACCTGTTTATGGAAGTGATTGATCCGATAAGGTAATAGGTGATTATTTTAGATTCAGGATAAGATAAAAGATAAAAGACAAAAGGACAAAGACAAAAGTATATTATATGACTAACAATCAGTAACTTTTATCTTTATCCCCCGGCATTCACTACGTTCAGCCGGGGTTTCTGCTATGCTTCAACTTTTATCTTTTGTCTTTTATTTTTTTCACAAATCTTATTGCATTAAGAATAAGTGAGATTACAAATGCCGCCACTAAACCCCAGAGTGTAACATCGTCAACCAGCTTCTGGCTGAAATCCAGGCCCGTAAGTCTGTCGGCAAGGTATTTAATATAGGATGTTGGGAGGTCTGTATGCCCCAGCTTTTCCAGTATGTCGAAGTGCCAGTCGGTGAGAGGGCAATAACCCGGAACACCTACAATCAATCCCAGCAGGAACCAGGAAGCGAAAGTTATTAATATTACTATAAGGTTGGCTAACCTGGTCTTTTTCCATATCCAGCCAAAAAGATTGAATAGTATGAGTGACGTATGGAATACAACAAATGCTATGTCGGCCAGTCTGTAAAGCATTTTTATCTTTCACGAATCTTGCTTATCACATTAAGCAGATCATCTTGCCTTATTGGTTTGGCAAGGTAATAACTACATCCTGCTTCGAGTGATTTCTCCTTATCACCTAACAAGGCATGAGCAGTTGTTGCTATGATGGGAATATTATCATTGAATTCACGTATCTTCCTTGTGGCATCCCATCCGTTTATTTCAGGCATTTTCACATCCATCAAAACGAGGTTTATGTCAGGATCTTCTTTAACTTTCTTTATTGTATCAAAGCCATTGGTTGCACGGGTAACCTTTGCACCGATTCGTAATAAAACTGTTTCCATATACATGAAATTTGCATCATCATCCTCAGCAATCAAAACATTAAGGCCTGGATCTATTTTGTAGTCTTTAAAATTCATTTCGGCCACCTTATTTTTTATAATATTCTGTTTAAATTCCTTCTTATATGGTATTGAAAGATAAAAGGTACTTCCTTCTCTCTCTTTACTTTCGAACCATATTTTACCTCCCAGCATCTCAGTGTAAGATTTAGCTATCGACAGGCCAAGACCGGAGCCTTCATATGGCCTTGATAAGGCAAGGTCAGCCTGCACAAACCTTTCGAATATTTTTTCCCGGTGGTTTCTGGGAATACCAATACCTGAATCACTGACAAAAAATATCAATGAGTCATTTTTAATAAAGTTCCCTAATTCAATGCTACCTTTATGAGTAAATTTCACTGCATTCTTCATTAGGTTGGAAAGGATAGATGTCAATAGATTCCTATCGGTTAATACTTTAAATTGTCCTATTCCTACGTCATTATTAATTATCAGTTTTAAATCTTTTTCATCGGTTTGTGGTTTGAAGAGATCAAAAAGATATTCAATAATCTCAGGGATATAGGTTTCGGAAAAGTCAGGCTTGATATTTTCCGTTTCGATCTTTGACATTTCAATTATGTTGTTGATGGTATCCAGGAGCCTTTGTCCACTCTCTTGCATTGTGCTTATGAAGCTTTCCCTTTCTTTGCTTGTAAGATCAAGCTTCTGCAATAACTCCATAAAACCAATTATACTATTCATGGGAGTACGTATCTCATGGCTCATATTGGTAAGGAAATGAGTCTTGAGTCTGCTACTTTCTTCGGCTTTCTGCTTGGCCAGGATTAGTTCGTTTTCTGAATTTTTACGTTCGGTAATATCGGTTTGTGTTCCCCAAATCCTCAGAAGGCATCCATCTTTAACTATCCCAAGTGTATTGTTATTGATGTATTTCCTGTTACCCTTTGAGTCAATCTCCTCTGTTATATTGTTTTCGGTTTTATATCCTGATTTAATGAACTGGCCAGTTACATAGCGGTTCTGCGGATTATCTTTGGTACCGTAAAAATCAATAATCGTTTTGCCCATGATTTCACTTTCATTTTCGATATCATACATTTTGAGAAAAGCAGGATTGCATTCAGCCAGCCGTGATCTTTCGTAAATACAATCAATCTGATCCTCAACAGGCATATCTACCGGAATTGGTAAGGTGAATTCAATTCGATAAACGGCATCTGAAACCTGAGATATGAAATTCTTGTAGCGTTCTTCACTTTTATGCAGTGCTTCCTCTGCTTCTTTCTTTTCAGTTATGTCAATAATTGTACCTTCAAAGTATTTCACCTTATTATTATCATACCTAACTGCCCTGAAGCTGTCGGCTGCCCATATTATCTTACCGTCATAACGACGTAAACGTATTTCATTGCTTAATATGATATTTTTCTTATTGAGAAGCTGAAATTCTTTGTTTCTGTCCTGTTGTTCGGGGTAAAGGTCATTTACGTTAGTTTTCAGCAGGGATTTCCTGTCAGGAAAGCCAAGCAGTCTTACAAGGGCTGGATTTGCATCGATAATACGGCCATCGGGTGTTGTGCGGTAAATACCCTCCACCAGGTTCTCGAACAGTGAGCGGTATTTTTCTTCACTGGCTTTCATTTTCTCCACAGCCTGCTTGCTTTCGGTAATAGCCTCAATAAGTGTTGCAAGAAAACCTTTTTCATTTGAATAGGCGAGTACCCTGTACCAGTTACCTGTGGGTTTGAAATGCAGCTCGTGTATATCACTTCCTCCTTCAAAGGCTATTCTGCCATAAACGCTCAAATCAACGATGGGCTTAATGTATTCAGGCAAAGTATTATTAACTGTTTTACCAATAATGTGTTTTTCATTCGTGCCGGTTATTTCCTCAAAACGTGAATTAACCTCCAAAAAACGGAAATCAATAATTTTGCCCTTTTTATCAAGAATAGCTTCCAGGTATGCATAGGCAAGAGGAGAATGATAAATAAGAGACTTATAATCAGGTTGTTTCATTTATACCAGCAATAAGTTATTTATATCTCTTATAATTAAATTCAATATCATGACGATAAATATAATCAATATGACCTTACTTCTTCTACCTGTTCGGTGAAATATTTTTCATTAACCCCGTCAGTTTCTTCCCCGCCTTAAACTTATCAGCTATTGAAAACGGGTAATAATTTCAATAAACAGCACAGATATGAACAAATAAGTTTCTAAGATCTGTGAAATATTACTGTTCAATTAAAGAAATATCTGACTATATTTGAATAAAATTATCTGAAGTTTAATCAACTAAATTATAAAGTCATGAAGAAATTTATCCTGCTTATTTCAATTATCCTAATTTTTGCTGCATGCCAGGATAACAAATACAAGATTCCCGTATACGCTTGGGAGTCAGGGCCCCGCGAAAAATCTGACAAAGAGTTGCTTAAAGAGTTTAAAGATCTGAATAGAAAAGGCATTGACGGATTGATGTATAATGGAGGTCAGGAGGCAGCAACTTATGAAAGAGTGGGTGCACTGGCAAAAAAGGCAGGCCTTGAATTCCATGCCTGGATACCGACTATGATACAATCGAAAGAAGGCTTGCTGGATACGAGCCTGTATGCAATTAACGGGCTCGGGCAATCGGCATGGACACACCCGGCATACGTTCCTTACTATAAGTTCCTCTGTCCTGAAAGAGAGGAAGTGTACGATTTCCTGGAAAGAATGTACTCAAAAGTAGCTGATGTTCCTGAGGTTGACGGGATACACCTCGATTATATTCGCTTCCCGGATGTAATACTGGCACGGGGACTGTGGGAAAAATACGGACTTGTAATGGACAGGGAGTACCCTCAGTTTGATTATTGCTACTGTGACAGCTGTGTCGCACACTTCAAAGAACAAACAGGCATCGACATACTGGAGGTAGAAGACCCTTCACAGGTTGAGGAGTGGAAACAGTTCAGGTATGACCAGATAACAAGCATAGTAAGCAGGCTTTCTGATATGGCACACTCAAAGAACAAGGAAATAACAGCAGCTGTTTTCCCGGGACCCAACTCTGTGGCAAAAAAGATAGTACGCCAGGAATGGGATAAGTGGAACATTGATGCATTCTATCCTATGAACTATAATGATTTTTACCTTGAGGACACTGAATGGATAGGTGAAGTATGTAAAGAAGCAGTTGAAGCAACAGAAGGTAAAGCGCCAATATACAGCGGGTTATTTATTTGTCCTGATCCGGTTGCGAAAGCAGGGGAGCAAGATCCTGAAAACCACGGCCTGGTACCTGCTGAGATCCCGGATGCCATTGAAGAATCAGTAAGAAATGGTGCAACGGGGATATGCCTTTTCACACCCTCAAGAATGACTAAAGAGGGATGGAAGGAATTCAAAAAGGCTATATACCGCCCACAGGA
The DNA here is from genome assembly GCA_964577305.1 of uncultured Rikenellaceae bacterium. GTDB lineage: Bacteria > Bacteroidota > Bacteroidia > Bacteroidales > VadinHA17 > UBA9300. Next base: position 37,011 of record CAZNYS010000009.1, read on the forward strand.
AGAAAAAACTGAGCTACAATGACCAGGTTATCTATACTTACGGCATGTTGCCTGCTAATATTGGCTGCATGCAATACAGGCCGCAATAAGGAATTACCAGACAATAAGATAAGACAGCAGGTCGATACCGTTGGTTTTGCTCAATACAGCTGGCAGATAGATAGTGTGATGGAGCGACTTGACCGCAAAGGCTGGAAAAAACTATCAGGTGATCCATGGAAGCTGGCTATCTGCCCTCATGATGATTATACTTATGTAGGCAAACTTTATCCGGAGGTTTTGCATAATGTCATGGCGGATAATATATTCATAATCGGAGTGGCTCATAAAGCTGCACAGCTTGGGCTTGAAGGCTATCTAATATTTGACACTCATAACCAATGGTATGGCCCCTACGGAAATGTTACCGTTTCACCTGCCCGGAATGAAATATTCCAGGCCCTGGGCGAAGAATATGCAATGATAAGCGATACCATGAACATCGTAGAGCACTCCCTTGAGTCGATGATCCCTTTTATGCAATATTTTAACAGGAATATTTCAATAATACCCATACTGGTGCCTGCCATGAGCCCGGAAAGGATGAATGAATGTGGCAGAGCCCTTGCAAAAGCTATAGAAACCTGTACTGACTTAAGGGAATGGGAATGGGGTAGAGACTTCGCAATAGTTGTTACAACTGATGCAGTACACTACGGTAATGAAGAATGGGGCGGAAATGACTATGCCAGGTATGGCTGCGACGACAAAGGAAATGCACGGGCACGGGAGCATGAGCATGAAATAATTGACAATTGCCTCAGTGGAGAAGTGAGTCCTGAAAATTTCAGGCGATTCAGTGAGTATACACTTGACAGCACAGATTATCACAATTATAAATGGACCTGGTGTGGTCGCTATTGTGTCCCGGTAGCCCTCTATACTGCATATTATCTGAATGGCTCCGGTGCGCTGAACGGCGAGTTGATTGATTATTCAACCAGTATTACTTCGGATCATATACCGGTCAAGGATATCGGCATGGGAACAACAGCAATAGCAACTGATTGCCATTGGGTTGGCTATGCTGCCCTGGGTTACCGGTAGGATGATTTCAGATTTAAGGTTTTAAGATTTGAGAATTAAGATTTCAGAGGTTTGAATGCCTGCCAGGCGGCAGGCAGGTTTGAGATGTTTGAATGTTTGATAAGAGAAGCTTTATCAACTTTATCAATTTTCCTTAGCCTTAGCCTAAACCTTTGCCTTTTTTCAGGAAATGTATCAGCACAGTGTGCAACAGATGTTGAAGAGGAAAAATCTTCTGACATTGTTGATCTTGCCGTTTCTACTGAATTTCTCAGCACTCTGGTTGCTGCAGTAAAAGCAGGCGACCTGGTTGAGACTCTCAAGGGAGATGGACCTTTTACGGTATTTGTAGTTCTATACGTTGATTATATATAATTTTTGCTTTAGGATGAAGGTGCAGTTTTCTGCACCTTTTTTTATGAATGTATTCAAATCTGGCTAAACTCCTCGAATTATACCAAGATATTTTTTTTTGTAAATTAGCGTCTGATAACTTACAAAAACCATCACAAGAAATGCATACAGCTAAAAGAACAAAAACATGGAAGAGAATAATATATGGTATTTTAACATTGTTGCTGGCAATAATTATTGCCGCTTCAATATACCTTAATTCGCTGATGCCTATAATTACTGGCTATGCCGCGAAGAATCTATGTTCAGCAGTATTTATATCTGAAAGAAACCAGGAGGATGTTGAATCCCTTGATCTTGACTTTTCTTTTATCAGCTATGTCAAGAGCAGGGTGGATACAGTTAATAAAACTGTTACCAGCAGGTTTCTGTGGGGTAAGTCGACTGCTTTCTACAGGGAAGGATTCGGTGCTACACTATTGCAGGAGAAGGATATTGAAGATCTTAGGTCAATTGAGTTTCCTGATATATCAGCTGATTACAGCGGCGATACCCTCATCTGGCCAATGGGTGATATAATCCAGGATAGCATCACAGGAATCGACAGGGATGCCCTGGATGAAATTTCAAATAAATTAATAAACGAAAATGCATATGGCGGAACAGCATTTGCCTTCATGGTTTTGCATAAAGGAATTCCCGTTGCCGAAGCATATAAACCCCAATTTAATGAAGATACACGATTCCTGAGCTGGTCAATGGCCAAGTCGGTTACAAATACACTGGCTGGCATAATGGTTAGGGACAGTATACTTGCCCTGGACAGAAAGGAATTGCTGCCAGAATGGTCAGATGACGGTCGCAACAACATTACACTGAACAACCTCTTGCAAATGCAGAGCGGACTGGAATGGAATGAAGATTACGGTAACAGGTCTGATGTAACAGTTATGCTTCATTGTGAACCTGATTTTGCAGAATATTCATATACCAGGCCTTTGGAGTATGATCCTGGAACACACTGGTATTATTCTTCAGGTACAGCAAATATTGTCAGTTACATAATACGCCGACAGTTTGAGACTGATAACACGTATTATTCTTTTCCAGATAAAGAATTATTTTATAAAATAGGGATAACTGATGCCGTTTTCGAGCCGGATGAATCAGGTACTCTTGTGGGATCATCGTACCTGTATATGACAGCCCGTGATTATGCTCGGTTTGCCCTCTTATACATACAGGATGGTAAATTTGAAGGCAATCAGATACTTCCTGAAGGATGGGTTGATTATACCGTCAGCCAGGCATCAGACAGCAAGGGTGAATATGGGGCACTCTTCTGGCTCAATATGGGAAACAGAATTGAACTTGCCCCAGAAGATATGTATATGTGTATAGGTCACGACGGTCAGCGTATATTCATTATCCCATCCCTTGATATTATTGCAGTGGTACTGGGTTATTCACCTGATGATTCAATGGATTTTAATCAACTACTGGCAGATATCATTGAGACCCTCTAAAGAAAGTACCAGATGCCCACATTCGGAAGGATAATAAAGAGACCCGGCAAACGCAGGAAGAACCTGATGAAAGCAAGTGGCCAGTATTCCACCCTCCAGGAGATAAGCCTTATTGAATTATTGAAAAAAGCACATAATACAAGGTTCGGAAAACACTACCGGTTTAAAGAAATATTAAGCTCTGAAAACATCGTGGATACTTTCAGAACTTCTGTTCCGATCTTTGACTATGAAACCATTTTCAGTGACTGGTGGTATCGCTTACTTGAAGGTGAAAATAATATATGCTGGCCGGGTAAGGTGTCATATTTTGCCCTTACCTCGGGCACATCAAATGATTCAAGCAAAAGAGTACCCGTAACGGGAGATATGATATCTGCAATGAGGAAAACAGCTCTGAGGCAATTGGTTGTTCTGGGTGATCTGAATCTTCCATCAGATGTCTTCCAGAAAAGCCTGTTAATGGTGGGCGGAAGCACATCACTTCTCAGGAAGAAAGGTTATTTTGAAGGTGATCTTAGCGGGATAATGGCCAAGAAGATGCCAAAATGGGTCTACAGGTTCTATAAACCAGGCCTGAGAATTGCAGGTGAGCGCGATTGGAATACCAAGATGGAAAAGATAGTTAAGAAAGCCCGGCGCTGGGATGTTCTGGGTGTGGCAGGTGTACCATCATGGATACAGATAATGCTCGAGAAAATAGTCGATCATTATGAAATAAAAAATATTCATGAGCTATGGCCTGATCTTATTGCATATTCCTGGGGTGGAGTGAATATCGGGCCATATCGCAGCAGTTTTGAGAAACTGCTGGGAAAACCTGTCTGCTATCTTGAAACATACCTCGCATCAGAAGGATTTATTGCTTATCAGCATAGTGCAAATACCCATATGCAGCTTGTGTTTGATAATGGTATATTCTTCGAGTTCATTCCTTATAATGATAATAATTTCCATTCTGATGGCAGCATGAAAGAGAATCCAGAAGTTCTTTTGTTGCCGGAGATACAGGAAGGGATAGAATATGCCCTTCTTATAAGTACCTGTGCAGGTGCGTGGAGGTATCTTATAGGTGACACTGTCAGGTTTCTGAATACAGAGAAGTATGAAATGATTATCACGGGACGCACAAAGCATACACTTAACCTTTGCGGGGAACATCTTTCGGTTGATAATATGAATATGGCCATAGAATGGCTGAGCCGGGAATTTAATGTGGAAATAAGGGAGTACACGGTAGCCGGTATTAAGCATAATAATTACTTTGCACATAAATGGTATATCGGTACAAATAATAAGGCAATAAACAGGAATAAACTAAAAGATATGCTTGATAAAAAACTGATGGAGTTGAACGACGATTACCGTACAGAAAGATCCGCTGCGCTTAAGGAAATATTCGTGGAGCTACTACCCATTTCAACATTCTATGATTTCCTGCGGCAAAAAGGCAAGGAGGGAGGCCAGCATAAGTTTCCAAGAGTTATTAATCAACTCATTGAAGAATGGGAACAATTTCTATCTTGACTCACCTTTCCTTATTTCGTATTATTTTATATATTTACTTTGATGTTCCCTTTTTATGCTCTCATTGGCCGACCTTGATATATTCACAGATCGGCATATTTAATATTTTGAATAACTTCTGTTAACCACTTAAAAAACCTATATGCAGAATCCTACATGCAAGCATCAATGGGAAATGGTAAATATCCGTCCCGGTTATATTCTTACAGAAACATGTCATAAGTGCCAGCTCGTATCATCTTATTTTTCCTTTGAGGATTACCCCCCTTTCGAGGAGTACAAGGATGGTGAACACTTCTGGAACGTTATGGACAGTGTTCAATCGGTTTCGTTCGATCTTAGATGTAAAGAATGCAATATCCTTGTTTCTTTTAATGAACTGTCAAGCCTTATGCTCTGCACTGGTTGTCGCGACGATTGCAGGGTGAATGATCTGATACTTGAATATTCAAGTCAGAACATTGCGCTTTATGTCGCATTCGGGTTTAAACCGGTTAACGAGAAAAAACAGCTCAGCCCAGAGCAGATATCAGTACTTGAAGATTACTATAACCAGATAAGAAAATCTTCAGGTACTTCAATACGAATTGTGTCTTTTGATATGATAGATGATCTGGATTCATGCACAGGTGAGTATATTATGGACAGGCATCTATTATCCCTCACACCTATCGAGAATAAATAAAATAACTAATAAATACCATTTAAGACATTATTATGAAACTAAAAGAGATTATTGAAAAATTATCCCTTAAAGTGCTTACCAATCTTGAAGATAAGGAAGTAACAGGTGTATATATCTCTGACATGCTTTCTGATGTCATGAGCAAAGCAAAGCCCGGAAATCTATGGGTAACTATCCAGACCCATAAAAATATAGTAGCTGCTGCAAACCTGATAGATATCTCGGCAGTAATAATTTCCCAGGGCACTAATGTTCCGGAAGATACTATTGAACTTGCTAACCGCTATAAGGTAGTGATCCTTAGCACAGATGATTCTACCTTTGCTCTGGGGGGCAAACTTTACCAGGAAGGAATAGAATAGATAATACAGAAATATATGCAGGATACAAAACTGAGTATTATTAGCGTCAGTCATATCCAAAATATCTTAAAGGCAAAACTCTGGGTAGGCGAAGCGCATGATGATTTGTATATTACAGGTGTATACGCATCAGATCTTATGAGTGATGTTCTTGCATATGGAAATTCGGGCTCAGCCCTGTTAACCGGGCTGAATTCAGTGCAGGCTGTAATATCAGCCTATATGGCCGAATTCAAAGGTATTATTTTCCTCAGAGGTAAGACACCCGGTAATGATACTCTTAATTTCGCAAAAGAAAAAGGGATGTTTGTAATGTCTACCAATGATGATATGTACGAAGCCTGTATAAAAATTGCAAGCATTAAGAGCGAGGCACCTGGCATGATAAAGGAATTTGAGGCTGAAAAAAAGTCGAAAAATATTGCTACTCATAGCTTTTCTATCGATGGCCAGGATTTTGCCAGCGCAGGATTGGTATCTACACAGGTTAAGGCCATCCTTAAATCAATTGGATATGATCCACAATTGATACGAAGAGCTGCAATATCAACATATGAAGCCGAGATGAATGTTGTAATGCATGCCCGTAAGGCAGATGTTACATTAACAGCCAGCGATAAAGAAATATATATTATAGTTATTGACGAAGGCAAGGGGATCAAAGATATTGACCTGGCAATGGAAGAAGGTTATTCCACAGCTACTGAAGAGCAAAGAGCCCTGGGTTTTGGAGCAGGGATGGGCTTACCTAATATAAAGAAGAATGCTGATGTGCTTGATATAAACAGTGTGGTTGACGTAGGAACAAGAATAGAAATTATATTTCATGTCAAATGAGATACTATCATTCACATGTTATAATACAGGATAGGTGTACCGGCAGGTTAAATTGCATTAGAACCTGTCCTACACAGGCATTGCGATACAGAAACGGGAAGATCATTTTCTATGATGATCTATGTGTTGACTGCGGAGAATGTATTAACTCATGCCCTGAAGGTGTCTTTCTACCAGTTATTGATGAGATAGCTGACTTTGATAAATTTGAATACAAGATCGTAATACCATCACACACACTTTATACGCAGTTTGGACTTAATACTCACCCCGGATTAATACACAGGGCATTACTTAGCCTCGGTTTTGATGCAGTGCATGAGATCTCGATGAATGCATATGAATTGAGTTTCGTGGTTTCGGAAAGCCTTAAAAAAGAACAAAGGAATAAACCAATAATAAGCAACTTTTGCCCTGCACTTATCAGGCTTATACAGGTAAGCTATCCAAATCTTATTGATTTGATCTCACCATTCGATGTCTCACGCGAACTGGCAGCAAAGGAAGCAAAAGAAAAGTATTCAGCTAAACTCGGTTTATCCGTAGATAAAATTGGTGTGATTTTTATCAGTCCCTGCCCGGCAATGGTGGTTTCAATTAAACAGCCAGCAGAAAAAGAGAAATCCTGGATCGATGGTGCAATAGCCATACAAGATATATATAACCGTATTCTGCCTAAAATAATTGAATACCAGAATGAGAAGGAGGGAAAACAGGATCAGGATTTCTTTTATTATGGCAAAAGCTGGGGTGAACTGGGATTTATTCTGCGGCATCTTGATCCTGAACATACTATTTCAGTTGCCGGGATAGATAATATTAAGATGATACTTGATGATATTGAAGATTCCAAGTTGAGGAATGTGGATTATATTGAGGCCTTTACCTGCCCACAGGGATGTATAGGAGGGGCTTACTGCGTGGAAAATCCTTATATATCAAGACACACAGCTATTATGCTTGAGAAAAAATACGGTAATCCTCCTGAAATCAATAATGAGGAGATATTAAGAAAAATGGATGATAATTATTACACGCTGGATGAATCAGTAATACCCAGGTCAACACGATCAATGGAAAGTGATATTAATACGTCAATTAAAAGAATGAAGCAGAAGCAGAGAATACTTACCAAGCTTCCGAACAAGAACTGTGGTTTATGTGGCTCTCCCACATGTGAGGCATTTGCTGGAGATTGTGCATGGGGTGATGCCGAACTGACCGATTGCATTTTTATGAAAATTGATTCCAAATGAATATTAAATTCTTATGAAGAACCAAGAATCATTATTTGCCGAAACACTGATTAAGGAACCTGCTGAAGAAGGTAGCCTGATCCCGCTTTTGCAAAAAGCACAGGAACAGGATGGTTATATTTCAGCTGATAAAGTCGGGCAAATTGCTGACTACCTGAGTATGACAGAAAGCGAGGTTTATGGTGTAGCTTCCTTCTATTCACAGTTTCGCTTCACACCACCGGGTGAACATTCCATAAGTGTCTGCCTTGGTACTGCATGTCACGTAAATGGCGGAGAAGCACTGCTTGATACAATAGGACGCGATATGGACGTAAGTCCTGGTGAAAGCACTGCTGATGGCAAGTTTGACCTTAACAGGGTGGCTTGCCTGGGTTGCTGTGCCCTGGCCCCGGTTGTCAAAATAGATGATGAGATCCATAGTAAGGTTAACATCATAAAACTTAATGAATTATTAAGTCGTTATGAATGATCTGAAAAGGCTCCGTACTAAAAGTATCTCAGAATGGGAGGAAATAAGAACCCCCGGGGAACCTGTCATATATATCGGAATGGCTTCATGTGGTATTGCTGCCGGTGCAAAAAAAGTAAAGAGTGCTATTAAAGAAAGTCTTGATAAGTATAACATAAATGCCCGGCTGATCGAGGTAGGTTGTATTGGTACCTGTTATCTTGAACCAATAGTTGATATAAGTGCAAATGGATTGCCGAGGCTATCGTTCGGCAATGTCGATGAAAAGAGGGCTGATTTTATTATCCGTAAACTATTGGTTGATAAAGACCTATCGAAAACAAAACCCCTTGGTCACCTGGGACCTGAATCAAGTAACGGCATTCCTCATCTTTTTGAACAATCAATGCTAAAACCCCAGGTGAGGATTGTAACAAAGAATTGTGGCCTGATCGATCCCGGGAATATAAATCACTATCTGGCAAATGATGGATATCTGGGAATCTCCAGGGCACTGGAAATGAAGCCTTCTGAAGTTATTGAGGAGATCACAAAAGCTGGTTTGAGGGGAAGGGGGGGGGCAGGTTTTCCAACGGGGAAAAAATGGAAAACATGCAGGAATGCAAAATCAGATATTAAGTACCTGATATGTAATGCCGATGAGGGAGACCCCGGAGCCTTTATGAACCGCCTGTTAATAGAAAGTGATCCTCATGCTCTGCTGGAGGGTATGCTGATTGCTGCTTATGCTATTGGTGCCTCACAGGCATATATTTATATACGTGCTGAGTATCCCCTTGCTATAGTACGGTTGAAAAAAGCCCTGGAACAGGCAAAGGATGCAGGTCTGCTGGGGAATAATATCCTTGGCTCAGGATTCAGCCTGTCAATAAAGATAAAAGAAGGTGCAGGAGCATTTGTCTGTGGTGAAGAAACATCACTTATACATTCAATTGAAGGCAAAAGGGGAATGCCCAGGACAAGACCACCATATCCTGCAGAAAGCGGACTTTATCAAAAGCCAACAGTAATCAATAATGTGGAAACACTCGGGACTGCGCCGCATATACTCAGAAATGGAGCTGAGTGGTATCGCCAGTTTGGTGTTGAAGGGAATTTCGGGACTAAGACTTTTTCGCTGGTTGGAAAAATTAGACGGTCAGGACTTATTGAAGTACCCTTGGGTACACCTCTCAGAAAAATAATATACGATATTGGTGGAGGCACCCTGAAACCATTCAAAGCAGTTCAGACGGGAGGACCTTCAGGGGGATGCATACCGGCAGAATTACTTGATACTCCCGTTACTTATGAAACACTTTCTTCTATTGGCTCAATAATGGGCTCAGGAGGTCTGATAGTGATGGATGAGGACACATGTGTGGTGGATATAGCAAGGTATTTCCTTGATTTCATACAGAAAGAATCGTGCGGAAAATGTACCCCCTGCCGTGTAGGAACACGCCATATGGTAGAAATGCTTGAGAAGATCTGCACTGGCAATGCTACACCCGATATTCTTGATAAACTTGAATCAATGGCCAAACTGGTACAGGCTACATCATTATGCGGGTTGGGACAGACTGCACCGAATCCCGTACTTACAACACTGCGCTATTTCCGTCCCGAATATATTGAACATGTAAAAGATTATTATTGTTCCGCACTCGTTTGCAGTAAACTGATTGAATTTTCTGTCATAAAAGAAAAATGTACAGGGTGCCAGCGCTGTGTGAGCGTATGTCCAACAGGAGCAATTACAGGGCCCAGGTCTGAACCACATAATCTTGACACCTCTAAATGCATTAAATGCCGTGCCTGCTACGAGGTATGCCGCTTCGATGCTATTGCAGGAAATGCTATTATAATCACATCAAGAAAGGAATAATGGAGATAACAATCAATAATAAACCTGTTAAAGTCAAAAGCAACCAGACAGTCATGGAGGCTGCTGATGAAAATGGTATTTATATTCCACGATTATGTGCTCATCCTGAACTTGTACCATATGGTGGTTGCCGGCTTTGTATTGTGGAGATAGAAGGGAGGAAAGGTTATCCCACTTCATGTACAACAATTGTTGAGGAAGGTATGATAGTACGTACTGAAACAAACATGATCCAGGATATGCGTCGCGACCTGCTTCAATTGATCCTGAGCGAACACCCTTCAGCCTGCCTGCTGTGTCAGGATATTGAAGGATGCTCTATGTTCCAGGGAACTATAAGAAAAGTTGGAGTTACTACTGGTTGCAGATGGTGCCCAAAAGACAAGGATTGTGAACTGCAGAGGATAGTTGAATCATTTGATATTAAAGAACTGACACTACCCGGATTGTACAGGGATCTTCCTGTTGAGAAATATGATCCCTTCTTCGACAGGGATTATAATCTTTGTATTTATTGTGGTCGCTGTGTCAGAATATGTAACGAATATCGCAAAAACTCAGTTATAGCTCTCAGGCAGAGAGGAAAATATACAACAATAGGGCCGTCTTTTGATTCTGATCATACCGATGCCGGTTGTGAATATTGCGGAGCATGTGTCTCTGTATGCCCTACAGGTGCAATGTCAGAAAAGAGTCGTAAATGGTGGGGTGAACCCGATAAATATACAAAATCTATATGTCCCTTATGCAGTATAAATTGCGAAATACAGGTGCTTAGCCTTCGAGAGAAGATTGTGGGCACCCTGCCTCCGGGTAAACCTCATGAAGAGGCAGGTGAGCTATGTGTTAAAGGACGCTTCTGTCTGAGTGAGCTTGTTAACAGGACAAACAGGATGCTTGAACCACAGTATCTCTTCCCTGAAGGTTATGGTATAATAACCTGGAAAGAAGCTATAAAGAATGGCGGAAAATTGCTAAAAGATATACCTGAAGACAGTACGGCAGTTTTTGTCTCACCTGACCTGTCATTAGAAGAATATATTGCTATAGCTGAATTTTCTGCTAAAGCGCTGAAAACATCTGATATCACCTCATCCTGTCTTGACAGTGGTATGATCGCTTACCAGCGGTTGGCAAAAAAATCCGTTACTATTGACAGGGTAAGAAAAAGTAGTTCAATATTTTCCCTCTTCCTTAATGGTAATTATAATTATGGACCCTTAACAATGGCTGTAAAAGAAGCAGCATTCAATGGTGTGCCTTATTACCAGCTTGGCTGGATAAAGGACTCTACATCAAGGTTTGCAGAGCATGCAATAATACCATTGCCAGGAGAAGAGACAGGAATACTGGACGATATTATAAGCTGCCTGGAGAATGGAAAGTGCGAAAATGAGGTTGTCAGGGAAATATCCGGGCAGTTGAAAAAGAAAAACTCATTAATAATTGCAGGGCCCTGGATCCTGTCACTCAGCAATTCATTCCTTATTATGGATAGGATAAGAAGAATAGTTGAACTAACGGGTTCTGGACTTTATATGCCTGATCCTCATGGTAATCTCAAAGGTATGCTGAGTTTTCTGGCGGTCAGGCCTGTGGAATCTGTTCTGGATAAGATTGAAAAGGGTAAAATAGATCTTGTTTACCTGATTGGCGATATGCCATTTAAAAACAGACCGGCAGTGGGAAAGATTGTTTGCCAGAGTTCTTTCCCTTTCCCTGGAGACTTAAAACCTGATTTGATACTACCAAGCACTCTCTGGGGTGAAACACAGGGTACATGGCCGGGCATGAATGGCAGTCCGGTAAAGACGCGTAAGACTGCTAAAACTCATGATTATGCACTTCCGCATACTGAGATATTATCGCGTCTGGCAACAGCCTCCGGAATAGAAGGAATGAAAGAATCTGTAAAGAGTAAGATCAGGAAAGTGCCATCGGAACTGAAGCCGCACCTGCCTGCTGCAGACATTTCAATCCCGGAATTGAGTTCGGTAAATAAGGATAACAGTATGCCTTTTGTATTTGTACGTGAGCAGTCACCAAACAGTTATATGAATACTGACCTCAGTTATGCAGTTGAAGGACTGAACGAACTTGTCTCTCCTGATCATTTAATGATGAATCCATCGGATGCTGGGAAAATGGATATTGAAGATAATGCTTCGGTTATTGTTTCAAACAACGATACTGAATACACTTACCAGGTCAGGATAAGGAAAAATATTCCTCAGGGAGTGGTTTGTATAACGAGCGGGAACAGTGAAAGTGAATTCAGGTTTAATCCATGTTATGTTAAAATAAGGAGGCCAGCGAATGTTTAAAATAATAGAAAGAAAATCTATAGTCCCAAACCTGCATTTACTTGTTGTTAATGCCCCTGATGTTGTTCGGAAGATACAGCCGGGTCAGTTTGTAATAATACATGCCGGTGAAGGTTCCGAAAGGATCCCTCTTACCGCTGCTGACTGGGACAGGGAAGAGGGAACCTTATCTATAGTATTCATGGAAGTGGGTACTTCCACAAACAAGCTAGCCGGCATGCATGCAGGTGATGAGCTTCAGACTGTGGTTGGTCCCCTGGGGGTACCTATTGAGATAAGGAAATTTGGCACCGTAGTCTGTATAGGGGGATGTTTTGGGATGGGCTCCATATTCCCGGTAGTAAGGGCATTGAAGGAGAGCGGTAATCAGGTGATAACTATGCTTGAAGGAAGAAGCGGGTACCTTCTTTACTGGGAAGATAAATTGTCAGAATACAGTGATAAAACAATCAGGCTTACCAGGGATGGCAGTTATGGATACCAGGGACACGTAAGAAAAGGTGTTGAGATATTACGGGAATTGAATATCAAACCCGACAGGGTATTTGCCAATGGCTGCACAACATTATCATACCTGGCAACCAAAGAATATGAGCACTATAATGTGCCGGTAATTGTTACACTTAACACTATTATGATTGATGGTACAGGTATGTGTGGCGTTTGCCGCTGCACCGTGGATGGTAAAATGAAGTTTGCCTGTGTCGATGGTCCCAGCTTTGATGGCAGACTGGTCGACTGGGAAGAACTGGCTGCCAGGAGGAAACAGTATATATCAGAAGAAGCTTTTCTTGTTCATCACTCAGGATGCGGAGGATTATAATATGGCGAAAAAACTAAACCTTAACAGGGTAGAAATGCCCAAGCAAGCCGATTTCATCCGTAAAAGGAATTTCAACGAAGTTGCACTCGGATATACGGCCGATGATGCACTAGCTGAAGCCAGCAGGTGTCTTGACTGCAAGAAACCACTTTGCGTCGAGGGATGCCCGGTAGAGATCGATATTCCGGGTTTTATCAGGGCAATTGCAGCGGGAGACTTTGCACTGGCAATAAAAACACTAAAAAAGAAAAACTGTCTTCCTGCTGTATGTGGCAGGGTGTGCCCCCAGGAGGAGCAATGTGAGATTAAATGCATTCTTCAGAATAAAGGTGCCCCTATTGCTATAGGTAGGCTTGAACGCTTTGCTGCTGACTGGGAAGCTGAACAGGCAAGCATTGAATTACCATCAATAAAAGAGAAAACAGGAAAGAGAGTCGCTGTAATTGGATCAGGGCCTGCCGGAGTTACAGTAGCAGGTGATCTTACCCTGCTCGGTCATGATGTTACTATGTACGAAGCCCTGCATGAACCGGGGGGAGTGCTTACATATGGAATACCTGAGTTCAGGCTTCCAGCCAGAGTTGTGACAAGAGAGATAGAAAACCTTCAGAAACTGGGGGTTAAGCTCATCTGTAATTTTGTTGTGGGTAAAACGAGGTCGTTACAGGAGATACTGGACGAGTTTGATGCTGTATTTGTCGGTACGGGAGCAGGACTTCCATGGTTTATGATGATACCCGGTGAGAACCTAAATGGCGTATACTCTGCTAATGAATACCTTACGCGTGTTAACCTGATGCGGGGCTTTGAATACCCGAAAACGTATACACCAGTAATACGACATAAAAAAGTAGCCGTTGTTGGTGGAGGTAATGTGGCAATGGATTGTGCTCGTACAGCTTTAAGACTTGGTGCTGAGGATGCTGCTATTGTATACAGACGCTCAGAAAAAGAACTTCCTGCCAGGAGAGAGGAGTATGAAAATGCAGTGGAGGAGGGCGTCAAATTTAATTTTCTGACCTTACCGGAAAAATTGTATGGAAATGATGAAGGCTGGCTTAAAGAGATAGAATGTGCCAGGATGGAGCTTGGTGAGCCTGATGCTTCCGGCAGGCGAAGACCTGTGCGAATAGATAATTCAGAATTCATAATGAAGATGGATGCCTGTATCATAGCTATCGGAAACAGCCCTAATCCGATCATCCCTCAAACCACTCCCGATCTTGAAGTATCAAAATGGGGAACTATCGAGGTTGATGAGGAGACCTTAAAAACCTCTGTTGATAGGGTATGGGCAGGAGGCGATATAGTCACAGGTGCAGCAACCGTGATACTTGCCATGGGCGCAGGACGTAAAGCTGCCCGCTCAATGCATGAATACCTTACTTCATAAGACGACAAAAGATTTATGACATAAGGTGTTACTTATTAGCATAAACAGTATAAGAAGGCGAAATAAAGTAGTGTAAATCTCCAACTCCTATAGCGTGGATTTTCATGGCAGAACCCCTATCAGAACGGGTTTAAAAATCTGAAAGAGGTAATAAGCCATATTAGTATTATTGCAACCAGATTCAGCAAAAATCCGGTTTTCATCATTTTATTGATTGTAAACTCATTGGAGCTGTATGCAAGGGCATTTGGGGGAGTAGCCACAGGTAGCATAAATGCACAGTCAGCTGCTATCCCTATTTTCTGATCTGCACCATCAATAAGAAAATGTGATACCAGGAAGCTGGTGGTTAGTAAACCAATAATAATAATCAGCCACTTGTTTATCTTCAGGGACATATGCTGATAGTGATAGTATGATTTTGAAAAGTACTAATTATCTTCATTCAGGACAAAAGCTGGTATTTATATTTTCCATAGTATGCTGTCGTCCGATAAAGATAACTCTCTGGCTGATGCTTGCTAATGCCACCTGGGCAACCGTTGTTGTAAGCAAGGATAATAAGTCACTAAGGCTTAAATTTCATCGTTATTCCCTGTTTGTATGGCTTGTATGGCTGATTCCTTACTCCGGTGGCATGATCATGGCAATGAGTTGACAAGGACAGGTAATTTATGCTCGGCTTTCACCACTTTTTTCTGAACTGAAGAGCTACATTAACGAGCGCTATCATAACCGGCACTTCCACCAGCGGGCCTATTACTGCTGCAAAGGCCTCTCCTGAACTCATCCCGAATATTGCAATGGCCACTGCTATAGCCAGCTCAAAATTATTACTTGCTGCCGTGAACGACAAGGTAGCTGATTGCTCATAACTGGCACCTATCTTTTTACTCATAAAGAATGACAGGAAAAACATCACCGTGAAATATACCAGCAACGGAATTGCAATCAGTACAACATCCAGAGGTATCTTAATAATGTATTCGCCTTTTAATGAGAACATTACTATAATAGTGAACAGTAGCGCGACAAGGGTAAGCGGACTGATTTTAGGAATAAACCTGGTATGATACCATTCCTTGCTCTTTACCCTTATAAGAATGAAACGCGTAATGAACCCTGCGATAAAAGGGATGCCAAGGTAAATAAATACGCTTTCTGCAATCTTTCCTATGGTTATATTTTCAACGGCAGAATTTGTAGGAACACCAAACCAGCCCGGTAGTATGGCAATAAAAACGTAAGCATAAAAAGAGAAAAACAGTACCTGGAATATTGAGTTAAATGCAACCAGGCCGGCTGCATATTGAGTATCGCCCCTGGCCAGGTCGTTCCAGACAATCACCATGGCAATACACCTGGCAAGACCAATCATTATTATTCCGTACATATAGGGCAGGTTTGCATTGTTTTCTCCGGGGAAAAGCTTAAAGAACAATATACCCAGCGCAAACATCAGTACGGGACCTATAACCCAGTTTTGTACCAGTGAAAAACCCAGGACTTTATAATTCCTGAAAACATCACCAAGCTCTTCATACCTTACTTTAGCCAGTGGAGGATACATCATAAGTATCAACCCTATGGCAATAGGCAGGTTCGTTGTGCTATCCGGCTTTGACTTCAGTGATTCCCAGAATTCAGCTATAGCAGGGAAAAAGTAACCTGAAAGGATACCCACCGCCATTGCCAGGAATATCCATAGGGTCAGGTAACGGTCTAAAAATTTAAGTCGCGGTTTTGAAGGCATAATTTTAAATCGTTTATATCATTCCATAAATTAATCCTGAGATAGTTGCCATAATAACAACCAGTAGCAGGTAAACCATTGTTTTTTGGGTACCGAGTACTCCACGTATGACCAGCAGGTTGGGTAACGATAGCGAAGGGCCTGAAAGCAGTAATGCCAGGGCAGGGCCCTTACCCATGCCTGCTGATATCAACCCCTGTAAAATAGGTACCTCGGTAAGTGTGGCAAAGTACATGAAAGCTCCAACGACAGATGCAAAGAAGTTTGAAAAAACCGAATTACCACCAACCAGATCAGCCACCCATTTATTAGGAATAATGCCCGCCATAGCAGTGTCGTCGTGGGTTGAACCCAACAAAAAGCCTGCTATCAATACGCCTATTGCCAGCAGGGGCATTATTTGCTTGGTAAAATCCCAGGTTGACAGGGTCCATTCTTTATTATCAGGATCTTTTTTGTCAAGCAGTGTGATGATGGTGATACCGGCAATGCCCACCAGAACAGGCACCATGGGAGATGTGCTTATAAAGGCTGAAGCAGCCGTTGCAAGGGCAGCAATAATAACATATTGCCATTTAAGTTTGAGTATATAGATCAATGAATAAACAAGTAATACAGCAAAAGCTGACGTGATATACCATTTGTTTGCCCATATCCAGTGCCATACACCGGAGGTGACATCTTCGGCAGGCTTTCCCCAGTTGGCAAATACAAGTATTAGAACCAGAGTAAAAAAATGAAATGCCGTTTGCCACATTGGGCGTTTTTCAGGGATATCGGGAAAATTCAGCTGGTCATC
This sequence comes from uncultured Rikenellaceae bacterium, assembly GCA_964577305.1. Classification (GTDB taxonomy): domain Bacteria; phylum Bacteroidota; class Bacteroidia; order Bacteroidales; family VadinHA17; genus UBA9300. Next base: position 54,054 of record CAZNYS010000009.1, read on the forward strand.
TCTTTTTGCTCTCTCGTCCCTACGGTAGATAAGGGACATGACAGAGCCTATGACAATAGCAAAAATTACTGCTCCTATGATCCGTGCCACGCCCATTTCAAATCCCAGTATACGAGCAGTCAGTATAATAGCCAGTATATTGATTGCGGGTCCGGAATAAAGAAATGCTATGGCAGGTCCCAGACCGGCACCACGTTTATGTATGCTTGAAAACAGGGGCAATATGGTACAACTGCATACAGCAAGAATAGTTCCTGAAACCGAGGCTACCGAATAAGCCAGCCATTTTTTTGCTTTTGCACCAAAGTATTTCATAACAGCACCCTGGCTTACAAAAACTGCTATTACACCGGCAATGAAGAATGCCGGCAGCAGGCATAATATCACATGTTCCTGTGCATACCACCTGGCCAGGTCGAACATTGCTGCGACAGCCTCCCTGAAACTGATACTCTCAACAGGCAGGAAATACGCAAAAAGAAATGAAATAATTATTAAGGCTAAAATTCTCAGCTCCCTCTTTAATTCCATTTACGCCTATTTATTTTTTATAATCAGTTCTTTAATTTCTTTTGTGGAGGCCAGTCTTCCGGAGAGTGCAACCTTTTCGTTTATTACCAGCCCCGGTGTATGCAGGATGTTGTACTGCATGATATTAATAATATCTTCTTCCTTGGTAATAATTGCTTTAATACCCAGTTCTGCAACGGCTTCACGGGTATTTTGCTCCAGTCTCTTACACTTTGGGCATCCTGCACCCAGTACTTTTATTTCCATTGTCATAATAATAAATTGTTAGTAGTTCGTAAAACAACGAACATAATAAATAAAAAAATATCAATCACCTATGAATTTCTTAAATAATTCTTTTGCCTCATTCCAGTTCTCCCTGTTGATGCAGTATTTTATCCTGGGGGCTTCAATCTCTCCCTGTATAAGTCCTGCATCCTTAAGTTCCTTCAGGTGTTGTGAAAGAGTTGACTTGGCAATAGGTAATATCTCAGTCAGGTCACCGCTGTAGCAACAACTCTGCCTGGACAGCAATTCCAGCACATACATACGGATAGGGTGGCCCATTGCTTTTGCATACCGGGCCATTTTCTTCTGCCGTTCTGATATCAATTCCTCGTAATCCATCTATTCGTAATTTACCGAACAAAGATAAATAATAATTTCAATTAGAAAAATATCATTATTCTATTTCATAACTCAAAGTAAAGCAACTCTTTAGCTCTATATATCTGTTTAAAACCTATATGTTATAAACTGTCAGGATCTATCACCAGATGCTTTATAGATCGGCGCTGGTAAGTATACGTGACGTGCAGCAGACCGTCAGATGACTGGATGATTGCCGGATATGAATATTCCCCTTCCTGGCGCTCCAGGGTCATTACCGGCTTCCAGTTTATGCCATTTTCAGAAACTGTAATATTCAGCATGTTCCTGCCTTCAGGGAATCCGCTTTTACTTTTTGTATGGTTGTAAGCCAGTATATGACGACCATCGGCCAGTGTCAGGGCATCAATGCCTGAATCCGGGTTAGGGAGAATGGTTGCTGTCATATTGCTCCATGTTAGCCCGCTGTCATAAGACCAGCTTTGAGTTATGACGTTCTGTCGTGAGCGACAGAGAGCCTGCAGGTGATTCACGGGGTTCCGACCAGGTTAAGCCATCATTATCAGATGTGACCAGCATGCCCCACCATTTTTGTGGACCCGGTCCAACTTTGTAGAATAACATTAAAGGGCCACTTTCAGCTTGAAAAAGAACGGGGTTCCAGCATGGATAACGCCCTCCGGTGTCCTGAATACCATTCACAACCTCAACAGGTTGAGACCACTTACTTCCAATGTTCCTTGATATCCATATCCCAACATCCTTATGACCTTCGTGAGTGCCACCAAACCAGGCTGCAATAAATCCATTATCTGTTTCTTCAATTGTTGATGCATGACATTGAGGTGTCGGACTGTTATCAGGCGAGAATATTAATTCAGATATTATCAGGGGACCTTCGCAACATTCAGCCGGATCAGGAAGGATATAGCTTACAGTATCAGTCTGGCCATATATGCAACTGAGAGTAAAAAACAAAAATATAATCGCACTTAATGATCTGCCTACAATCATAATTTATTGTTTAGCAAACAACAGAGACTTAATAAAGACATTATAATTCTGAAATTTAGTAATTATATTGATCGGTGACAAAACTGGCTGTTATTTCTTAACGACAACTTTATCGTATAGCATATCGTTTAAACTTTAGAAATTTATTTCTTGGAATTTTATAATTTTGAATGCCAGAAAAACAGGTTAATATTATGGATAAGAAAGTTCAAATTAAAGATAAATTGAAAAAACCCCGTTTTAGAATAATTGGACTGAAAAATATACTTCTTTTGGCTTTGCTGTTTGCAGTGTTTCTTAATGCCTTGCCATGTACATTATCAGGTGCACCCAGCGACACCACAAACCTTGCTCTTACAGCCTCAGTATCAACTTTATTCGTTTCTTCATGGGAAACCCTTACAGCTGTAAATGATGGTTTCGATCCTTCAGGTTCATCAGACTATTCCCACGGAGCCTACGGCAACTGGGATGGCGAAGCAGCTTACAACCAATACAACTGGGTTCAGTATGAATGGACCCTTGCAAAGCAACTGACATCTACATCTGTTTACTGGTGGGATGACGGCCTTGGTATTGACCAGCCTACCGAAGCCTATATTGAATATTGGAATGGCACTTCATGGATACTGGCAGACTCTATCGGAACCGAACTTGACATGTATAATTCACTGAAACTTGATATCCTGACTTCAAGGATCCGTATTTATATGAAAAGTGTCATGGCTACCGGCATTATTGAGTGGAGGGTATTCGGTATTGAGGGTGGGCCATGCGATCCCACAGAAGTGATTCCAAATGTCCGGGTTAATGATGGTCCGGTTCAGCAGGTGAATACTGTTAATATTATGGTTGGCGACTCGGTCTCTTTTCTCCCAGACCCGGCAGAGGGGGAGAACTGGAGCTGGTCGGGCCCGGTCGGTTTCAATGCCACAGTCGGTGAGGTTACCATAAGGGATGCAAGCCTGGAACAGTCGGGCACATATACCGTATGCTATATTAACGATTGCGGGGCAGCAACTACCTGCTATTTTCATTTAACAGTCAGAACTGACGATGATTTTTCTGTACCAATTACATGGACAGATTATGATCCTGGCATTAGCTACGATTTCAGGAATGAGTTCCCGGAATTAAGTGAACCGACGATGGTACTGGATGATTGTGAAGGGATTGTAGGGACACAGTCCTCGGGATGGTGGACTTTCAGGTGGGGAGCCACGGCAAATCCACTGGTCACATCAGCTGCTGTTACTCCTATGCTGCAAAGGATGAACACTGACTTTGCATATTTCAGGAATGAAATGGGCTGGCCGCCGGATAAACGCGCAAAAAACGGATACAAGAGTGCAATATATCTTTATGGATCAGGACTCTGTACTGATAACGCTTCCAATACTGAAACAGGAGGGTGGCAGAGCAGTATATACTACGAGGGTGAATACTGGCCAATGGTACTGATCTCCTATTACCCCGTCTACTGTTTCGATCCCAGCTGCCCTTACAATGACAGGGAGTATCAGATGGGAGCAGTGGTTCATGAAGGGATACATGCAATCCTGGCTGATCTGCCCGGTTGCAAACAGGCTGCATGGTTCCATGAGGGTGGTAACACATGGTTGCAACAGGAAGCTTATGCCCGGCTATCGGGAGACTACAGTAGTATGGGATTCCTTAACGGGCCTTCATTTATAGCACCATTTATGCCCATAGAGTGTTACAGCGGATGGCTCCAGGATGACAGTTTTGGCGGACCTTCAGCCGAGGGAGTGAATATGTATGCGAACGGATCCCAGATCTGTACTTGGAGGAACCTTCTCGGGGGAGTACAATATAGTAATATCTTTCCCACATTTCTTGGTATGACACTGGGCCAGGGAAGTATCCCATGGATATGGAGATACTGTGAGTCAAGAGTTCTTGAAGGAATGGCAACCACCCTGGGAGAATCACAAATGAGGCGACTGATCATGGAATACAGGGCAAAACAGGCACTTGTTGATATGGGAGAATGGACAGGTGCAATCATCGACCTGCTTGATTCACAGTTTGGTACACCGATCAAAGCTGAATGGAGCCCTTCATGGCTTAATCCTGATACCTGGATTGCCACACCCTATGTCAAAACAACAAATAACGGAAGCGGCCTTCTTACGCCGGAATACCGGACTACTCCCGGGTGGTCGGGCGCAAACCAGATACCCCTTGTTGTCAGTGGCGAGATAGTTACTGTAAACTTCCAACCGATCGGTCCCAATATGGCCTGCCAGTTATGTTACCGGACCAGAGAAGGAGAGACAGTTTACAGTGCGCCGGTATATGGAGGAGACTGCAGCCTGAAGCTTGACCTGGAACCTGCGAATAATGTTGTCTTTGCAGTGATTAGTAATACTGATTATATATACGTTGGAGAAGAAACCCGTAAGTCTCATTTTGATTACAGGCTTCAACTTGTTGAGGGTGTTGTCGGTCCGGCAGATATACATAAAAGATTTTACGACTGGACGAAGACTATTTCATCTCCTCTGGATATTGAACCTGTTTCGTCCGGTCCTGAAATAGTTATTTATCCAAACCCTGTCGATAAAGGATCTGTTTTTAATATTAGTTTTGATGATCCTGTAACAGAGCCTGTTGAGGTGCAAATAATGAATTTAAGCGGGCAGGTGTTATGGACAGGGGAAGTAACCGGTGATTCATCAATCGATGCAGGTAAACTGCCGGGAACAGGAATCTATTTTATTGCCTTTCATACATTAGAAGGCATTACCATACGTAAAATAGTAGTCAGGTAGTTACTAATACCGTGCCGGACCCCCTGGCAGGCTGTTTTTGATAAACTCCCTCAGGTCATTATTCGCCTTTTCCAGGTCTTCCCAACGCAGGTACATCATATGCCCGCTGCGGTAGCCTTTGAAGCTTAGCCTGTCCTTCATCTTACCACTGGGATCAATCTGCCACATGGTATATTTGGAGTTAAAATAAGTACATGCACCATCATAATAACCACCCTGGAACATATTTGTCAAGTCCAAGATATCGTGAATCGAGCCTTCCTATTGTATGACCATTTTTATTACGCAACAGCTCCTTCCAGAAGAATTGTGTAGGTAGGTCGAGATTATGCTGTATTATTGCTTTTTTCGATATGCCGGAATAATATGACATTTTTTTGGCAACTTCCTCTTTTTCAGCTTCCGGGATAAATCCACCTGCAGAGCCAGGTCCGCCATTGAAAGATATTAACAGTGGACGAGTATTCCTGTTCCCGGGAATGTCCCTGGTATAATAGGTATAATATAAAGTAGCAACTACCACATCATCAATGCATACAGGCTGAGTACCTGTAGTGGCAGTATAAGTTATTTTTTCCCCGTTAATGGTGGTAGTATGCCTGGTTATGACAGTTGTATCAACTGGTGTAAGCCTGTCCTGTGACAGAACTGATGTTCCGGCTATTATCAAAAGAATAAAAAATAAGAATAACTTTTTTATTGAATAAGGTATTAGGTTTAAGCTTTTTACCAAAATAATTCATTTTTTAAAAAATACTGATAGTAATCAGGTTTTGGATCGATAGGTCCTGTAATTATTAATATAGGACAGACCCTGAAAAAGGATTGTAAGACCGAATAAAAACCATGGGCCACTATCGGAGAAATCAAAATAAGCAACAGATCCAATGACCACGACAACATACCATAAGCAAAGCAAGATACCTGCAACAAGCTCATTAAACCAGGAGACAATAAAGCCTGAATAGAAAAGGGCTGCAAGAACAGGAAACAGGATAAAGGGGAAACTTGAATAATTAAGTGGATCGCGTAAGATGCCTGCCATGATAGTAATAGCATAAAGAATGGCATAGTTTACTATTAGCAATCTAAGTACAAATCTCCAGTAAATCTGATTTGTTGGTTGTGTACCGGCTTTGCTCTTATACACCTTCAGATTCATCAGAACACCGATTACCAGAGCCGGAACCGCAAGTACCATAACCATTCCGGCTTCCTCCCATATAAACCAGCTGAAAAGCCATATCACAATGTTCCATACCTGAAGCAATAAACCACTTATCTTAAGATTGAACCAGCTGAAAATGGTAGCGGCCAGGAAGACTAAGAAGATCAAAATAACTAACAGGCAGTCAATACTTATAAGGTTAGTTTCACCTGGGACAAACTCACTTATAAGGCCTGCCATGTAAACTGCACAATAGATTGAAGTTAGAATTTGCAGAATATACTTAGATAAGGTTTTCATGATATTAGATGGTTAAGGTTAAGTTGTTAATTGTCTATTAAAGATATGAATTTTACAATACTGCACTCTAACACTACCTAAGCCTGGCACAGACCTCCGGATCCGTGCCAGCGGAGGCCGATATTCCATCGTTACTTTATTGCGCTCATCATCTGTTGGTAATAATACTTTCATAGGCATCTATCATTTCCCTGAGTTTGTCAGGATTTGTTTCAGCCAGGTTGTTCAAGGGTTTTTATTAATTCCCCGATGCACCAGTCAGCTTCAATTATCACATCACCTCTTGGGCCCATGCCTGATTTGCCTATGAAGCGCTCGTGGGGTGTTCTCGGTACATGTGGCTGCTGTAAGGCATAATAAAGGAAGAATGGTTCATTCTTATGCTTATTAATATAATTCTGTGCCTTCACAAGGAAAGTATCTGCCATGTTTTCATCCACCCATCGTGCAGCTTCACCGCCTTTCATAAAACCGATACGGGGAATACCATTTACTATACTGTTATTATGACCGTGGTTCCACATCATCTTAAGCATTTCTGGATTATCCAGACCGGTCGGTTCACCCGGGAAATTTGATTCGTAACTGACCTGTATGGGATCATCTGGATCAAGACGGCAGACATTACCATTTTCGATGTAAACTGTTGGTACACGGTCCTGTGTGGCGGCCATAATGAAGGAATAATCAAAACCTACTTCATTCGGCCCGGGAGAGATATGCTTGTTCCAATCAACATTACCGTCCCCAAGCCCCAGGTGCCATTTACCTACTATTCCTGTATGATATCCTGATTTCTTCAGCAATTTTGGAAGCGTTAACTGTGTTGTATCAATAAGGAGGGGAGCCGTGCCGGATAATATCCTTGCATTTTTATTACGCCAGGGGTACTGTCCGGTCAGTAGTGCGTACCTGCTGGGGGTGCATGTAGCCGATGATGAATAAGCATCTGTGAACCTTATCCCTCCTTCGGCCAGCATGTCAATATTAGGTGTTTCAATCTCAGTGGCACCATAGGCACTTACATCGCCATAGCCGAGGTCATCAAAGTAAATCAAAACAATATTTGGTTTAAATGAATCAATTGATTTATCTGAGGGTGAAGTACATGAGATAATCAAGCTCACAACAAAAATATTTATCAGAAGAAAATTAAACTGTTTCATTGTTCTTCACTTATCTGTTTGCCTCTTAAAGATATGGATTATTCCTTCATATGTTTACCAGCATATAATAATTTGACGGCTATACTATATTTGTCATTTATAAAACATAACTTGCTATTGCTTGAACCCAATTCAACAAATCAACAAATCAACAATTCAACAATTCAACTATCATGAAACCACTCTTAAAAACACTGCTGCTTATTATCTGCATGACACTTGCGGGCATATCAACCAATGCCCAGGATGCTAAGAAAATCTTGAACATCGATGATTATAGCAGATGGAGCCGGATTACTTCCGTAAGTCTTTCTGACGATGGTAACTGGATGAGTTATGGATATAGTCCCAACGGAGGTGATGATACCCTGTACATCAAGAATATTGAATCAGGTAAGATATTCTCTGATAAATATTGTAATGCCCCGGAATTTTCCTACGATTCAAAGTGGGTTGTTTACAAAAGGAATCTGAAAAAAAAGGAAGCAGAAAAGCTTCGAAAGAGTAAAAAACCAGTATATACCAAGGGAGTATTATTGAATCTTGAAACCGGTGAGAAAACTGAATGGGATAAGGTTAGCGATATGACACTGTCCCCGGAATCCGATTACCTGGCTATCAAGAAAACCGGTGAAAAAAAGGATTACAATGGAACTGATATGCTTCTAAAGAATCTTAAAACCGGCAGTTTAATGAATATTGGAAATGTAAACCAGTATAAATTTAGCAGATGTGGAACTCACCTGGCTTATACTTTAGATGCGGAAGAAAATGCAGGAAATGGTGTATATATTATGGATCTTGTCAGAGGGACAGTTAAACCCCTGGATACCGATACATTAACCTATAGCCAGTTAACATGGGATGACGAGATGCTTTATCGCTCAGAGTGGGATAAAAAAGGTACATCTCTGGCTGTCCTGAAAGGAAACAAACCTGACAGCCTGGGGCAGAGCATCAATGAACTGCTGGTTTTCAATGATATTAATACAAATGATCCTGAGTTACTTAGCTATAAACCTTCAGGTGATGATAATTTTCCCGTTGATTATGTGCTGAGTGAAAAAGGCAGGCTGTCTTTCAGCCTTGACAATAAGCGAATGATTATCAGCATAAAAGAACAGGAAAAAATCGAAAAGATAAGCCGCGATACCATTGCCAATGTTGATGTATGGCACTGGGATGATGAAGAGATACAATCGGTCCAGATGGTGCGTAACAGAAGAAACCAGATGTCAACCTACGCAGCGTTGCTTCATCTTAATAATATGGACTTTGTTCAGCTTGAGTCGGATGATATGCGTACAAGCCTGGTAGATCGTAATGCCGACAGAATTATAGGTGGTAACCCCAAACCATATATTTCAGATACTAACTGGGGTGGTGGCTACAGTGATTATTATATAATAGATCCTGTTACAGGTGAAAAGACCCTGATCGAAGAAAAGATAGGCAGGGTTATGGGACTGTCCCCGGATGGAAATTATTTCCTGTATTTTAAGAACGGACACTTTTTTGCATATGATCTCAGAACCAAAACACTGACCAATATCTCAGAAAATGTTGAAGTTAGTTTCATTGATATAGAAGAGGATCATCCGTATGAGAATCCTTCTTATGGTCTTGCAGGCTGGTCTTCTGACAGGGAAAAGGTGTTTCTGAATCACTTGTACGATATATGGGCCGTTTCCCTTGATGGGAACGGTGGTTATAATATGACAGGTAATTACGGAACAGAAAATGAGATCCGGTTTAGATTCAACAGGGCAGGAGGCGGTTTCAGGAGAATGATGACCAGCACAAATGATGATCCATATATCTATATCGAAAAGGATAATTTTCTGACAGCCTATGGAGAATGGACAAAGAAATCAGGTTACTTCCTGTTGGATGATGGAAAACCACCAAAGAAGATGATATTTGAAAATGCCAGCTATGGAAGGCTTACGAAAGCTCATGATGCTGATCGTTTTCTCTTTACGCGTCAGACATTTATTGATTTTCCTGATTACTTTACTTGTGATTCAGGCTTTAAAAAACCTGTTAAACAAACTGATGCCAACACGCAGCAGGAAGAATATCTCTGGGGTAGCAGGGTATTGCTTGATTTTAAAAATAAGCATGGTGACAGGCTGCAGGCTACACTGACCCTTCCTGCAGATTATGAAAAGGGTAAGAAATACCCTATGATAGTGTTTTTCTATGAAAAAATGTCAAACAGACACCACAGTTATTCGATGCCCACTTATGACGACAGACCACATATGTCGACCTATGCAAGTAACGGATACCTTGTTTTGATGCCTGATATTAAATATTATGAAGGTCAGCCGGGGTGGAATGCACTCGACTGTGTAACAGCAGCTACCAAAAAAGTGATTGATGAAGGTTATGCAGACCCCGGTCATATAGGGTTGCAGGGTCATAGCTGGGGTGGCTACCAGTCATCATTTATCCTTACTCAGACAGATATGTTTGCATGCGTGGTAACGGGAGCACCTGTTACAAACCTAACAAGTATGTATAATATCCTGTATAAAAATACGGGTACCAACAACCAGGGTATTTTTGAGTTAGGACAGGTAAGAATGGGTAAAGGGATGTTCGATGATATGCAGAATTATATCGATCAGTCACCTGTTCATAATGCACCCGGGATAAGCACTCCCTTTATGATACTTCAAGGAACTGTTGATGGGGCTGTCGACTGGAACCAGGGACTTGAGTTTTATAATGCTGCACGCAGACTGGGCAAAAAGGTAATATTGCTCTCATATCCCGATGAGAATCATCACCTGGCAAATGAGAATAACCAAGTTGATTTTCAGAGGCGGATGAAACAATTCTTTGATCATTACCTCAAAAGTGCAGATGCACCGGAGTGGATGACAAAAGGTATTTCTTATGAGGATAAGAAGTATAATAAAGCCAAGTAAAAAGCGATGAGCCCGCCTCCGCTGGCGCGGATCTTACCAATTCCAATGGTCGGGGATTGCATATCCCCGACATCTTAATTCATCTAGCGTTACGTGCTTATCTATCAAAAACAAAAGAAAGAGGTGTCAGAATTTTCTGACACCTCTTAACCCAAATTAAACTAAGCTAACCTAAATTCCAACAGAGGAATAGGTTGATAAACATAAAAGCTTCAAGTTTACTCATCATAAACTATAGTTAGCACCGCTGCCTGAGTTCCGCTTCCGGAACCCTCTGATGCCTCAGCTTCTCTTCCACCTGAATCTGATGTTTCATTTACAGTATCGCCGCTTGGCTCAAGTATGAATGCCATGCTGTTGCCTGCTGCCCAGTCACCCCTGTCTACTATTTCCTGTACAATTGCAGCCAGTTCCGGAGTCTGTTGCGCCGGGCCTGCATCTCCTTCATCAACCCACTCAGGTATGTCCCAAACGGCATTCTCTACTGTTTTTGACCTCGTGGAGATATTATAAGGATCATTCGTGTAAGTAACGGCATCTGCAACATTTTCACCATATATGGTCATTTCCGCCGGGTCATCTCCACCGGCATCACAGGTGAACTGTATTGTAGCACTAAGGATTGTTGCTCCCTGTGGTATTGTCACATCAGTAAACCGTAAACCAATTGTCTGCACTCCCTGCTCAATGTCATCCTGGGTCCAGGTATCGTACTCTCCAAGTTCAAGATCGCTGCTTTCCAGTGCCATTGCACCATTTAAGGCTCCTTCTTCAGCATCATCAGATGATTCAGGAGGAATTTGCCTGTTGAAGATAAGAGATTCAATAACAGTAAATTCAATACCATTTGATTCGCCATCTACTGTTACTGTGACCGGACCTGTTGTGGCTCCTGCAGGCACTGAGGTTGTTATGGATGTAGATGTACATTCACTAACAGTTGCTAATGTTCCATTGAAACTAACAATGTTTTCTTCTGGCACAGTGCTGAAGTCAGTACCCGTGATTACAACTGTTGAGCCCACCTTACCACTTGTAGGATCAATGGAAGTGATCGAGGGTATTACAGGCTCCGTTACTGTGAAGGCAAAGCCTTCTGAAGTCATATTATTAGTAGTAACAGTTACATTTCCGGTTGTTGCCCCAACAGGTACAGTAGTTGTTATTTCCAGAGTTGAAGTTGCTGTAACTGTAGCAGCTGTACCATTAAAGCTGACCACATTGTCAGCAGCAGCAGAGCTAAAGTTAGCACCATAAATAGTAACCTCCTGTCCGGGGAAAGCTGCACCGGGTCCAATTTCTGTAATAACCGGAGGTAATATTCCGGGATCCCATAATTCTTCTTTGCACGACCATAACAATCCAATGATCGCTATAATGCTCATATAAAACATGAACGACATATTTGCGTTCTTCACTAATTTCTTCATAACTTCATAGTTTTTATAGAATTAAACATTGATGATTAATATATAGATTAATGTTAACCGACCATTGGCAACCATTAATAAGACATCTTAATAATAACCATCATTTTGTATCAAGGGATTAATATTCAGTTCATCTTGCGGAATAGGTAAAATAACCTGATAATTATCCCATTCAATCAGCATAGGTGTATTTATTTCAAAAATCCTGGGAGACATCGACCTCACTATATCCCTCTTATTTCTTATCAGGTCAAAGAATCTATGACCTTCGGCACATAGTTCTTTTCTTCTTTCGGTCAGTATCCTGTCAAGGTTTACATCCACCTGTGCTACAGTAGCTGCCGGATTAGCGCGTTCAACAATTTTATTAAGATAGAATGTTGCGTTTACGGGGTCTGTGTTCTTTATCGCAGCCTCTGCAGCAATAAGGTAAAGTTCAGAAAGACGGAAAACAGAAACATTACCTGCATAGGCAGCTACTTCCAACGGGGTTCCGTTTTCCTGGAAGGCCACTATTTTGTCTTTGGTGTTGCCATTGCCAGGATATTTCAAAACCCTGCCCCATGTATTTGGATCAGAAGTACTTGTCTGATCATAATATAACATTCCATTTCGTATATCTGCAGGATCTGATCTAATCAGATCTATAAGATCCTGGGTGGCAATAAACTGGCCATAGCCTCCCGGGTCGGAGAGGTTATTTACACTAGTCCCTCCAGCATTATCAGCTACGCTATTTATAATTGAAAAAATTGCCTCAGATGATCCGCTTTCATCGGCCCAGGAGTCAACATAATCTGCCCTGTCCATTAGTTCATATGGGCCATTATCTATTACATCTTTTGCCGTGGCATATGCGTTAGTATTATCCTCCATATATAAGTATACGCGTGCCAGCAAAGTTTTTGCAGCCCATCTGTTTAATTTACCCAATCTCTTACTATCAGAGAGTAAAGGTATTGCTGCATTCAAATCGGCTAAAACCTGTGTATACACTTCAGCTACAGTATTTCTGGATACTTTTGCATAAGGATCTAAAACACTGGTTACAATAGGAACGCCCAAAGATGCACCATTATCATGAGAATACTGCCGTCCGAACATCCTGCAAAGGTCAAAATGGACAAGGGCCCTGATTGTTAAAGCCTGACCCTTAATGTCCAGTTTCTCTGCGTCTTCAGCAGGCGTGGTTGTCTCAATATCTTCAATAAATGATAATATGGTATTTACATGTCTTAGCAGCCAATAAGGATGTGACCAAATCCCACCATTAGAAGAATATTCCATAACTTGAGCAGTAAATTGATAGGAATACTGATAATATATCCTGCCATACTCAGCAGTCTGCATGTCATCACCTTTGACACCGTGATAGGTGATCATTTTTGAACCCCAATAATTGTAGTCTTGTATACCATCATATGCTCCATTCAATACAATCTGGGCATCAGCAACAGTCTTTATATTATCGGGAGACTGAGCATTACTAGGAAACTCATCAAGAAAACCTTCACATGACTGTGCTGCAATTAGCAATACAATCATAAATAGTCTAACTATATATTTTATTTTTTTCATATTAATATATTTTTGAACTGTTGATCTAAAAACCTATCTCAAGACCGAACGTTAAAGTTTTATTATTCGGCATCTCGTAACTTGTATATCCATTGGATCTTTGTTCCGGATCACAAAGGTCCTGCTGCGCCCAGGTCAGATAATTGGTTGCCTGGGTATAAACAATTATATTACTGATATGTAACCTTTCCGAGAGAGATTCCGGCAAAGTATATGACAATGTAATATCTTTAAGCCTCAAAAAGCTATTTTCCAGTACAAATCTGGAAGACCTTACCTCTGAGGAATTATTTCCTCCCCAAATTCTTTGAGGATTCTCTGCAATATCACCGGGCTTCTGCCATCTGTCAAGCTGAGTTACTGGGATAGAATACTTTACAAAATTTCCGTCATTCCAGGTTTTATATCCATAGTGATAATAGATTTTGCCCCCGACTGAGAAATTGAAAAGGAAAGAGAGGTTTAGTCCCTTATATGTAAAGTTGTTGCCAAAACCGCCAAAGAAATCAGGATCTGCTTTACCTGCAATTGCATAATCCGCTTCTGCGATGTCTCCCGTTACTTCTCCAGTCCTTTTTCCGTCTGCATCCACAATATACCATTGTGGGGCACCATTTGCAGGATTAACACCGGCCCATAACGGCTGGTAGAATGTATTATATGCCTCTCCTTCTCTTCTAATGTAACGACCGTCAATGATATCTTCATTATTATTGAGTTTAACAATCTTATTATCGACAGTAGTAATGTTAAAAGTGGAAGACCAGGTAAAGTCATGAGTGGAAATATTCGTGGTTCTGAGATTAAATTCCCATCCTTTATTATCCATCTCCCCAATATTTACCCAGGTATTTTCGGCACCTACGCTCGGGGCCAGGGGAAGGTTCATAAGAAGATCTGAAGTATGTCTTGAGAAGTATTCAATGGTAGCACTGAAATTTCTCATCACAGTAATATCAATGCCCACATTGAAACTAGCATTTTGCTCCCAGGTAAGATTTGGGTTGGATATAGAGCTTTCGTATGCAGCAACCTGACCATCGTATGTAGATGCATATGAATATAGAGCTAAGTGGTCAAAGTAGCCGGGAGGAAGAGTCCCGTTTGTTCCATATGATGCCCTTAATTTCAGGTCATCTATAATTGATATGCTTTGTATAAAACTCTCACTGCTTAGTCTCCATGCACCTGAAACAGACCAGAAGTTTGCCCATCTTTCATCGATTCCCAGTTTTGAACTGCCATCGCGACGGATACTTGCTGAGAAGTAATACCTGTTTCTGTAATCATAATTAATTCTGGATAGAAATGATAGCAGGGATGTGCCTTGATTATACCCATTTGCCGTAACGGGCAATGCTGTAGCACCAATGCTGCGAAGTGTTTCATTTGGAAGAACATCTCCTTCAGTATTGTACCTGATCTCACTTCTTACCTCGGCTTCCTGTGCAGCGATAATATTAACATGGTGAAGATCGGCAAAGGTTTTATCAAATGTAAGGAGGTTAGATGTAGTTGTAGTAATTCTCTTTCTATTACTTAATGCTACAAAACCTTGCTCAGCATCACCGGATCTTGAAAGAGGTGATGCATACCTGGTCTCGTCATTATTTAACCAGTCAAAGCTATTGGTAGACCTGAAGGTTAGAAATTCAAAAGGCCTGATTTCCAGGAAAGCGGTATTCATGCTTCTGAACAACTTTCCACTTGTTTCATTCAGATCCCGCTCCATAACTACATTATAGTAGCCGCTTTGTAATTCAGGCCGGTAGCTGCCATCCGGAAGATATGGGCCTTCGGTAGGGAAACAGTTACCACTCACATTATAAAATGGACTGTAATACCTTGTCCCAGCGTCAACGATCTCCTGGTCCTGGTATGAATTTAGCAAATTCAGACCAATCGTTAACATTTTGTTTATCTTATGAGTTACATTTACCCTTCCTGAATATCTTGTCAAACCGGATTTATAAGCAATGCCCTCCTGGTCAAAATAACTTCCTGAAATATAGAATTGAGTTTTTTCAGAACCTCCTGTAGCTGATAGTTCAATGTTTTTTGTTTTTCCAGTTCTGAACAGATGTTCATACCAGTCGGTGAATCCTTCTTCCGGCTTAACCCAATCGTGATCTAACATTGTTTGATCAACATCGAAACCTGCAGGTGCTCTGCCTGATGCCAGATAGTTTTCCATGGATTCCCTGTGCAGCATAAGAAAATCTTCACCGGAAACTGTTCTAAAGTTATCAGTGGCCCAGTCCGAAATCCCATAAACTGATTTGAGGCTATACCTGGTGACTCCTTCCCGACCATGTTTGGTAGTTATCAGGATAACTCCGTTTGCAGCCCTGGAACCATAGAGAGAAGCTGCCGCCGCATCTTTTAACACTGTGATGTTTTCAATATCACCAGTGGGAATCGTCGACATAACATTTCCAGTCGCGGAACCACCTGCTGTATTATGGATACTTCCAGACGTTACAGGTACACCATCGACGACATAGAGAGGTTCGCTTGAAGCCGAGAATGAACCAATACCCCTGATCCTTATCTCGGTCCCTGATCCGGGCTGTCCGGATATATTTGAGATCTGGACGCCTGCAATATTACCTACCAGGGCCTTCTCAAAGGAGCTTACAGGTATTTTATTGATTTTCTCCGCCCCAACAACTGACGCAGACCCGGTAAATGATTCCTTCGTGGTAGTACCGTAGGCAATAACTATTACATCGTCTATAGCCTGTGTTGTCTCATTCAGGGTGATATTAATCACTCTCTGGTCGCCAACTGTGATCTCCTGTGTCTCATATCCAATAAATGAGAAAACAAGTACGGCATCAGTACCAGGTACCTGTAATGAGTAATTTCCATCAACATCAGTGGCTGTACCTGTTGAGCTGCCTTTGATCTGGACTGTTACACCCGGCAGAGGCTCGCCGGTATTGTCTGTTATTGTTCCGGTCACCCGGAATTCCTGCGCATTAAGCCAATGAAGACCAATGCACAATAAAAAACTTAATAATAGTATCTTTTTTTTCATGAAAATTGATTTTAGAGAATCATAGGTTATTCTTAAATTTTATTTCATCAGAATCTCAAAAGACTCCTTCTGAAGATGCCCGTATTAATCAGGCAAGGGCATAATTTTTTTTCATAGGCATTATTGTTTAGGTTACTTAATTTAATTTGGTTATATCGTTATCTGTTGTTACCCTGTAAAAATTGCCATTTTCAATTAGCAGGGCCTGTCCGATAATATTTTTATTAGCCAGTGGAATATTAACCGGATATACTTTATTATCTTTAACTGGTTGAATAAGATCTACTTCGGTATGACCCACCACCACCTGTTCCACAAAATAAGTCTTTAATACTTTTTCAAGCGAGTGCTGATCTATCTCTTTATACCCGCTGGAAGCCTTCAGGTAGCCACGGTACCAGACAGGTCCGTATCTGCCAATAAGGAATCTGTCCATATCGTTGTAATTATCCTCATCACTTACCTTCAGAAAATGTCTGAATCCTGAATTAATATCTTCCAGGGAAAGCCCAAGAGAGAGCAATTCACTGGAAATTCCTGCATGAATAAATAATGTATTTCCGACCTTCTCAACCACGTTTTTTGTTCTTAACCATTTTCCTATCACCGTACTTTCCGCAAATAATTCATGGTAGTTAATATCTAAATTGGAAGTCAGGCTGTAATACTTGTTTGAAATATACCTTATATCGTTTTTCAGGATCATAGCTTCATGATTGCCCAGAATAAGATGTATCTTACCATTTTGATTTTCAGCCTGTTGTTCCAGCTTATATATTAGCCAGAATGCTTCCATAACACCTTCACCACGATCAAGTATATCGCCTATGAATACTAGGTGACCATCACCCCATGACCAGTTCAGTTTATTATCTATAACCCCTCCACTTATAAGCATTTCAACCATTCGTTCATACTGTCCGTGAATATCTCCCATAACAAAAATCCTGGATGGTGTATCATATATGCATGGAGGAATTGGAGGATTGGTATTTATGTAATAGTCGTTTCTGTCTTTCCTTATGCCCTTTATATGTGCTAAGGTATCTGAAATTTCTACCTGCCTTGATAAGATTGAACTTCCTTTTCTTCCGGCCCTGTTTACCAGGTAGTTGACCATCACCCCCCCATCATTTAAAATGTCAATATAAGGCCCGTCGAAGTAATCAGGGATTATTTTATTATAAATAATGCAACCAATTGATTCAAGGTATTCTATAACCTCCTGATTATTGTTAATTATTGCGAAGTCCAGAGCAGTCCATTGATCCTCATTGGGGATATTTATATTTGCCCCTATTTCATACAGCAGGTTCAACATTTCAGGGTTGTTATATTCGGCAGCATAATGAAATGCTGTGTTCCTGGAACTGTTTATTGCGTTTATTTCGGCACCATGATCAATTAACACCCTGGCGATTGAAGCCCTGCCATATTTTGCGGCAAACATCAGCGGAGTTTTATTCTCATCCTTCTTTTCTACATCAAAACCAATATCAAGCAGGTATCCTGTGACAGATAACTGGTTGTTTTCAATTGAGTAGGGAAGGAGTGTTCGTTCTTCTTTTCCGTATCTGCGATCAAGCTCTTTTTCATTTCGTAGAAGTTCAGCCAGCATCTCAGTATTACCATACCTGACGGCAGCAAGAATTATTGAATCATTTTCTGGTACAGACGGATTAGAATAAGAAGAACAGCAAAAAAGTATAAGGATGATTAGCAAACAGGATTTCCTGATGAATGCAGACATGCTTTTCTGGTTTAAATGTTTTATAGCAATGGTTTAAACAAATATCAGAAAACCAGACATGAGATCATAAAAATAGCTGTATACAAACCTGATACGTTTTCAGGTTATGCAAAAATGGAGTGATACATTTAGATGATAACAGTAATACATTATTAATACATCCATTTTGTCAGATGTTGCTATGTAGCTAGATATTTTATAACCAGCTTTTATTTTAGAACCTTGAAAGGAAAGCGGCCAGGTTTATATCTTTATTGACAAGACTTAGTTTTTTTCGTAAACGGGTGCGTGCAATATTAATACTATGGGGAGATTGGTTTGTGATTGAGGAAATTTCTTTAGTGGAGAAGTCAAGTCTTAGGAAAGCAGCAAGTCTTTTCTCATTATTTGTCAGATCTGGAAATTCTTTCATAAGATTATCATAGAAATCTGTATGTACCTGAAGGAAACGTATCTCAAATTCCTGCCATATATCGGAATTGGTATTATCACTTAGTTCCTCTATAATATTGGTTATTACTGGTATATTCTCTTGCTTAAGGTTATCTAATGAGGCCTTTAACCTGTTAATAACATCATTAATAGTTTCATTCTTCCTGGCCTGGCTGATTGTTGATGCGGTAATCTCTTTTTGTCTTAATTCAAGGTCGTATTCAACCTGTCTCTTCTCAAGCTCAATATTATGAAGTTTTAACTTTTGCTGGTTAATCTTTATCTTCTGTCTGGAATAGAGAAGAGAGAAGATAATCAGGAGTAAGATTAATGTAACAGATGAAGCAAAAAGCAATACCTTTGACCTCTGGTTCTTTAACATGTGTTCTTCTATTTGCCTCAGATTTAAGTATTCCTGCTCAAGGGTAGCAATGCTCTTCATGTTTTCTATGTCGAAAAGGCTGTCACTAAAACTTCTATTTTCTTTTAAATAATTATATGCTCTTTTGAAATCCCCTTCTCTTGAAAAAATATCACTCAGTATCGAAGTAATGTTTTTCTGATATTCAAGCCTCCCAAGCTCATTAAACTTATCATATGCAGTCAGGTAATTCTTAACTGCCTGCTCAGTATTACCCATAAGATCATAATACCTGCCAAGGGTCTGATACTGGATTGCTATGCCTCTCTTGTAATCTATCTCTTCGTTTATTTTGATACTTTTAATAATATAGTCATAGGCTTTCTGATACTCTCCTTTTGTCAGGTAAATGTTAGCTATATTACCGTATACGATGGCCTCATTTTTTAAAGAACCGGTTTCAATATGGATATCAAGAGCCATTTTATAATAGTCCATAGCCAGGTCATAGTTTCCTGAGAGTGCATGGACAACACCGATATTATTATATGATAGAGCGATACCTTCGCGGTCATTCATGCTCATCCTGAGATTCAGGCTTTTACTATAGTACTCAATTGACTTACCAAGTTCATCCTGATATTTATATAAACTGCCCATACAATTGTAAATGTCTGCTATTCCAGAAGTGTCCTTGAGGTTTTTATAAAGATCCAAACCCTCCAGGCATCGTTCCATTGAGCGCCGATAGAATCCTTTCTTCTTATAGATGTCACTCAATGAGTAGCAGAGATCAGCCATTCCTTTTTTATCTTCTACTTCCCGATAGTTACGGTAGGATACATTATAGTTTTCAATCGCTTTGTCATATTGATCAACTGTTTCCTGCAGGTCTCCAATAATGAAAAGCGCATGAGCCTTATCCATCGTATTCCCTTCATTTTCTGCTTCAATTAAAGCAGATTTTGCATACTGTATAGCTTTTTCGTAATCGCTTTGTGCTGAATAGTAATCAACAATTGAGAGAAGTATTTTGTATCGCTGCTGAGTAGTCTGTGCTCTTTCAAGACTGTTTATAAGGCTGTCTAAAGTTTCCTGTTGTTGTGCAGGTAAAAAGGAGAGATTAAATACCAAGATAATTGATGCTAATATGGTATTCCTTGCAGGAATAAGTCTGTATGTCAAATTTCTCCGTTCCAGCTTAAAATATAATTTGGTATCAAGATAATAAAATTTGTTCAGTATATGACCGGGTTTCATTGAAGACAAAGCTTTAATATAAAGATCTTATCCCGATATGTCATTAACCTTTAGTATATTATAGCGAAGATGGTGGAGTATTCCTTAATTAAGTATGGGTGAGAGGAATGCTGCAGATTTCCGTTAAGTTATCCAAAATGAACTGATCTATCTGATGAAGACTCACCCTTTGATCTGGATTTCAGAGTAACGTGTTCAGCATTAATCTTATAGTATATTCAGGATATAGTCAACAACGAGGAAGGTATTGAGAAAGATTATCTCAAAAATATTTAACTTTATATTATCATATCAAAATATTAATATAAAGAGATGAAATAATTATGAAAAGATTAATCTTAATCCTGGTTGTCTTTATGCTAATAGGCGACAATTCCTATAGTAGGGTGAGTGAAAGAGAAAACACAAAGATTTTTACAGTATTCTTATCACAGGGATATGTCGGCCCTGGAGGATCTGCAAAAAACCCTATAACGAATAATGGGCTGTTGCAGGAACTTCAGAATGAATGCAGGGGAATTGATTTCATTGTCAGGGATTTGACAGAAGCTGATTTTTCAGGGGAAACAGTGCTTGTTGAATTGGAGAGTTCAAGGGAAAACCTGGACGGAGTTTTGATTATAGGTACTTTGAGCGACTATAGGTTAGCATTCACAGGATTACCAACCATAGTTGTATATAATCTCTGGGAATGGGATAAAAGTCCTTATAAGCTCTTTGCTACAGGAAATGAAGACGAATCTGTACTTGTGGGAGGTCCTGAATATAAAAATGGTAGAATCCTAACTGCCCAGTTAGACAGAAGACAGATTTGTAATCCGGTTAAATCAGAAGCTATGTTTAACGATTTAGTTGATAAGATTAAACTGGTTGAGGCTGTCAAAAAGCTTAAAGAATCCAGAATATTGTCTGTGTCACCTTATAAATATATTGCCCAGGTTGACTACCAGGGAGATATAAATAAACATATTCCTGAAGATTATAATGAAACTTATACTCGTAAGTTAAAGGAATTACTTGGTGTGGAAATTGTCAGAGCTGAGCCGGAGGAGTTTTATAGAGCTTATCAGGAAGCCAGTCAAAAAGAAGCGGAAGAAATAGCGGAAAAATGGATTGAAGAAGCGGCAGGGGTAAAAGCTGCAAAATCTGAAATAATAAGAACTGCAAGGGCATACCTTGCTTTTGACGCCTTAAGAGAAAAATATGATTGTGATGCTGTATCAACCCATATGCGATCACTTACCGGAAGCGGTAAGGTGGAAGACAGATTCTGGCCCGGACTGGGTCTCGAGTGTGGTTTCAAAACAAGAGGAATACAGGCTGTCTGTCAGGATTATCCGAACATATTAATAGCGGAACTTGTAGGATATTATATTACAGGCAGACCAGGTATGCTTGGTGACCTCATGATAGATACCGAAAATAACGTGGATATACTTACCCACTGTGGTGCTCCTGTTAATCCATATGGAGACGATAGGAGAGTACCATATATTATCAGAACTCATGCCGAGAGCCCGGTCAGAAACACACTGGAACCAGGTTCTTCTACAGGATTGCAGGTTGAATGGCCTGTGGGTGAGCCTGTTACAATTTGGAAATTCTATGTACTCAATAAGAAAATCGGATTACATACAGGTAGAATTGTGGATGGACATGCTCTCTATAAAAACCTTGACGATATAATGTGCAGAACAAAGTTAATAGCTGAAGTTAATGCAAAGGAAGTACAGAAGAATTACTTTGCTGATGCTTATGGTATTCATAGAGCAGCAACTATTGGTGACCTTAGGGAAAAAATAAAGAATTTTGCCATCCTGATTGGTTTTGAAGTCATGGAAGAAGACAGGCCAGACTGAACTCTCTGGCCTAAACCCGGATGGCAGCACCTTTAGCAATGAGATGCTCTTTATTTAATAATTTCGCCTTCTTTAGCAGATGAAAGATACAGGCCGTTAAAGAACAGTTTGAATGTTCCGTGTGATTGTGCCCTGAAAAGTATCTCCGGTCCGAAAAGGTACAGCTTACCTTTACCAATATCAGCCTCCGCTATTGCAGTACCGCCATAAAGCCTGTCCTGTCCCCATGCCCAGCCACTCCTGAGTGGAGCATCGCTGTCAAACCATGCCACAGGTGTTATGCCCATTTTATCCGCGTCGGGCTTAAGCCTGAAGACGGGGCTGTTATTGAAAAATATATCAATACGTTCGTTCATTCCCCATGCCAGCGGAAGAGTATTGTCAAGCTTTACCTGCAGAATAGAAGAGGGGATATAATACTTATCCCTTTCCAGCTGTTCACCCTCACCATCAACAATATGATTACTCATGGGTAAATGAGCATGGTAGGCGAGGTTTGTAGAACTGCCGATTGCAATAATAGTACCGCCATCATTCAGAAAAGCAAGTAACTGTGGAATAGTCTTTTCACTTGTGATATCGCCCAGCCAGTCCTGGTACTCAGCAGGAATATCACTATCATCCCCACTTTCACGTCGATCATAAGATGCTGTTCTGGTTTCCCCATACGGAATAGCTCTGTCGACAAAGACCAGAACATCAAAATCCTTTTTCAGGTTACCTGCATCGAGCCTTTTCGGGAATACCTTTTCATAGGTGAACTCAAACTGTTCCAGTAAAAAGCGGGTCCAGCCTGACTCCATTGAGCCACCATACCTGTCCCACAGGCCAATCCTTGCACCTGTAATCTGCATACCACTCTTTGAAGGGGTATTATCGACCCCAAAGAAGTTTATGCCTTGAGTTAATGCAGCTGCTTCAATTATCTCCTTTGCTTTATTTGATGATGTTATATAGATGGTTCCTGCCGGCCACTCCCTGCCATCAACAACGGTGGGCTCAGTGAGCCAGTATACTTTTTGCTTTGCAGCCAGCAGCCTGTTGGTAACTGTTGCAGCATCATTTATGGCATGATCAAGAAGGAATCCTTTTGTACCGTCGCTCTGTTTTACAATACCCTCAAGTGGTGTTGCAAAGCCCTCAACCTCCTCGAACGGACCATCTAATGCTTCAAGAATGCGGTCAAACTCTATCCCCATCTGGTATGCCAGAGTATATCCTGCATTGTCATATGGTGGATTTGGAGGTCCCCCTTCATACTGAAAATCGTCAGGATGATCCTGTGGCTCAAAGAGATCCACTATATGAGGTCTGAATGCCTGATCTGTCTTGAATATCAATGACCCTGCAGGGTATGATTTTCCGTTAACAGAAAACTCCTCTGTAGCCTGATGAACCGTTATACCATTTTTGATAAAAGTATTGGCAAATTTAACTGCGGTAGGAAAATCCGGCTGATCCGATGGTATAATAAATGCTCTTGGGTCCCTGTTTTCAGGTAACCTGAGATATTCCATATACTCAGGTGACAGACCTCTTCTTCTGTAACGGTTCTGCTGATCCTGATCAGCTCTGCTGGTTTCATTTTCAGCCACTTTTTTCAGATTGTCAATTATATCAGGATGGATTGTCCAGTTGTCCCTGCTTCCCTTTTCGATATGATTGCGACCCATCAGGTAGCGATTATAAAGAAGGGTCTCCCTGTAACGTGATGCATAATCCAGAATAGCCATATTCATGGTATAGGAGTATTCGATTGCATCCCTGAAAGGGAATACCCCGGGTTCAACCGGAAAGGGAATATCGTTTGTTGGAAGTTGCCTGTCGGGAATAAATTCGATTTCAACAGGTGTGGGATTACCCTTTATCTCAGTCAGGATACCAATCTGGTTATGGAAGTAACCTGTCGTGCGCAGGTTACCGTTAAACCATATTGAGTAGCTGGCAGCCGATCTCATTCCACTGCCTGGTTTACCTTCTGCTATGAGCCTGTTGTGCATTGCAATTCCCACAGATTCTATACCTGTGAGTATGAGGGGATCATAGTTATAGTTTGGAGGATCCCTGAATGGTGGAACAAAAACAATAAGTCCGGTCGGACCGCTCTGATGATGGTTGTACATTATCTGGGGGTACCACTCCCTGTACATTATACGCGACATATTCTCGGTCTCGGGTTGGGAAACCATGTAGGAGTCACGGTTGTTGTCGTGCCCAACATACTTATGATACAGGCGTGGCAGGTTCCTGGTACTCCTTTCAGTCGGATTTTCCTTTCTCATATACCAGTTACCAACCAGCTCAAGTCCGTCAGGATTGGCGAAAACTGCCAGTAAAATAACATCATCAAGAATCCTGAGGGTTTCATCATCGTTATAGCTAACCATTCTGTAGACGGTCTCAATAAGTTGATGTGAACCTGCAACTTCTGTTGCATGAAGTCCGCCGTCAATCCAGATAATAGCTTTTCCATTTTTGGCCAGTTCCTTCGCCTGTTCATCAGTTAAATCCTTTGCCAGTGCCAGTTTTGCAGCTATATTCCTGTACTGTTCACGGTTGGCAAGGTTTTCAGGGCTGCTTATTATCGCCATGTATTGGGACCTGCCTTCAGCAGTACTCCCTATATCCTCAAGTACTATGCGATCCGACTCCTGCTCGAGGAGTTTCCAGTATTCGAGTGCTTTTGTATAGTTTGTAAGATGGTAATCAGCCCCTATTTGAAATCCAAAGAAAGAAAGGGGAGAGGTGATCTTTTCCTGTGCACCAAGCTTCAAAGCCGGACTAAGAATTAATATTATCATCAAAGGAAGCCACCGTGGTGAGACAACAAATAATTTTCGTTTCATTGATTTCATTGCTTACAGAATTGATAAAGCATTAAAAGTAAAGAAATACTTTATTCAGGCATCAATATTGAGGTTAATAAAACTTAATTTATGATAAAAAAATGATGACGGCAGAAAAATCAATCTTTTCTGGATGAAGAAACTTTTTTTCTCAACTAATACTAAGAAGACTTTGATAACCGCTATTATCCGAGCTAAATCCGGATTCCTCTTTTTTTTTAGGATTAATTTTATATACATTAACGGGTTAAATAAATATCTAAATGATTAATAATAAGCGACATAAGATAGTTATAACAATCATAATTTCAGGTTTAATTACCTTATCAATCATTGCATGCCAGAAAGAGGATATGGGGTCAAAATATAATCCCCCGGCTGATCATGCGATCAGTATGGATGGATATATGCACAAGACAAGATATGACCAGCCTTTACAGAATTGTATAACCTGTCATGGTAATGATCTTGGTGGAGGAACCTCAGGGGTCTCATGTTTTGAGTGTCACGGGACGAAATGGTAGTCTTTTCGGGTAAACTTACTTTGTAAGTAGCCGGTCGATGCGGCAGAAATTATAGTTTCTTTCTGTTAACTCAGCAAGTAGCTGCTCCATGAAGTAGTAGAACTTATCAGTTCTTTCAGCGGATGAGCCAATATGGATTAGAAGGATAAAA
>CAZNYS010000009.1:79882-85002 GCA_964577305.1 uncultured Rikenellaceae bacterium
GTAGAACTTATCAGTTCTTTCAGCGGATGAGCCAATATGGATTAGAAGGATAAAACCATTCAGGCCATTATCACTTTTAATCTCATAATTAAGAATATTTTGAAATATTTCACTGCTGCTCCGGTAGTTAGGCATGTCAGGTGTGGTATAATCAGTGTGGGAGATAGTACCTGGCGTGTAATTTACCAGGTTCAGCCCGATTTTCCTGCACCATTCACTTATAGTATCGTTATACCATTCAAAAGGAGGAAGAAAGTATTCAGCATCTTGTTGTTCAATACCGAATTTTCTCATTGCACTGAGATTTTTAAGAATGTCATCCCTGAAAGCTTTAAAATCAACAAGAAGGCTGTCACGATTATCCCAGTCGCAGTATAAAAGATGCTGGTCAGAATGTGCACCCAGATAATGACCATCCGATATCAGAGAATTGATAAGTGATTTATTATCAGGATTTAGGTAGAACCTGCCTGTGAAGAAGAAAGAAGCCTTGATATTTCTTTTATTCAGTATCCCGGAGATATAATCACCTCCATCAGCATACTCATCACCGGTAAAAACCAGGGCAATCTCTTTCTTGTTTAAGTCACCACGAATAATTGCACCTTCACAATGTTGTATCATTATTGAATCCTGGCTGAACAGGTAGCCAGATGTGTATACTACAATAATAATTGCTACGATCAATGGTTTCATTTGTTTAAATATAATCCAGCTGTCATAGCAAAAATACAGTATAATTTCATAAATTAGCTATATAAGGCTTTATGTCCGTGTATACCATTATTTCTAACTAAACTTGAAAATTATGTCACTATTAAAGGTAATTGAAGTGCTGGCTTCTTCCGAAATAAGCTGGGAAGATGCTGTAAAAAATGCAGTTAAAACCTCTTCGAAAACGGTAAAAGGCATCCGCTCGGTTTACATTCAGGATCAAAGTGCTGTGGTTAAAGACAATAAGGTAGTTGAGTACAGGATCGTAGCAAAAATAAGCTTTGAAGTTTTTGAATGATACCTGTAAGCGCTATTTTAAAGTACTAACTCAGTCTAATAGAATAACATTGTACTGTAAGAATTAACTGCATTTAATCAGTATCCAGTCAGTTAGCAGATTTCTTATAGAGGTAATAATATTTTATTAAATTTTATTCAAATATTTAACCCGGAACAACAGTCGCAGCCACCAGGAATTTTCCGATCACCTGGTTGTATAAGTTAATACTGATCAGTACTAATACTAAATAACTATGAAAATACAAGACTATCCAGCATTTAACACGGAATTGGACAAGAAAATAATCGAGAAAAAAACAAAAAAGTTACTGAAGGAGATAGGCAAATTACAGTATAAAATGTTCGCCCAGAGAAAGTACAGTTTACTCATTGTATTTCAGGGAACTGATGCATCAGGGAAAGATGGATTAACACGTGGGTTACTGAAGTATTGTAATCCGATTGGTATAAAAATCAAAAGCTTTAAAAAACCAACTCCCGAAGAATATGCACATGATTTTTTATGGAGGGTTCATAAAGAAACCCCTGCCAAAGGAGATATCCAGATCTTTATAAGATCGCATTATGAGGATATTCTCGTCCCGACAGTTGAAGGTTTTTTCCCGGAAGAACTTATTGAGCAACGTTACCGTCTGATAAATGATTTTGAGAGGTTGCAGGAACATAATGATACCCGGGTTCTTAAATTCTACCTTAATGTTTCCCCTGAAGCGCAGGAGGAGAGACTTATGGAGAGGGTTAACATGATGGAGAAGCACTGGAAACATAAGGATGGTGACTGGGAAACACGCAAAAAAATGCCGGAATACATGGAAGTATACGAAAGAATTTTCAAAGATTGCAATGAGATACCCTGGCATATCGTACCATCCGACAGAAACTGGCAAAAATTATACTATGTCGCGGAGGAAGTGTTGAAAACACTCAAAAGCCTGGATCTGCAATGGCCTGAACTGGAATCAGAATTGTTCAAAGAGAGTAACGACTAACGACAACCGAGCCCCGGGACTTCGTTAAAGGGAAACAGCTAAGGGAAGTTGGAGCTGTCTTAAAAGTCCTCCACCTTCCTCCGAATCCTCACCGTATTACTTCCAGGGTGGCACAGACCTTCTTTCTGTTTCTTTCCCTTTGTTTTTATCTTTTGGCATATAGGAAATTTCCTGCAATATCCAATCCCCGGCTTCTTTCCCTTTAAGATAGTGGTCGAAATATTCTTTTAATCGATTCTGGATATCGATTCTGTTGCTTTTCTTTCTCAGTCCATGGC
Organism: uncultured Rikenellaceae bacterium; assembly: GCA_964577305.1. Lineage (GTDB taxonomy): Bacteria > Bacteroidota > Bacteroidia > Bacteroidales > VadinHA17 > UBA9300. The sequence goes on from CAZNYS010000009.1 coordinate 82,164, forward strand.
CTTCACCCTGGTATGACAGGAATACTACAGGCTTTTTCAGATAGCGTAAAATACTGTAGAAGCCAAAGGAGTGTTCCCACTGCACTACTTCGTCCTCAGTACCATGAAATAATAGGAGGGGAGTATTCATATTGGCTGCATTAAACACAGCTGATTCTCGAATAAACATCCCGGTGTTGGTGGTTGGATCAGTTCCCAGTCTTCCTTGCCCCGTAATATAGTAATCCTGTTCATTGGAACCGTCTCTGACAATATCAATATTAAAACCCTGGACCAGGTTACTTACTCCTGCACCGGCAGCAATGGCAGCAAACCTGTTATCCTGGGTTGAAATATACATTCCGCAATGGCCTCCAAAACTAAAGCCTTCATATCCTATCCGGTCTTCATCCACATATCCAAGTTCAATTACTTTTTCAATAGCTGCATCTATGCACTCATGCATATCTGAATGAGGTGTTCCAATATTGAAATGTATATCGGGACGAAGTACAAGGTAACCATCCGACACATACATCATCTCGCATATACTGGACCCTGAAATCGACGGGTGAGGGTACTGATACATATTCTGCGACATTTTTTCGTATGAATATACTATCATCGGTAGTTTTTGTTTCTTCTTATAGTCATCAGGAATACTTAAAATACCCTGTAAGGGTACACCATCATCATTGGTGTAATCAAACAGAATCCGGGTTCCCCACTTATATTCTTCCTGTTGTGGGTTTGTATTTGTAATCTTTCTCGGATTTGAGAACCCCGGGTCGGTCAGATATGCCTCCGGGTAATCCCGGTAATTGCCCATTCTGTAAATAATTGCATCAGACTTTTCTGCTTTTGTTAATCCACTCCGTCTTCTTGAACTTGAAAAAGATGCCGGCTTGTAAATTAGTTGAGTCAGGTTGCTGCCTGCAAGTTGGTAATATCCGCTATACTTGGTCTTAAGGTTGAACGCATACAGAATAATAGGGCAGGAAAGGTCTATATATCTATCCTCTATATCCGGTTTTCCTGAAAAGCTCATATCATCAACCCTGAAGCTGATAGAATCATTTCTGGTAATTGACTCAGTTAAATTTACCGCATCTTCACTTTCATCAAGAGTCAAAAGCCATAGATCAAGTTTATGGTTAACCATGATCGCGTTTTGATCCTTCACCCAACCTACAAAACCATAATCAGGGACATAGCCATAATGGTCGTTTTCATCATCAATAAAAGATACATCCATCCCGGAGGTGATATTCTTCCTGGCATCTGTTTTAAGATCATAGTACCAGTAATGGCCATCCTGCCATAGTATTATCTTCTCCCCGTCAGGAGAAATCTCTACACTGCCTGCGTATTCTTCGGCAATCAGTTTCCTGTCACCTGTAATAAGGTTTATCTTGTACAGGTCATTCTTCCTTACATCCCAGTCTGAGATATATTTCCTGTTATCTGTTCCAATAGCCCAGCTATCAGTCCCTTTGCTTGTGATCAGCCCCTGCATCCCCTCATCGGTAAGTTGGATTATTCTTTTTGATTTAAGGATAAACAAAGCATCATAAACCTCATTCTGATTTCTCTGTTCTTCAATCATTCTTTGGGAAAGAAGCTTCTTATCTTTCCAGTGCCACACATTTACTGTCGGTTCTTCTTCACTCTTCTTGTCCTCTTTTACTTTTACATTTCCCGTTTCACTATCATATTTCCTGATCTTAATAAACAGGCGCTCATTATCATTACTCCAGGTAATTTCATTTGCATAGTTTGGGATTCTCACGGCAAGACCCATCTTTTCCGGCATTCCTTCAATGTCCTTTAGCATATATTCGGAATATTTGACTTTCTCCGAATCAATTTCTGAAACAATAACAATGCTCATATTCGCAATATCAACACTATCCTTAATGCGGTTGTACTTCAGAGCAGCCAGTGCGTTTTTATCTCTGTTCCATGACAGGTTTGAAAAGATGTAATTACCGGTCTGCAGAGCCCTTGTTGTCCTATTGGTGGGGTTGTACAGGTAAATACCGTTACCTCTTTTATCTTCTGAGGATATGGTATAGGCTATAGACTCGGATTTCTTATCTATCACGAACTCGCCTATACTACCTATATAGTGTTCCCCTCCGTTATTCAGGTCATAGATCAGGAGGCTATTGTCATCACTTGTAATAAAGAAATCTCTATCTTCAGCGAATTGGTATTTTGCATCAGACTTATACTGTATGGTATCACCCGTATAGAGATTTCTTAGTTCAATGATCTTGCTACTATCTTCCTTTTCTTCCTTTCCTTCTTTTTCCGCTTCCGGATTGATGCTGTAAGCAATCCATTCAGAGGATGATGAAAAAACCGGATTGCTTCCGTCAGGAACCTGGTACTTTAAACCTGTGTCAGAATTATAGATATAAAGAACATCAGTTCTAGAATCTTTACCGTAAAAATCAAGATCCTCTTTGTCATTCTGTCCTTCTACCGAGTCCTTATCTGCTTGCCTGGGTTCCTCTATCAATGAATAAATTACAGTATACCAGTTACCATCGTCAGACAGGGTAACTGAATTGTTTCTCCACAATTCAACATCTTCTATTCTGAGTATTTTCTTATCCGGCTGTGCCTGAATATTGCCTGTTCCGGCCAAGGTTATTGCATAAAGCAAGATTGTAATAAGCAGGGAATGAAATTCTTTTCGATTCATTTTGATAGGTTTAAGGTTAAATTATTGATTGAGTAACTAAAATATTAATAATTGGTAGCCTGTACAAATATTATTTGTCAGGTATTGCATCCGGCAATAGCACATACAAAATTGAAGACTAACGACGAACGACGAACGACGAACGACGAA
>CAZNYS010000010.1:0-66680 GCA_964577305.1 uncultured Rikenellaceae bacterium
AAAGAATCGGGTACTTTTAATAATGCTATCCGCGAAGGCGGATTTAGTTCAACACTCGTTCATAAAACATTGCGGTTCCAGTGGATTTGCAGTTGTACGTCTCGCATTATGTTTCGGCAAGTGGAATACAAACGCATCTCCGATATCTGTTACGTTTCATACCGCTAACCTTTCAGGCACATTTCTTTTGTCTGCCCGTCCCGAGTTCCCGGGACTCCTGCATCCAAAATAAATGTGCCTGAACGCCGCGCTAAACCAAATTGCTTTAGTAACTTTATAAAACAAATCAGCTTTAACTGGGCATCGAGCGAAACTAAAAACAGAAAATCATGTCAACGACAATTCAACAATCGAAATTTCAATTCTTGACTAATTGGACATTGTTAAGCTTAGGAATAATACCATTGAGCTATATTATTAGTCTGATTGCTGTGGGATTAGTCCATGGAGCTTTTGGCTTTAATTTTCAGGAATGGGGAATTTGTGTTCTAATGACATTTTTTGCTAGCTTGGTATCAGGTAGCGAAATTTCCATTTTCACATTTGTTATAGGTGCCTTTTTGTACGGAGCTATTACTGGAGCGACATTGATGTGGATATTGAAAAAAAGAAGATAAACCATAATATCTTTCAAAATAATATTGTATATGACTTTATTAGGGGCTGATGATCCCGGTCAAGATGTACGTTACCTAAGGATTAAGAATATTGTTAATTTTGAATACCGGCATGACGGTTGTTGACGTAAAAGACTTTGAGGCTCTCTCCTCCTTTTTCAAAGGCGAAAAGGGACATCGTCGCGCTGAATTTATTATGCGGTTACTGGCAATTGATAAAGTGAACCGGTTATATGATTGTTTTGGATCATATACCGGTTCCGAATTCACATCAAGACTCCTCGATGACGTGGGCGTAAAATATGTCGTTGGAAATGCCGAAAGGCTGAAATCCCTGCCTGAAGGAGCTTTCATTACCGTCTCCAATCATCCCTACGGCGGTCTTGATGGGATTATATCCATAGATCTTATGGCTGCCATACGCCCTGACTACAGGTTCATGGTCAATAAAATACTCTCTCAGATCAGGACACTGGACGGGAATTTCATTTCAGTCACACCAACGGGTAACAAAAAGACCGGTGTGACAAGCACAAGCATCAGAGGCATACGTGAAACACTCGAACATTTACATAAAGGCCATCCGGTTGGTTTCTTCCCTTCAGGAGCAGTTTCTGACTTCAGTCTGAGAGACCTCCGTGTCAGGGACCGTAAGTGGCAGGAGAGCATCCTTCACGTGATTCATTCGGCAAAAGTCCCCATTTTGCCAATGCGTTTTTTCGATAAAAATTCTCCGTTTTTCTATTTCCTGGGTCTTATTAACTGGAGAATACGTTTGCTAAGGCTGCCCTCGGAGGTTTTCAATAAGAAAGACCAGGAGCCCCGCGTCGGCATCGGAAACATTATATCTGTTGAGGAGCAGGCTCAGTTAACCGACACTGAGGCATTTGGTGTTTTTCTGCGAAAAGCGGTATATGAGATGCCGCTGCCTGCCACATTCACAACACGAAAAAATCTTGCCTCAGAGAATATTAGACGGGATTATATGACTGCAAATAAGATTCATAAAAAATCATGAAATCGCATAAACACAATGATGTAATCAAATCTGTATTCAATGACAGGGTAAGGACAAACCTGCTTAAAAAACAAGAGCAGATGGCAATCAGCTGGCTCGTTCAGCGTATGCCTTCCGGTATTACCTCCAATATATTAACGGGAATTGGTTTTTTCGGGAATATAATTGTATTCGGAAGCTTTATTCTGGCAGCCTTTTTAAACAGGGCCTACCTGCTCATGGGTTTGCTGGGGTTTCTAATAAGCTGGTTTGGAGATTCCCTGGATGGAAGGCTTGCCTACTACCGCAATAAACCAAGGAAAAATTACGGATTTACGCTTGACATTACAATCGACTGGATAAGCATAATTCTTATAGGACTTGGCTATATCATCTATGCAGAAGGTATATGGGAGCTCTTCGGTTATGGCTTTGTGGTAATGTATGGCTGGGAAATGATCATTGCCCTGATAAGGTACAGGTTCACAGGAGAATATTCCATTGACTCATGTAAAATGGGCCCGACGGAGGTAAGGATCATCATTGGTGCCATTATGATTACCGAGGTCCTTCTGCCTGGCTCACTGTTATATTTGGCAGGTCTTTTGGTTATCGTCCTCTTTTTGGTCAACATCATAGATACTATAAAATTGCTGCGTGTGGGTGAAGAAATTGATAAAAAAGAGATAAAAGAGAAATCATAAACTATATTTGTGAAAATCCAATCGTTCGGCTATGCCGATGCGCTTCTTTTGCTGGCTTACAGGAACCACAGACCGGTGAGCAAGTTTAAGGAGAACTCCGGCTCATAATACATTATTTTCAATAGAAATAATCCTTTAATCCGGACATCTATGATAAAGACAAAAAGACGAAAATTCATGAAGCTTAGAGTATATTTAAGCCTTGCCTTACTGGAGACCCGCAAGATTATTGAGATAAAAATAAATACATGACAATAATGAAATCCCTTACAAACAGCTTGCTTATTACAGCACTCCTTGTTTTATCCTGCACCGGGCAGAAGGTTGAACAGAGCATCGAATCAAGAACTGACCACATTGATATTGATTCATTGATCCTGGCACAATTCAACAACTATAATATCCCTGCAATTGCAGTGGGTATCTTCGATACAGATTCTGTGCTGGTTTTTGCTCATGGTATCAGGAACACTATTGACAGATCACCTATAAATAAAGCCGACAGGTTTCATATTGGTTCCTGCACAAAAGCAATTACTTCATTTATTGCAGCAAGACTGGTTGAGAAGGGATTAATAAAATGGGAAACTAAAATTATTGATGTTTTTCCAGAATTATCTGATTCTATTAATTCTTATTATCCAGATAAAACATTAGCTGACATACTTTCACATAGAGCCGGCATACAGCCTTTTACCTCCGGAATAGAATTTCGATATGTTCCGGACTCAATTATCAACTACCATGGCAGCAACGAAAGAGAATTATTCACCAAATGGTTGCTCACTCAAAATCCCGTTATTGATAAGACCAAAAAATATATTTACTCAAATGCCGGGTATTCAGTTGCAGCTACGATGCTGGAACGAAAATCAAATAAACCATGGGAAATACTTGTTGAGGAAGAATTTTTTGATGTATTTGGTATATCAGGGAGTCTGGGTCATCCCAATTTAAGCGATGCCAATCAACCATACGGACATATTATTCCGGCTCAGTGGGGAATAGGTAATTCCAATGAGCTTACCCCACTACCCGACTCATTAAATTATAATTTGCGTTTTATGGAACCCGCAGGGGATATTTCATTATCTGTATATGATTATTCGGTCTTCCTGCGGGAAATACTGAAAGCCCTGCTCAAAAATGGCAGTAGATTAAAACAGGAAACCTATGATTATATGTTCTTTACATATGATGACTACTCTATGGGTTGGGGTAATCCTGTACGGAACAATATACAGTACTTAAGTCATGATGGCAGCGACGGAACTTACTATTGCAGGGTAATAATTTGCAGGGAAAAGAACTATGGACTTGTGATTCTATCAAATGCAGGAAATGAAAATACAGTCAAAGGTATTTATGCCATCAGTAACCATATAACTAAAAAGATTGAATAATTATCAGAGCATATATTCTGTGTTTAAAAAAGTTTTAAACAATCCTGTATTCAGAATTGCTGTTGGTATTGTCTTATTGAATGTTGGATTATTTATCATCAGGAATCTTGTACAGTTAGTACTTTCAAGTCTTAATATCAATAATGATATTGTAACATCGACCTGCATATTTGTATTCAGGATCATAGGACTGGTTGGTATTTACAGTCTCTATGTTTGGATGTATGAAAGAAGAAAACCTGTCGAGATGGCGTTTAGTCAGAGCACTGCAAATAAGGTAATCTTCGGTTCCATTATTGGATTTTTATGCATTGGGTCAGTTATTGGATTCAATTATTTATTCGGATGGATTTCGATAGAAAACTTAAACAGATCACCTGACATTCTTAATGGAGTTTACTATACCATATTTTTTGTATTACTTCAAGACATTACTTATTTCCTGATAATATTTAGGATAACTGAAAGATACTTAGGTACTTATATTACAATCGTACTTACGGGTTTAATTTTTGGCTTTAAACACCTGCTCTTTCCCAATTATTTAGTGATAAGTGGAATATTTATTTTTATTGATGCCACTTTTATTTTTTCCGCCCTGTATCTGAGATCCCGAAGCATCTGGGAAATATTTGGATTTCACCTGGTATATAATTTCACGCAAAATATCATTTTCGGTAATCCTGTTATGGAAGAAATGCAGAGTGTATTTGATATTAGTACTGAAGGCCCTGTTATTTTCACCGGTGATCAGTCTGGATTTGAAACTTCAATAATTGCAGTGATTTTCTGCGTTGCGGTTGGTTTATGCTATCTGAATAAAATCAGAAAGAAAGAATTGTTTCTTTATCCATATTGGAAGAAACATCATTAAAACACTTAAAAGTAATGTATATATTTCATGCTAAAATGGAGACTGGACAATGAAAGCTTCGGTGGACATAGTCCTGCAAATATGAGTAATTTAATCCTTTAATTTGTTATTGAGGATTTACAATAATATAGTTATGCTGGAAATTCCCGAATCAAAAACAATCAGTTTACAAACAGGTAAAATCCTTGTAAATAAAAGTATTGCAGAAGTCATTACTGCGACAAGTCCGCATAAATTCGCATTTTATTGCGGTGAACCTGCTGAATACCACAGGCTTCTTGAAGGTAAGCAGATTAAATCAACGAAGGGACATGGAATGTTTGTTGATATTCATTGCGATGATAATATATGTATCACAATCGGAGACGGTACCAATACAAGATATTATTCTTCTTTTGAACAAAGTCCGGAAAAACATCAATTGCTAATTGTGTTTGACGATGGCAGTTGTGTGGCATTTACAGTTGCAATGTACGGAGGAATATGGGTATACAGGGGCATATTCGATAATCCGTATCATCAAGGTAGCCTGAAAAGTATTTCTCCTCTTAATGACGCTTTTGATGAATTCTATTTTGATAGTATCTGTAAGAGCACTACTAAAGACCTTTCCATTAAAGCTTTACTTGCTACTGAACAGCGTATTCCAGGACTTGGTAACGGTGTTTTACAGGATATTTTATTTAATGCAGGCATTCATCCTAAACGAAAAAAATCTACCTTACTTGATTTTGAGAAAGCTGAGCTATTTTATAGCCTGAAAGTAACTTTAAAGAAAATGACTGATATGGGAGGAAGGGATACTGAAAAAGATCTTTTTGGAAATCCCGGTGGATATAAAACATTACTTTCAAAAAATACAATAAAGAATCCCTGTCCAAACTGTGGTAATGTTATTGTTAAAGAGGCATATCTTGGTGGCGCTATATACTTCTGCCCTACCTGTCAGAAGCTTTGAAATAGTAAAGAATACATCCTGGTATGTCCCGTTTCCCGTGGCAACTATCGGGGTGAGATTCGGATTATGTAAACTTAAGACCGATTAAGAAAACATTGCAATTGAAAAAGCGCATTTTACCACCCGGATCTGGACGCAAATTATCTAATCGACTCAAAAAAAATTCAAGGTTAAGTTAATCCCTTAAAAACAATAAAATGAAAAAACTTGACTTTGTATTATCCCTGGTGTAAATTTGATATTGGATTGGTACGCATCTCAAGGTCTTCATGAGAATATCCAGTATCTATTACTGGTAGTTTTATGGCTCAGGGTATTAGATAGTTATTCAGACCCTGTTCAGTAATTTTGACTTAAAATAAATCCCAAACTAGAAAGGGCAAGCGATGAAAAACCTATTCATTATGTTCCCGGCTTTGTCTAATTTCAGAGCTGTCTATAATAAGAAGATTCAAAGATTATCTTCCATAAGCTGTTTCTTTTTGCTGGTGACCGTTTTCCTGAATTATCCACAAAGTATTATGGCTCAAATACGACCAATAAAGAAACAGGTGGATAACGCAACGCAACAGACGAATATTATTACCCGGGAATTTAATATCAGAGGGAGCAATCGTGAGATTGTTGAGTTTGAGCTGACAAATACCGGAGTTATTGACGTAAAAGCCGAATGGAGCGGAACGGCACAGAAGTTAGCATTAATACTCAACGGACCGGGGAGGGTACAATATTACGCTCGTAAAGATGGCAAAAGTCCCATGGTATTAAGATACAAGGTGTCAGGCGATATTCTGTCATTGGGAAAAACCTGGAAGATCTCTGTCGTCAATTTTGGATCCAATACTGTTGCTCGGGGGACAGTTCAGGTTAATTATCTGGAAACATCAGAAAGCGATCAACCTGTAAAACGCAAAGTAGTCGAAGTTAAAAAACCTGTAATAAAGCCGGTTGAAAAAAGCAAATCCATGCGGGTCAAATATTATGAGGTCCAGGCATCGGAAGGATTTACAGCGCAACAGCTTCAGGAGATTAAAGTTGAACTTGAAAAACAAAAGATTGAACAGACGAAAGCCAAGATAGAAAGTCGGATCAAAGAAATCGGACCAGATAATCCTCTGGCAGGTATTGTAATACCATTGATGTACAACAGACTGGAGGAACAAATTCAAAAACCGCTTATTAAAAACGGGATTAACACCAGTCCTCATTTCACATCGTTAATACAATCATATAAGAATCTCTCTCCATCATTTACTGAAGAATATTTTCATCCTCGATATGCTAAGCTTAAGCCCGGGCAGAAGATCGATAAATTACAGTTGGGAAAGGATATACTCGAAGCTATCAGACCAGGCTATGAAAGCGAAATAAGGCAGATGGTTAATAAATCCATTTCTGCTGATACTCCTAAATTTCAATGGAATGCTGCCGGTGTTCAAAAGAAAGAACCGCCCAAAGTTGAGCGCATTCAGGTACAACCCTACCAGAAGAGAATAAAAGAACTTGAAACACTGACCAACAAACTAAAAATAAATCCCACGCAGGATAATTTTAATGAATTGAAGGCGTACGCTCAGGCTCAGGGGTTCAGTTTAGCGGAGCCAGTAGAAAACCACATTCATGAAATTATTGCTGAAAAGATTGGTGTACAGGACATAAAAGATTGGATACCTGACCTGAATAACGATCATTTTGTTAGTGATTATTATAAATATGATATTGGTCTGGACTGGTTTTATTGCAAGGATCAAAACGAAAGATCTTGTGTGATACTTCCCATCGCAGGAAAGGTATGTTCAGATGATGAGCCTTACTGGCATTTAAGCAGTATAATCCCGAACTATGATCCTAATGACCCTGACCATATACATCAGTTACATGAAGGCAAGCTGTATACGGTATTTAGCAGGGTTACCGGCACATATGATGATGTAAATAACGGTGAAACCCGTGTATTCCGATCCCAGGATCATTGGCTTTTAAATAACAACATATACAATACCTCTACCACTTTTACTATTGGACTCTGGGAGGAAGACTGGTCGAAGGATGAGGTCAAAGACGCCATTCATAAAGCTACTGATGATTTAAGAGACGAATTAATAGAGACAATCAAAGGGGCTGTCACGGATGCTGTAAAAGACGGCCTTTCTGAAAGTATCATGGAAACACTGCCTGACGAACTAAAAGACGATTTTCAATCATTTCTTAATGATGAAATAAGCTATGAATCTTTTATGGAATCAGTTCAGAATGAAATGGGGGGAGTTGATATTGGTATGATAGTCCTGCAAATGATCTTCTCAGGTGAAAGCCTAGTTGAGATTATCTCAGGTTTAGGAATAGCATGTCCGGGTATTGCTGAGGTGCTTATTGCTATAAAAGTTGTAGGTCCTGTTGTTATAGATCTTCTTAAAGGAGATTTCCAGGATGCTCTTAAAGGATTAATTTATCTGCCCATTACACTTTTCGAGTATATATTTGATTTGTTCACAAACATCGTTGGTTTTTTTGAGAGCCTGATGACAGTAATTGATCCTGATGATCATATCCAGGGTCGTTCAATAACAATTAAGGGCTCTTTTGATAATATTTTCGAGGATGCTCAATGGGGCGATAAATATACAGGTATTACTCATCTGACTCCCAGAGGTCATGGCCCCAGAAAAGGTAATTCAGATCTTAAACTGGCAGGAAGGTACGTTCAGCCATACCTGATTTTTAAGGGAGCAGATGCAGAATATCATGCTTACTATAACGTAAAGAGAACAATTGTTGGAGGTAGGGAAACCTTTGGTTTCACAACGGGAGCTGATCCTGCCAGGACATATATCCAGACCAGAACTTATACGTCAAAATCTCATTCCAGGGAACAAAGAATAAAGGTTTCATATTGCACTCTGAATAAAAATGGGTCTCTATTGATTAATTTAACAGAAAAAAACGGCAGAGCAGGTGGTTCAAATCTGGAAACGTCGGAACCTGAATTCTATGTAAACAGTATACCCGGAGCTGAATATGAGCTTACAATTATTGATCTTTTTGGGAAAGACCTTACTGGCTATGTGACACTTGAAGAGGAGTGGTGATATGATCATATGAAGCTGACACGCTGCGGTTAACTCAGTCCCCGCTTCCGCCTTTGATAAATCTTCGGTGAACGCAGCCCTCAAAAAATTGAGGTGGTTCAACAACCTTAAAGACTGCCTGAATTAATACCAGAAGATTCATAATCTTATTTTAAAGAAAGAAAAACATTAACATATACCGGTATGGGCCATGATTTAAATAATGTTATAAATTTGAATATCACAAAACCATAAACCACCATGAAAATAACTCAAAAACAATTAAGGTTAATAAGTGGAATTACAGTGCTCATAGGCGCTCTCATTTCTGTTTTCTTTGAATCCTCTGTAAAGTATGTGGGCATAGGGATTATTATTGCAGGTATGATACTACTTGCGCCCTGGGTGAAAGATGAAAAGGAGTAATTAAATAATTATCAAATTGAAGAAATAAAGTTAAAATAAATACTTCAAAAGAATGCCGCATTTAGTTAAAAGAGGAAAATATGTTTTTGGCTGGACAACTATAAACAATGATTTAAGGATAAGGGTACCGGATGAAGCATTTGATGAGTATAAGTTATATAAAACCAACAAGTTGATATTAATTCCTGGGAGTAAATCATCTGGTGGATTTAGCATAAATTCTCCTGATTCCATTTTTCATTCTGAATTCAGCAATAGTATTCTAAGTGTACTTGGATACATAAGAGAGATGGATAAGTTTAATTCTAATAAATTAGAGGTTGTAAAGCTTGGAGAAAGATTGATTACCTGGACTGATTTAGATATAGATAAATATTTTATTCTTTCAGATACCTTCTTAGACAAAATGGATCTCAATGTTGGACAGAGATTATTGGTTATCAGAGGTAGCGGTCTTGGTCCGGCACTGATTACAAAAGGGAGTATATTTAACGAAGCTTTAAAACATGAGGATATTATAGAATTTTCTTAGTTAACCGCTTTAGTACTTCCCAATCATAAAAACAGGTTGGATGCAGCTGAAAAATATTACAGCAAAGCATGAAAAATGGAAACAATAAACAGATATGATAATTACCCGGCCAGGGTTGTGATACTATCAAACCTTGTTTCATTAGGTATTTATGGACTCGGCTTTATGATAATTTATAGATTAGGATTGGCCTTTTCATTTTTCTACTTAATCTATATTTTGATTTTCGAGCTCAGACTGATAAGAAATCACTGTACCAATTGTTACTATTGGGGAAAGATATGTGGATTTGGTAAGGGCAGAGTAAGTTCGTGGTTCTTTGACCTGCAAATACTGCAAACAGAAAGAATCAGGCTGCCCGGCAGATTTGTTATTTAACAAAAAGAAATAAAATATACTATGAAAATTTCAGCATGTGGATTAATATGTAATGATTGCCATTTCTTCGGTAAAGAATGTAAAGGCTGTTATAGAATGACAGGTAAACCATTCTGGACGGCAGAAGCAACCGAAAAAGGGATTTGCCCTTTATATGATTGTTCAATAAATCAAAAAGGATTCAATAGCTGTGGAGACTGCAGTGATTTACCATGCCGGATATTTATGGATTTAAAAGACCCGGCAATTTCTGATTCTGAACACCAGGAGTCAATTAAGCAGAGAGTTACAAATCTAAGAAGACAATAAACTGACCATCCAAAAATAAATTGATACTATGAAAAGAATTTTAACCCTGATAATTCTTATAGCGCTTGTGTTATCGGCAGGCCTTACCGCACAGCAGGTTGCTGACATTGATTACAATCCAGTAATTGAAAATCCGGCATATGCCCCCGGGAATGGTCCAGTCATTTTTATAGATGAGGGTCATTTCAACTTCCATACAAAAGAAGGCAGGTATTTACCTTTTGCCAGGCTGCTGGAAAAGGACGGATACCGGACAGAGGGTTACAACGGAGTATTTGAGGCAAAAAAGCTAAAGAAAGGTCGCATCCTGGTGATATCCAATGCCCTGAATGAAGCCGATACCAATATGATAAGGAGGCCGGGATTACCTGCGTTTTCATCCCAGGAGCTAGAGACAGTCAGTCGTTGGGTAAAAAAGGGAGGGTCTCTTTTTCTTATAGCAGATCATATGCCTGCAGGCGGAGCTGCAAAAGGGCTGGCAGCTGCCTTTGGTTTCGGGTTTACCGATGGTTTTGCCGTTGATACCGCCAACCCGGGTATGCCGGTGTTCTTCTATCGTTCAACCGGCACACTGGCAGATAATATAATCACCAGCGGACGTAATATGTCAGAATGGGTCGATACCATTGCCTCATTCACAGGACAGGCTTTCACTATAGATAATGACGCCTCTCCTATCCTTCGCTTCAACCAAAACTGTGTCCAACTCCTGCCAGACTCAACTGGCATCATTGATTCTAATACAAGGATGATAAATGTTGAAAACTGGTCGCAGGCTGCATTTAAGAAGTATGGCAGGGGCAAGATTGTGGTTGCCGGTGAGGCTGCCATGTTCACAGCCCAGCTTGCAGGACCTCAGCAACTAAAGGCAGGGATGAACTCTTCTTTCGCAGGTGATAATTATAAACTATTGTTGAACATTATTCACTGGCTCGATGACATCCTGGAATAGACTCAGGAAGTACGCTTCAGGAGCAAGACAATAATAAAATTACAGATAACGAAAGTCAGGCGATTAAATGATTTTTCGCCTTGAACGATTCATACTCTTATATTGTCAATTCTGCAATAAAAAGTAGCAACTCTGCAATTATTATTAAATTATGAAAATTTCATCCACTTACTTTGAGTATTATTAATCAAATAATTAAAAAGATGAAAACTTTATCATTCTATCTGATTCCTGTATTTGCCATGTTATTTAACGTGGTACAGGCACAGGAAAAGACCCAGCTTGATTATCTAGATCAATTACCAGAAGGTTTGGAATTGGATAATTCAATACAGAGAAAGTATATTATGACAACCGACTACTTTGATTATGATCTGAAAGGTAACTTTCTCAGGAAAAGAAGGCTTACCGGCGAGTATACCTGTGGGCTTGAAGGAGATTCTGCCAGATGGAATAATGTTTATATTTCACAGTTGGATGATTTGGAATCTCCATTCCCGAAAGGTATGAAACAGGATTATATGGAAAATTTCAATTACAAGCCTGATGAAAATGTATTAACAGAAGATTTTTTCATGAAGATTCCGGAAGCAAACATGTTCATAAAAAACCTTGTATGGGATGTTATGGGATTTGATGTTTTTGCTTACAGTTGCTGGGATTCTCTTAAGTTGAATAAAGAATATCATTCACTTGAGTTAAATTCGGAAGTTGAACTGGCAGGCGAAGGAACTTTTGAAAACAAAGATATTATACTGACCTGGATAGGGATTACCGAGAAGAATAATGAAATGTGTGCAATTATCAAATTTTCAGTAATGAATAATCCCTTAAAGGTGGAAACCGACATTATCACCATGACCGGCCGCAGCCATTACTGGGGTGAAGTGTATGTGTCTCTTTCTGACAAACAAATAGAATATGCAGCTCTGTCAGAAGATGTTGTTACAGATGTTTCAGTCAGTGGACAAGCAGATAACTTCCTGGGTTATACGGTAAGATATATTACTCTGTCAAAAATAAATTAAATTGAATCCCTGTAAATTCATGTTAATGAAGAAAAATAAAATAATATTAGCTATTGCAGCAGCCCTGCTTTTCACTATCTTTTTTTCATTCATCTTTAAATGGATTCAAACAGGCAATCCTTTCAGGGCAGAAACAATAATGTTTGGTTCAATAATTTTCTTGAATATTATCATAACCGGTAGTGTTGGTTACAACATCCTGGGAAGATTCTCACATAAATCAACAATTCAAACCAGAAAGCAGATCATACCTGCTTTTCTGATTTTTGTCCTTATTGCCCTTATAGTATCACTGTCAACAATAAGCCTGGGTGTGTACCTTTATTACCTGGCAAAGGGCTTGAACACATCCAATTTCCTATTGCATTTATTTACAATCGAACTTAGCAGTGCAATAAAGCAATTTGTAGTCTGGATTTTACTGGTTTCCGCTTTCTTCTTTTATACTATCTGGCGAAAAGCAATTGTACGGGAACAACAATTAAGGGAAGAAAATCTTAAATATAAATACAGGAACCTAAAATCACAGGTAAATCCTCATTTCCTGTTTAACAGCCTGAATACCCTTTCAGAAATAGTGTATGATAATGCAAAAAAGGCTGATAGTTTTATTCAAAGACTGTCAGGGATTTACAGGTATATTTTAGATAACGAGGAAACTGATTTAATACCCCTTAAAGAAGAACTTGACTTTGTGGAACAGTATTTCAACCTGCAAAAGGAACGCGACAATGGTAAGATATCATTGAAGATTGATATTCAAAATAAAGACAGGTATAAAATAATACCTGTATCTTTACAGTTACTGGTTGAGAATGCACTGAAGCACAATGCGATATCAATGGAAAAACCTCTGGAAATCCGTATTTATAATACTGATGAATATGTAATAGTGTCCAATACCTTACAAAGAAAAAGCATAATTGAAAACTCAACTCAAACAGGACTGTCGAACCTGAGGGATAGGGTGAAATTAATTATGGGTAAAGAGATTATTGTTGAAGAAGAAAATAACCGGTTTAATGTTAAACTGCCTGTCGTAAGAGAATAAAGATGAATGTGTTGATCGTAGAAGATGAACGGCCTGCCGCTCAAAAACTTATCCGTTTACTTGAAGAGACTGATCCAGGTATCGAGATTATTGATGTACTAAAATCAGTTGAAGAAACAATAAACTGGTTTCTCAAAAGTCCATCCCCTGACCTGGTTTTTATGGATATTCAGCTGGAAGACGGGATTTGCTTTGAGATATTTGAAAATTCCGACATAAAAACCCCGGTTATCTTCACCACTGCTTACGATGAATATTCATTAAAAGCCTTCAAAGTTAACAGTGTAGATTATCTTCTAAAACCAATCGATCCGGATGAGCTGAAAAATGCACTTGAGAAATTCCGGGTATTTCACGGTCAGAAAACGGATTTCGGGAAACTTGAGTCTCTTATAAACCAGTTAAAGCCGAAGGCAAAAGAGCGGTTCCTGGTTAAAGTGGGGGAACATTACAGGTCGGTACCGACATCAGCCATAAATTGTTTTTATATAAAAGAACGTTGCAGTTTTATAAATGTATATAACGGGAAAAACTATGCCATTGATTATTCGCTTGATAAAATAGAGCAACTGGTTGACCCGGGAATATTTTTCAGGATTAACCGGAATTTCATTATTAATTTTTCCGCTATCCTTGATATTATTGCATATTCATCGAGCAGGTTGAAGATTATTCTTACCAACTGGACGGATAAGGATGAAATACTGGTTAGCAGGGAACGTGTTGCTGAATTTAAAAAATGGATGGACAGATAAGTTGATTGTTTTTTATATTTTGAAAGGAAATAACATTAGGGTGAGATTCTTTATTTTTATCGTTCTGAGTTTTATATATATTTCTCCGGCTAGAGGACAGGTGGGTGAATTAATCTGGCAGGATGAATTCAATAATGGTGCATTGGATTTATCGAAATGGAGTTATGAAACCGGAACCGGTGTCAATGGTGATTTTGGCACGGGGCAGGATGAAAAGGCCGTTCATGTCATTGACGGCAGGAGAACAGGTGTTTCCGAGTATTCGAACCACTTCAACCAGTGGTATCCTTTTGAACATAAAATGTTCATAATCTTAAGTGCCGGCGTTGGAGGCAGTGAATATACCTATGGTGGTCCGATTGTACCGGAAGCAGAATTCCCATGTTCTGTCTTTATTGACTGGGTAAGGGTATACGAAATCGGAGAGAACAGCCTGGGAATAAACAATATAAATAATACTCCAAAAATCAACATATATCCTAATCCTGCAAATAACCTGCTTAGCCTGCAAATAAATGATAATAAAGAATACAGTGTCAGGATTCTTGACCTTTCAGGTAGAAATGTTCTGTCCACCCGAATAAACAGGTCGGGAACAATTGATATATCAGGCATCAAAACCGGGGAATACATAGTACTTATAAGTGATGGTAAATTAACTATATCGAAGAAAATAATTAAGAAATAGTAAAGTATCAATCAGGCATTATTTTCTTTTCCTGAAGAGCCTTTCAAAAAAGGATCTTTCCTCCTTCTCTCTGATTAATATACTATCCTGCTCCTTATTATCCCTGGATTTTATGCCGAACAACCTGTTAAAGAATCCTCTTATACCCCTCTGCCGGAAGGGGTCACATTCCAGAAATGAATAAACCTCCTCCGGCAGGTCAAAGGAGGTGAGGTATTTATTACTTAATTCATTGTCTTTTTCAATTTCTTTAATTATTTGAGCTATAATGGGCATGGCAAGCGAAGAACCTGCACCATTTTCACTGTAGAAGTGGACACCGGGTGTCCTGGCACCAACCCATGTTCCAAGAACCATGTCAGGGGTATAAGCCACAAACCAGGCATCGGAGTAGTTTTGCGCTGTGCCTGTCTTACCCGCAAGATCCGCTTTTATTCCATACTTACTGCGTATTTTAACAGATGTACCCTGCTCAATAACCTGCTGTAGAATGGCTGTCATCATCTGGCTTGTCTCCGCAGTGAATATTGTATCAGGCTCATGGTATTCCCTGGTGTAAATGTTGTTACCATCGGCATCAGTTATCCTGTTAATCATAAACAACTCATTCATCAGCCCATTATTGGCAAAGGAACTGTATGCCCTGACAATTTCGTAAAGTGACAAATCCAGGGTACCCAAAGCAGTAGAAGGTGCATCCTCATTAAAAGCAGGAAATTTTAGTTTATCACATGTATTGACCAGGTCTTCCCTGCCAACCTGAAAGTACAAATCAACTGTCGGAAGATTTATGGAATGGGCCAGGGCATACCATAAAGCAACTGTGCTGTCGGGGGTGGATATAAGATCAACATTTTGAGGTTCCCAATCCTCATAACCTGGATAATCATTTTCTTCATTTTCCAGGTATTTACAGGGCGGAATACCTTTCTCAAGTGCAGTGGCAAACAGCACAGGTTTAAATGCCGAGGCAATCTGCCTGTGCGACAGAACCATATCAAATGGAAGTAGCCTGAAATTATTACCTCCGGTCCAGGTAATTACCGCTCCGTTTCCGGGATTAATGACAAGCACCGAGGCATTCAACATCTTATAATAATGCCATAAGCTGTCAAACCTGCTGATGTTCTGCACCTGGATACCATTATCCCAATCAAAAAGCTGAACTTTTCTTTTGACCGTATCGTTATCATATGACCGGGACTGCTGTTTTATTTCTCTGTACCATTGTTTTTTGATACCCCGGTTTTCAAGTTCCCTGTCGAGTCGATGCTGCATTGCAGACAGGTGTTTATTTGCTGCTTCGGAAGCCAGCTCCTGGACCTGCATATCCAGGGTAGTATATATTCTAAGCCCGTCCTTTTCAAGATTATAATCCTTACCGTTTGTGTTCTTAACAGAATTCAGCAATTCCTGTGTCCGTTTCTTTACCTGGTGCACAAAATAGCCCGCAGGTGTTTCTAAATTCAGGTTCTTATAGTCAAGTTCCAGGGGTAACATGCGCAGGCTGTCTGCAACTTCAGCATCCAGGTAATCTGCACTTTCCATCAAAGTCAGGATCATGTTCCGGCGTTCAATCGAATTTTCAGGATTGAGCTGGGGGTTAAAATAGGTATTGGCTTTTAACATACCTACCAGTACTGCCGATTCCTCTATCTTCAATTCACTTACGGGTTTATTGAAATATCTTTGAGATGCAGATTCCACGCCATATAAATTTTCTCCAAACGGTACAGAGTTAAGGTATAGCAGTAAGAGTTCTTCCTTGGTGTATGCTTCCTCAAGGCGCATAGCAATAATAATTTCCTTAATCTTATTTACTGCCAGGCTCAGGAAGCCGTAATTATTACGTCCGTAAAGATTCTTAACCAGTTGTTGTGTAATGGTACTCCCTCCTCCTCCGCTCTCGTCCCCCAGCAATATGGTTTTTAAAAATACCCGGAAATAACTTCTTGTATCATATCCTTTGTGAGTATAGAAACGCCTGTCTTCTGTTTCAATCAGCGCTTGTATGAAATGTTCAGGAACTTCATCCCAGGCTATGTTGGTACGGTTCTCTGCAAAATACTTACCTATCAATACACTATCAGAAGAAAACACAAGCGAAGCTTCTTCGTTGCTTATTTCCGCCAGTGTATCTTTGCCGGGCAGGGAGCCAAAAACACCTGAAAACACCAAAAAATATAGCAGTCCTGTCAGTAATATTATCAAGACTAGGCCTGCTGTAACAGATGCAAGAATAATTCTCAGAAGTTTACGTTTTTTGCTTTTCATATATTCATCCTGAGAGTCACTGTCAATAAACGGTAAAGTTATACAATAGATTATACCAATTTTGAAATTGCTTTATTAACTTTATGGAAGTAACCGGGTTTAACCGGTCTTTCAGCCAGCCCGGAATAATCACTGGATTACAGTAAATAATGCTAATGATAAAGAAAAATCTGACTGATAAATGAAAAACCTGTATGTATTGCTATTGATATGCTTTTCCATTGTTTCCTGCAAAAGCACAAATACGGAGAAAAGTCCCGGTTTTACTTTTAGTCCTGAAATGAAATATGAAA
The DNA here is from genome assembly GCA_964577305.1 of uncultured Rikenellaceae bacterium. Taxonomy (GTDB): domain Bacteria; phylum Bacteroidota; class Bacteroidia; order Bacteroidales; family VadinHA17; genus UBA9300. Next base: position 17,308 of record CAZNYS010000010.1, read on the forward strand.
AATACAGACCCGGTCCATCGGATATCGTAATTTCAAGAGATGAATATTATGATAAATTATACGGTTTCTGGCTCGGACAGTGCATAGCTAACTGGACCGGCCTGGTAACCGAAATGGACAAGATAGGGAATATCGGGGAGATCAAAACAGGAGCATTCTACACGAGAGACGAATGGGGAAAGCCTGACCAACCCAGTATCTGGGCAGAGGGAGTGCCCAGTGAGTTGTCTCCCACTATCGATTTTGTGTTTGAAGATGAAGGAGAAGTGTGGGGTGCGGATGATGATACTGATATTGAGTACATTTATCAACATCTGTTATTAACAAATAAAACAAGCATATTAACTGCTGAGCAAATAAGAGATGGATGGATAAAGCACATCAGGGCCGGGGAAGAAAATTACTTATGGGTATCCAATCAGCAGGCCTTTGACTTAATGCTTGAAGGGATATTGCCTCCCGAAACGAGTGATCCCGGGAAGAACCCTGACTATGAGATGATTGACGCACAGCTGACAACCGAGATATTTGGACTCTTCGCTCCTGCCCGCCCCGATATTGCTCTAAAGATGGCTTACCTTCCCATACGCACTACAGCAAGAAAAGATGCTGCATATATTTCTGAATTCTATGTTCTCATGCATTCGCTGGGTTCAAAAGTCGACGGATCAGTTCCCATTAAAGAGCAAATTCTATGGATGGCTGATGAAGCTCGTAGAAGGTTACCTGATGATTCATACCCGGCAGCCATGTATAATTTTGTAAAGAAGAAATATGAATCAGGCATACCATGGGAGCAGGCCAGGGATTCTGTTTACGTAAGGTACCAGGTTAACCAGGAAGATGGTTATGATATTACTTCGAGTAACCTGTACTGCAATGGTTGCTTTGCTGCAGGTATAAATTTTGCGGCCAGCCTGGTGAGCCTGTTTTATGGTGAAGGAGATATCAAGGAAACAATCAAAATTGGTGCACTTGCTGGATGGGATTCTGATAATCCTACTGCAACATGGGGCGGACTCCTTGGATTTATGATTGGCAGGGAAGGGATAGAGGAAGCATTCAACAGGAAGTTTGCCAGTAAGTACAATATCCACCGAACAAGGCAAAATTTCCCGGATAATGGTGTTGACACATTTGAAAGTATGGCGGAGAAAGGATTATACGTCATCGACAGGGTCGTGCAGGATGAAATGGGTGGAGGTGTGGACCGTAAAAACAACATATGGTATATACCGGATGCAGGGATAGATATCCATCCTGTCGCAGATGATCTGTGATTTTTGCCGGTAGATACGAAATGAAATACCATATAATAACATTATGGAATATATTAAAAACAATCCTTTGAAATATTAAAAGGATAATATAAATTACAAGCAGAACAAAAACAGGAAAAATGCTTAATCTCTGGCTATGTATCGGTATTTGTGCCATCATTTGGATTGTTAACGGAATATACATAATTCATGCAATCAGGGAAAAAATAAGCAGCGAGCTTTTTATGCACACAGGATTGAGTATCTTTTTTTGTGTACTGGTACTTGAACTGACTGTTGGAAGTGATGGACCATGGAAACGATTTGATATATCCTGGCTTGAAATTATAGGATGGGTACTATATCTTCCCTCAACTTTTCTTGTTATCGGTTCAATGGTAGCATTGAAACACAGGGGAAAATCAAAAGGTTCCGATTTTACTGAAACCACCATATTTATTGATAAAGGGATATACGGTTATATAAGGCAACCCATGACACTGGGACTGGCAATATGGTCAGTTGGACTTCTGCTGGTATTTCAATCTGTTACGGCAATTGTACTGTGCATTATATCACTGTTCTGCTTCTGGATGGCTGCAAGGAAAGAAAGCGAATATAATATCAGTAAATTCGGCGATGATTATAAAGCATATATGGGAAAAGTACCAAATTGGAATTTGTTTAAAAAAAAATATAATTGAGATATGAAACAGAATAAACCGATATTCTTTGTTCTGACACTCGTAATTCTGCTTGGTGTTTTTTTTCTTAATATGACCTTTGCCGGGTCAATTGCCTCATTTCAACTTGCAATAATCCGCATAGTCTTTATAATTATTTTCCTATCCGGATGGATATTATTTAAGAAGAAAGGGCGCAAATATATCAGTGATTTATACTTCACCTTAATGGTATTAAACCTTGCCTTCCTGGTTGTTTCATTTTTCACCATCGATTTCTGGGGATTAAATATTGAAACTCCGAAGGACATTGCCCTTGTAAAACTAAGTGACAGCCTTATTATATCTGCTGTTGTTATCGCTTCTTTTATTATAGCAGGATATAAATTAAAAGATATTTACATCACTTCCGGGAAGCTTTTACCTGGATTACTCATAGGTGTGGGTTCTTTCCTGGCGCTGGGATTCCTTGCAATTAAAAATCCTGAACAACCAATCAGCACAGAGTTTATAAAAACAAACCTGGCCTGGCTTTTAATCTTTGTTCTTTTCAATGGTTTTATGGAAGAACTGATTTTCAGGGGTATATTCCTGAAACAATTGAATAATTTCTTTAAACCGGCCTGGTCAGTAGTGCTAACAGCTATTGTTTTCGGAGCCGCACACCTGCAGGTTACCTATACAACTAACGTACTGATTTTTGCAGGAATCACCCTGGTACTTGGATTAATCTGGGGTTTTCTCATTCATTATACAAAGAGCCTGCTGGCTTCTGTGCTTTTTCATGCAGGTGCTGATTTATTAATAATAATGCCTGTTTATGCCTCATTAGGTATTGCAGTATGAGCATTAACAGGTATTGAGTAATATATATCGTAGGGGGTGTTATTCTTCTATTCCTGCGAGGTTGAGGATGAAAGCATACTCGAGGGCTACGATCTTTAGTCTTTCGAAGCGTCCTGATGCCCCGCCATGGCCGGCTACCATGTTTGTTTTCAGGACCAGCAGGTTATCGTCGGTTTTCATATCTCTTAGTTTTGCCACCCACTTTGCAGGTTCCCAATACTGCACCTGAGAATCCCAGAAACCTGTGGTAACCAGCATATTGGGATAACCCTGTTCCTTTACCTGGTCATAAGGTGAGTACGAAAGCATATAATCATAATATACTTTTTCACGGGGGTCTCCCCACTCGTCCCATTCAAAAGTGGTAAGAGGTATTGTCGGGTCGAGCATTGTAGTAACCACATCAACGAAAGGTACTGCTGCCACTACTCCCTTATATAATTCGGGTTGCAGGTTTACAATTGCACCCATCAGTAAGCCACCGGCACTTCCACCACGCGCAAATAGCCTGTCGGGACTTGTATAGTTTTCCTTAACCAGGAATTCGGCACAGTCGTTGAAATCAGTAAATGTATTCATCTTATTAAGCAGTTTGCCATCTTCATACCATTGCCTTCCCATCTCGCTGCCTCCACGTATATGTGCTATTGCATATACAAAGCCCCTGTCAAGCAGGCTCAGAACAGATGAATTGAATGATGGGTCAGTGGATGATCCGTAAGACCCATATGCATATAATAATAGTGGTGATTCACTGTTTTGCTCGAATCCTTTTCGGTAAACAAGTGATATTGGCACTTTTGTCCCATCATCAGCAGTGGCCCAGAGCCTCTTTGATTCATAATTATCCTTCGAGAAATCACCGAGCACTTCTGTCTCTTTTAAAAGTTCCTTTTCCCCTGTTTTCATATTATAATCAAAGGTAGAATTTGGAGTTGTGAGCGATGTATATGTATACCTCAGCACATCTGAATCAGGTTCGTCGTTAACCGATATCCGGCTGCTGTATACTTCTTCTTCAAAATCAATATAATGATCTTCATTGGTATTAAAATCGAATATCCTGATATTATTAAGGGCATTGATCCTTTCGCTGACTGCCAGGTAATCGTTAAACAGCGTAAATCCCTGCAGCAATACATCATCACGGTGTGGAATAAAATCCTTCCAGTTATCACGGCTGAAGTCATTTTCAGGAGCCACCATCAACTTAAAGTTCTTAGCATCATCAGTATTGGTCCTGACAAAAAACTTATCGTTAATATGATCGATTGAATATTCATGGTTCACTTCCCTCGGAGCAAAAATCCTGAACTGTCCCTCAGGATTATCAGCCCTGAGTATACGTGCTTCGGTAGTGAGGGTCTGGTTTGAAAATATCACCAGGTATTTTTTACTCTGCGTCTTACCAATTCCACATGTGAATTCCTCATCTTCTTCCAGGTACACCAGTACATCATTATCACTATCGCTACCGAGTTTATGCCTCATAATCCTTTCAGCCCTGAGTGTTTCATAATCTTTTCCCGTATAGAAGCATGTTTCACTGTCGGCTGCCCATGTAACCCTTCCTGTTGCGTTCTCAATAATATCAGGCAGCATTTCTCCGGTTTCAAGGTTCATGAAATGGATTGTATACCTTCGCCTGCTGATAAAGTCCGTTCCGTAAGCAAGTATTTTATTATCAGGACTTACACTAAGGCCTGTAACACTGCAATAGTCTTTACCTTCAGCAATTTTATTTACATCGAGCAACAATTCTTCATCTGCCTCCAGGGTTTCCTTCTTCCTGTAATACAGTGGGTATTCCTTCCCTTCCAGGTAGCGGTTAAAGTAATAATAGCCATTGTTCAGGTATGGCACTGATTCGTCATCTTCCTTGATCCTGCCTTTCATCTCTTCGAAAATTTTATCGGCCAAAACTTTGGTATCTGCCAGTACCTGCTCTGTATATTCGTTTTCAGCATTCAGGTAATCGAGCACTTTCTGTGTCTGCTCATCGGGTGTTTCTGCATTTTTCTGTTCATCACTCAATCGCATCCAGTAATAATTATCTATCCTGGTATTATCGTAATTAACCAGTTCTTCCGGTATTTTCTCCGCATCCGGGGCTTCCGGTGCTTTTTGTGTTTTACAACCAATCATTAATGCGGTTATTAATAATAATGTTAAGTAGATTGTTTTTTTCATGGCGAGTATGTTATAAGTATTATTTCAGGCTGCTAAATTAATAAAATGTGGGATACAAACACACTTTTCCGGGTTTTGGGTCTTATGAGGGCTAATGGCTCAGAGCAAAGGCTTGCCTGCCGGCAGTTAAACTTATCAAACATCCCCCTGTCAGCTTCGCAATTCCTCTTCTCTGTCTGGCTCCTCGCTAAATTAGTCCACAGGACTAATTATTCGCTATGCTCATGAGCTCACTGCGTTCGGTTCTTTACGCTCGGCCCTCCCTTCAAAGGGGGATTAGGCATCTTTCAGTGAAAGTTGTATACGGTTTCTGTCGGTATCGATTCCTATCACTTTTACTTTTACGTGCTGGTGCAGCTTTACGACATCACCGGGATCTTTCACAAATCCCCTGGCCATATTTGATATATGCACCAGTCCGTCCTGTTTGACGCCTATATCGACAAAAGCCCCGAATCGTGTTATATTTGTTACTATCCCGGGTACAACCATACCTTCCGAAAGGTCTTCAATAGACCGCACATCGGCAAATTTGAATTCCTTTATTTCTGATCTGGGGTCCCTGCCGGGTTTCTTGAGCTCTTCAATAATATCTTCCAGGGTAGGAAGACCAATATCATCCGTAACATATTGTTTAATATCTATTGCTGATATCTTTTCTTCGTTCTTAATCAGGTCTCCCACGGAAACTTTAAGGTCGGATGCCATTTTTTCTACAATATGATAGCTTTCGGGGTGCACGGCAGATTTATCAAGCGGATTATCAGCATTGCTTATCCTCAGGAATCCTGCACATTGCTCATAAGCTTTATCCCCCATGCGCTTTACCCGTGTCAGCTGTTCCCTCGAGGTAAATGGTCCGTTCTCATTCCTGTACTCAATTATATTATTTGCCAGTTGAGGTCCGAGACCGGAAACATATGTCAGCAGGTGTTTGCTTGCCGTATTTACCTCAACTCCCACCTTATTTACACAACTAACCACCACATCATCGAGGGCTGAATGCAGCTTTGACTGGTCGACATCATGCTGATACTGTCCCACTCCAATGGACTTGGGATCAATCTTTACCAGTTCGGCCAGTGGATCCATCAGTCTCCTGCCTATTGATACTGATCCCCTCACTGTTACATCGTAATCCGGAAATTCCTCCCTGGCAACCTGGGATGCAGAATATACTGATGCTCCGGCTTCGCTTACCACGAAGACTTTTATGTCACTGTCAAATTTGATCCATTTAATCAGGTCTTCTGTTTCGCGGCTGGCTGTTCCGTTACCTATAGCGATAGCTTCTATCTTATAAGAATTAACAAGGCTTGTAATTTTCTTTACCGACAGGGCTGTCTGGTTTTGCGGCGGGTGTGGAAAGATTGTCTCATTATGCAACAGTTTGCCCTGGTTATCGAGACATACTATTTTACAACCTGTCCGGTAACCAGGATCAATAGCCAGTACCCTTTTCTCGCCCAGTGGTGATGCAAGCAGCAGTTGCCTGAGGTTATCAGTAAAAACTTTTATAGCGTCTTCATCGGCTTTTTCTTTTGAAATATTCCTGAATTCTGTTTCCATGGCCGGTCCCAGCAATCTTTTCCATGAATCCTTTACGGCAGCCAGGACATGTTCAGCCGATTCGTTATTAGCTCTCACAAATATTTCATCCAGCAGCTCAAGTGCTTTTTCCTCATCGGGCATAATGCTTATCCTGAGAAATCCTTCATCCTCTCCTCTTCTCATTGCCAGCAACCTGTGTGACGGGCACCTGGCAAGGGGTTCATCCCATTCAAAATAATCCCGGTATTTAGCTCCTTCTTCCTCTTTCCCTTTAACAAGCCTTGATATGATCCTGGATTCTTTACTAAACAGTATCCTTATTTTCTTTCTTGCTGTCTCATCCTCATTAATCCATTCAGCTATTATATCCCTTGCTCCCTGCAATGCATCATCAGTGCTTTCCACCTCATCATTAAGATATTTTCCAGCTTCACTTCCGGGATCTTTCAGTTCCTGTTTCATCAATATATCAGCCAGTGGTTCAAGGCCTTTATCACGGGCAACAGAAGCTCGTGTCTTTCTTTTTGGTCTGAAAGGCAGGTACAGGTCTTCAAGTTCTACCATACTCACAGCAGCATTCAGTCGTTCCAGCAGTTCAGGGCTCATTTTATCCTGTTCCTCGATTGAACGTATTATTGCCTCCCTTCTTTTATCCAGTTCAACCAGTTTCTCATATTCATCCTTAATATGACTGATCTGCACCTCATCCAGGCTTCCTGTCATTTCCTTCCGGTAGCGGCTAATAAAAGGTATAGTAGCCCCATCTTCTATCAGGCGTATGGTATTTTCAACCTGCCACTCATGGTGACCAAGCCGGGAAGCCAGTATGCTTATGTATTTTTCCTTATCCATCATTATTCAATATATAAAACAAGTCCTTTCAGATATTCACTCTCGGGGTGGAAAATATTCACAGGATGATCTGCTGGCTGGCTTAGCTGCTTAATGATCCTCACCTTCCTTCCTGTATTAGCTGCAGCAGCAAAAACAGATTTCCTGAAATTTTCGCGGTTAACCACCTGTGAACAGGAGAAAGTAAACAGTATTCCTCCCCTGTTTATTTTCTCAATTGCTTTCATATTAAGCCGTTTATATCCCTGCAGAGCATTATGCAGCACATTCTGGTGCTTGGCAAATGCAGGCGGGTCAAGCACTATAAGGTCATATTTGTTATCGGTTTCATCCATAAACCTGAATGCATCGAGTACGAAGCTCTTATGCCTGCTGTCCATGCCGTAATTCAACGCAATATTTTTGTCGGCCATTTCCACTGCCCTTGCTGATGTATCAACCGTATGTACCATTTCAGCATTCTTTAGTGCATACACTGAAAAACCGCCTGTATAAGCAAACAGGTTGAGTACTTTTTTGTTCCTGCTATATGATTCAATGAGTTTCCTGTTTTCCCTCTGGTCAACAAAAAAGCCTGTTTTCTGTCCTTCCTCCCAATCTACATAAAATTTAAAACCATATTCTTCTACTATATTACCTGTTTCCTGTCCTTTCAGGAATCCGTTTTTATGTTCAATCCCCGCTTTAAAAGGTAATGTTGCATCACTTTTATCATATACAGCAGTGATCCGCTGACCAAAAGAAGACATTAATATATCTGCCAACAGCTCCCTTTGATAGTATATTCCAGCCGAGTGTGCCTGGATTACAGCCACATTATTATACAAGTCGATTATCAGACCAGGCAGGTTATCACCTTCTGCATGAACCAGCCTGAATACATTTGTCGAGGGAAGATCAAGTACTCCTGCTTTTTCCCGGTATTCAATAGCTTCATTAATCCTGTCACGGTAAAATTCCGCATCAATTTCTTCATCCCTGAATGTAAGTATCCTTACAGCTATTGATCCTGGCTGATAATGACCCCGGGCGAGGAAATTATCTTTATTATCATACACATCAACTATGTCACCTTCGGCCGGTTCCCCGTTCATCTTCTTTATTGCACCGCTGAATATCCATGGATGCCGTCTCAGTACCGACTGGTCTTTACCCGACTTCAGTATTATTTTACAATTAACGTTCATATTATGATACTGCAGGACTGTGGTTATTCAGTTTCTTATATATCTCATAACAAACCCAGGCATCTGTTGCTGCATAGCGCAGCTGGGCATCAGTAAGATCAGCAGTTTCCCAGTTAGATACCTGCTGCCTTTTTGATATTCTGAAACCAAGGATAATGGCCGACAGTTTTTTCAGTCCTGAGCTCTTAATACCAAATTTTTTCACATAATCCTGTAAGTCAATAAATCCTCCTTCCCTGAAATTACTTAAATATTTCAGCCCTTTTATGTCGTCATGAATAGCCACACCAACCTTGGTTATTGATTTATCAGCCAGTATATCAATAAGTTCACCTGGCAGACCTATAACATTAATCCTGAATATAAATGCCTGCCGTTTGTTTGATAATTGCATCAGGGCAACCCTGTTTACTTTCCCTTTCCTGAAAGAGGGTTTCGTTTCGGTATCGAACCCGAGAATATCGGCTGACTTCAGGATTTTAAGACTTTCCTTAAGTTTCTTATAATTATCGACCATCATTATTTCTCCCTCAAATCCTGATACGGGATACTCCACCAGTTCAGCCTTATCAATATTATTTTTAAAAGTCATCCTCTCTCTCCTTCCTGAATTCATCCTGTCTGCGCGATATTATCCAGTCTGATTTATCACTTCCATCTTTCTCTGTCGAGATATCACCACCAATTTGTTCAGAATTAATCAGAGCAAAATGCACGGCTCTTATTGTATTTGCCAATGTTTGACCCCAGTACAGTCTGAAGCTCTCCTTGCATTCCCACAGTGCATCATTCATCAGTTCAACTGTACCCACCCGGTAAATCATAAGGAAGTTCTTAATATCCTGATAAATATCAGCCAGGTTTTCAGCCAGGTCACCATACAAAAGTTCCTCTGTAGATGCCTCATCATGGTTAACATCAACATAGTCATTTGCAGCTCCAAATTTAATGGTGAGTGTGTCTTTGATTAGCTGCCAGTCTTCCTCCCTCACAAATTTTTCAATTACCTCATCAAGTTTTGACTCAATCGCCGGGAGATACAATGCCTTCATATACATAAGGGGCAATAATTTCTGCAGAACCAGTAACAGCTTTTTTCCATCAACCGAAGAAGCTTCCTCCAAGAAGTGGCAATATTCATTGGCTACAGCTGTAAATTCTATTACTTCTTTAGAATAAACTACATTCTCATCCATGGGAGATAATTTAGGACAAAATTATCCAAATAAATTATATTAACGAAAAATGCAGTGAAAGAGAGGATATTCAGCTATTCCAGATAAGGTTTTCGCTATCATCCTTTAATATTTTATCATGGTCAAGCAGCCATCGTATCACTTTAACAGTTTTTTCTTCATCCGTATCTATGTTTGCCACCATCTGGCCTGCTGTCATAGGCTCTTTTTCCAGGACATTCTTTATTTTATCGAGTATCTGGTCAAACTCATATTTACTAAGGTCCAGCTCATTACGGCTCATACAGACATCACACATCCCGCACCTTACCGACTCCTGTCCAAAATAATCGAGAAGCATACTGGCACGGCATTTCGTTTGAGAGCTGACATATTTGATCATTTCATCAAGCCTGCCCAGGTACTTATCCATCACATCTTTATGGTTCTCCGGGGAGATATAGAGTGATTTCCTGTCGAGGCGTTCTTCGGTGAATATTATGAGTGCTGTTTTTTTCCCGGGTATAAAGTTTATTATATCACGGCTGCTGAGGTTTACCAGGAATTTATAAATTATATCACGCGACAGCCCGGATTTTTTTGATAGTATATCTTCATTTATGGGCACATATTCTGTGAACATGCCTGTATAGCTCCGCAGAAGAAGTTTTATAAAACCGTCCATGGAGGCATTTGCTACCTGGAATTTATAGAGGTCATCGCGGCTGACCTTGAAATACACTCTTGAAGGATTATTCAGTTCCTCTGTCAGTTCGAGATATTTTTCCCTTTCAAGAAATTTAAGACTGTTATATGCCTGGGTAACTGATAGTCTGTATTTTGAAACGAACTCGGCAAGACTAAAATCATACACTACATTTTTACCACTTCCAACGGGTATCTGGAGAAAATTACACAGCAGCTCATATATATTTTTAATATAATCTACCGGGGGGAATTTTGCACTAACTCTTTCCTTAACCCTGCTAATATCACTTTCATAGTATATCTGCACAGCCCAGGCTTTCCTGCCATCCCTGCCTGCCCTTCCGCTTTCCTGGAAATATGATTCAATTGAATCTGGTATGTCCCAGTGTATTACAAATCGCACTTCAGCTTTGTCAATGCCCATTCCGAATGCATTTGTAGCAACTATTATCCTTGGTTTTCCCGATGCCCATGCATTCTGTTTTCTTTCTCTCTGTTCCCTGTTTAAACCGGCATGATAATAATCGGCTGCAATATTATTGGAAACCAGAAATTGTGCAATTTCCTTTGTCTTCTTCCTGCTCCTGACATAGATAATACCTGATCCCTTAACTTTTTGTAATGTATCAAGTACATATTTCTCTTTATCTTCAACCTTACGTACCAAGTATACCAAGTTCTTTCTTTCGAACCCGGATTTTAATACGTTTCGCTTCCTGAACTCAAGCTTATCCATTATATCATCAACCACCTTTGAGGTAGCTGTAGCTGTAAGGGCAAGCATCGGGACATCTTTGCCCACAAGTTTACGTATACCGGCTATATTAAGATAGGAAGGTCTGAAGTCATAGCCCCACTGTGATATACAGTGAGCCTCGTCTACTGCTACAAGTGTCACGTTCATTGCTCCCACCCTTTTTTCAAAAACCAGTGATCTTATTCTTTCAGGTGAAATATACAGGAACTTATAATCGCCATAAATGCAGTTATCGAATGCTATATCTATTTCTTCTCTTGTCATACCTGAATGTATGGCCATTGCCCTTATATCCATTTGCCTGAGCTTATCCACCTGGTCTTTCATCAGTGCAATCAGGGGCGTAATAACTATACACAGCCCCTCTGAAGCCAGGGCTGGTATCTGGAAGGTAAGTGACTTGCCCCCTCCTGTCGGCATCAGCCCCAGTGTATCATTACCATCACTTACGGATTTCAGTATTTCCTCCTGCAAAGGCCTGAAGGAAGTATATCCCCAGTAACGGGTCAGTATTTTTCTGTATTCGTCCAAGCGGTTCATAAAGAGGATGGCGGTGAGTAAAATTTATGCTTTATTTACAAAAATAATAACTGTAATTCAATTTTTTAGCCATCTTAAAAAATAAAAGACAGCTATTTAAGCAATCATCTATTTTTTGTATCTTGCGCCATCAAAATCAAATACCGGTTGCTTATGTCTTTTCTTGATGATAAAGTGGTTCTGGAGGGTATAACATTTGATGATGTACTGCTTATCCCATCCTATTCAAGAGTCCTTCCCAGGCAGGTAAATATAAGTTCAAAATTTACCAGGAAAATTAGCCTGAATACTCCTATAGTATCAGCGGCCATGGACACTGTTACCGAAGCCGAGCTTGCCATTGCGATAGCCCGCGAAGGAGGTATTGGGGTAATACATAAGAATATGTCTATAGATAAACAGGCTATGCAGGTCAGGAGAGTCAAGCGGGCCGAGAATGTGATGATACTTGAACCCGTCAGCATAGGTATTGACGCAACGGTATCAGAAGCAATCGACCTGATGAAAGAGTATAAAATTGGTGGTATACCTGTTATTAAAGATGATAATGTACTGGTAGGAATAGTCACCAACAGGGATCTCAGGTTTGAAAACCAGATGACAAAAAAGATATCCGAGATAATGACCAAGGATCTTATTACCACAGACCAGGAAACAGACCTTGATACGGCTGCACACATTCTCCAGAAGCATAAGATTGAAAAACTGCCGATTGTAAATAAAAAAAATCAGCTGGTGGGTCTAATTACCTACAAGGATATTACCAAGACTAAGGACAGGCCATCATCATGTAAAGATAATAAGGGAAGGCTCAGGGTAGCGGCTGCAATAGGGATTGCACCCGACACCCTGGCAAGGGCTGAAGCCCTTATTAAAGCCGGTGTTGATGCATTATCAATAGATACAGCACATGCCCATACAGAAAATGTTGTGCAAATACTGAGGGATATAAAAAAAAATTTCCCTGACACAGAAGTTATAGCAGGAAATATTGGTACTGCGGAAGCAGCAAAAATGATGGCTGATGAAGGAGCTGACGGGGTTAAGGTAGGTATTGGCCCTGGATCGATATGCACAACAAGAATAGTCGCAGGTGTGGGTATTCCACAGCTGTCGGCCATTTACGATGTTTCAAAGGCCCTGGAGGGATCGGGCATACCAATAATAGCAGACGGTGGCATAAGATATTCAGGGGATATAGTTAAAGCGATTGCCGCCGGGGCTGATTCAATAATGGCCGGTTCACTGTTTGCAGGTGTTGAAGAATCACCAGGTGAAACAATAATTTATAACGGCCGCAAATTTAAATCGTATCGCGGCATGGGCTCAATAGAGGCAATGCAGCTGGGGTCAAATGACAGGTATTTCCAGGATATTGAAGATGACATAAATAAACTTGTGCCTGAAGGAATAGCAGCAAGAGTTCCATATAAGGGCACACTGTCTGAGGTTGTTTACCAGATGCTTGGCGGATTAAGGGCCGGGATGGGTTATTGTGGTGCCGAGGATATTGCCGCACTTAAGAAAGCACGCTTTGTTCAAATTACTCACTCCGGCATCATTGAGAGTCACCCTCACGATGTAACAATAACAAGGGAAGCACCTAACTACAGCAGGTAAGATCCTGAAATCAAAAGTGTTATTATGAAAATCAGGAAGCCTATAACTTATGCGATTGTTTTATTACTTACACTTAACTTAAATGCCCAGATAAATGATGCCCTGTTGAAGGTAAACGACAGGGAAGTGAGTGCCGATGAGTTTAAATGGCTCTACCTTAAGAATAACAGCGGTGATCAGTACACTGATATAGAAAAGTACCTCGATTTATATACCAGGCTACGGTTAAAAGTTGAAGCAGCCGAAGAAGCTGGTATCCAAAGAAGGGCTTCATTTAAATCCGAGTTAGCCGGTTACAGGAAACAACTGGCAAAGAATTACCTCACAGACCAGGATGTAAAAGACAGGCTGCTGGACAGGGCATATGAAAGATATAAAACAGAAATACATGCCCTGCATATACTCATTAAGTGCCCGGCAGATGCATCACCCAAAGATACACTCAGGGCATATAACAGAGCAATGGGCATAAGACAGAGAATCAGGCTTGGCGAGCCTTTCGAATCTGTCGCCAAAGGAGCAAGTGATGATCCCACGGTTAATATTAATGGTGGCAATCTTGGATATTTTACCGTTTTCCAGACACCCCTGGCATTCGAAAATACAGTTTACGAGATGGAGCCCGGTGAGCTCTCAAGGCCTGTAAGAACAGCTGACGGATTTCATATAATAAAAGTCCAGGATAAAAGGCAGAACCAGGGAAGAATCAAGGTGGCGCATATTATGAAGGCTACACCTCCCGGAAGCACTGAAGCAGTAAGAGCCAGGGCAAAACATGAGATAGACAGCCTGTACCGCTTGCTTGAGAACGGTGCTGATTTCAGTATGCTGGCAAAGAATAATTCAGATGATATGATGTCGTCCCAGAATGGTGGTGAACTGCCATGGTTCGGGAGTGGTGAAATGATACATGAATTCAGTGTAGCAGCTTTCAGGCTGTTAAGAGATAATGATTTTACAAAGCCCGTAAAGACGGTATACGGCTGGCATATAATAAAGAGGCTTGACAAGGAGCCTTTCCCAAAATACGAAGAAGCAAAGAAATACCTGGAAAGCAGGCTCTCACAATCATACCTGCTGTCATTAAGCAGAAAATCATTTGCTGAAAAACTCAAGAAAGAGTACAATTACGAGCTGAACAACAATGCACTGGAATGGTTTTGCTCAATTGCTGATTCAGCTTTCAGATATGGCGAAAACTATATAATAGCCGGAACTGTACCAGGTGATATATTATACTCATTTGCCTCTGAAAAATGTTCGATGCCCGATTTTGCCACTTACATCAAACAGAATGGTAACCAGGCACCTGGATATAATTCTGAAATATTTATCAATACCCTGCTTGATCAAAAAGTTTATAATCATCTCATTGATTATGAAAATTCAATTCTTGAAGAAAAATACCCTGAATTTCGCTACCTTTTGAATGAATTTTATGACGGTATACTGCTCTTTGAAATATCAGACAGCCTTATATGGCAAAGGTCTGAAAATGACAGCACCGGCCTGAAGCAGTACTATAATACAAGGAAGGATGAATTCATAGAAAAAGCGGAAGCCAGGGCCAGGATATATGAGATCGCCGAAGATGCCGGAAAAAGTAGAACAAGAAAGATATTGAGGGCCATAAGAAGACACCATGACAGTGAGGATTACTACCGTGAGGCTATGGATGTAGCAATCTCAGGAAAAGATACACTTGTAAAAATAACAGAAGGAACATGGCAAAAAGGTGAAAATACACTTCTCGATAATGTGAAATGGAACAGGGGACTGAATCAGCAACAGAAAAATAATGGTATAATACTTGTTGACATACTCGGGATTAAAAAGGAAAGATATAAAGATATTGAAGATGTTAAAGGCAGAATAATACCCGGTTACCAGAAATACCTTGAAGAAAAATGGCTCAGGGATTTAAGAGAGAAATACGAAGTATCTGTCAATATGGAATTAATGGAAAAACTTAAATCGGAAACAGGAAAATGAGAAAAATTATTGCGGTCAGCAGCATTTTGCTTTTTATATATGCATGCACTAACTATAACAGCGATGCCAATCGTTTGGCTGTGGCACAGGTAGGGGACAAATACCTGTTTGCAGACCAGATACCTGTTAAAACAAATAACGGGCTCAACAGGGAAGACAGTATAAGTATTTCACGCAATTATATCGACAGATGGATAAGAAATGAACTGATCCTGAGAAAGGCTGAAGAAAACCTTTCAGAGGAATATCAAACAGAAATCAACAGCAAGCTGGAAGAAACCAGGGCAAACCTGATGATATACCACTATGAACAGCAGATGATGCTTCAGAAAATGGATACATTGGTAACAGAACAGCAGATAATGGATTATTATGATAATCACTTACAGAATTTCACTCTGCAGAGTAATATCCTGAAAGTATTATTTCTCAAACTGCCAGTTGAGGCTCCGAATATTGACAGAGCCAGGGCATGGTACAGATCAGATAAACAAAGTGATATTCAGAGCCTTGAAAGTTATGCATACCAGTTTGCCGAAAAATTTGATGATTTTGGAGAAAACTGGATCAACATGAATTTCCTGTTAAGGGAATTACCTGCCAATATTGATAACGAATCATATTTCCTGAGACACAACCAGTATTATGAGACCAGTGATTCAGAGTTTCAGTATTTTGTGAATATCCGGGATTTCAGGCTTAAGGAATCACTAGCACCAATTGAATATGTAAGAAATGACATCAAGACCATAATATTGAACAACAGAAAGATAGATTTTCTCCAGGAGCTTGAAAACGGCATATATAATGAAGGAATAAAGGGTAACAGCTTCCGTGTTTTCAAGTAGCCTGAAATTGAAATATTATTAAGTTTGAAATAAAATATTAATACAGTAGTTATTTAAGAAAGAAGAATAATAGAGATGAAAATACTCAATCGAATAATTATCAGCCTTTTCACATTCGTATTATTTACTTTTACGGCATCTTCGCAATATCTTATTGATGAGGTGTCTGCCATTGTTGGAGATGAGACAGTTTTTTTATCTGATGTTGAGAACATGGTTCTCCAGCAGGTAACTATGGGTGATCGCCGGTCGGTTGAGAGAATAAGGTGCGAGGTTTTTGAAGACCTGTTGGTTCAGTTACTGTTTCTTGATCAGGCAAGGATAGACAGCATAGATATTTCCAGTGACGACATTAACAGGATGCTTGATGAAAGACTCAATGATTTTATATTGCGTGCCGGCTCGGAAGAAAACCTGGAGCAATACTTCAAAAAGAGCATGGTTGAAATAAGAAGAGATCTGAGGCCAATGATGGAAAATCAACAACTGGCTGCACAGGTTCAGAATAATCTTGCCATGGATATAACCATAACGCCAGAAGAAGTAAAAAGATTCTACGAGTCTGTTCCTGCCGACAGTTTACCACTTATGCCTGCCCGTGTCGAGATCAGTATAATCCAGATTGATCCTCCCGGACTGGAAGAGAGTAAACTGGAGACAAGACAACAATTGCTTAACCTTCGCAGGAGGATCATTGAAGGTGAAAGCTTCAGAGCCCTTGCAGTGTTATACTCTGAGGATGAACAATCTGCAGCCAACGGGGGCGAAATAGGATTCCAGGTAAGGGGTAACTTCGACAAGGCATATGCTGATGAAGCATTCAGTCTTAAAAAGAACCAGGTATCAAAGGTTATTGAATCAGAATATGGTTTTCATATTATTGAACTCATAGAGAGAAGAGGAGATATGGTAAATACCAGGCATATTCTTATTAAGCCAAAAATAATGCCTGAACAGGCAATAGAAGCTAAAAACAGGCTTGACAGTATAGCGGATCTTATTCGTTCCGACTCGCTAAGTTTCAGGAATGCCGCTTTCATGTTCTCAAACCACCGGGATAGCAGGATGAACGGAGGGGTATATGTTACACTTGACACCAGGGAAAGCCTTATCGAGATTGACAGGTTACCACAGGAAATGTATATGATTGTCAGGGACATGAATATCAACGAGATATCAGAGGGATTCCAGATGAAAGATGAGATGGGTAATGCTGTTTTCAGGATAATAAAGCTGAATAAGCAAACTGAACCGCATGTTGTCAACCTTAAAAACGACTATAAATATCTGCAGGAGCTTGCCCTTTCAAATAAACGTGCCGGCATATACCAGGACTGGGTACAGAAAAAAATGGAAATGACCTATATACGAATCAGTGACAGGTTCAAAACATGTAAATTCAGGAACGAGGGATGGCTCAAGTGAAAGTGATAAGGATTATCAGGCTTATCGCTCTTTTTATTTTACCTTTCAGTATATTGAGCGCTCAGGAAACTGAACGCGAGGGTAAAAAGAAAATAGAAATCTTACATACCGATCTGATGGCCAACCGCGGAGATATGCGGCAACTGCTGGGAGATGTAAGATTCAGACATAAGGAAACATATATGACATGCGACAGCGCACATTTCTATCCCGGTAGTAATCTTGTTGAAGCATACAGCAAAGTCCATATTTTTAAGGGAGATACTCTACACCTTTACGGGGAATATTTACTATATGACTCTGAAGCCGAGTTTGCCTTTGTAACTGATTCCGTATTACTTATTGATAATGAAACAAGACTTTACACCAATCATATTGAATATGATATGGTTAAAGAGACAGCAACATATACAACAGGTGGCAGGATCATTAATGAAGATAATGTACTGACAAGTAAGACAGGAATATACCATACAGTTGAAGAGGTGTTTAATTTCAAGGACAGCGTAAAGCTGGTCAATCCTGATTACACCATGTATTCAGACACACTGCAGTATAATACAATCAGTGAGGTTGCATATTTCCTGGGCCCGTCTGAAATAATTGGAGACAGTATCTACGCGAGGTGCAAAAGGGGATGGTACGATACAAAGAATGAGGTGAGCCTTTTGCTGGATGATGCTTTTATTGATAATGAGGTCCAGATTGTTACCGGTGATTCACTATATTATGAAAATGATAACGGTTATGGTACTGCACACCACAATGTAACGATAAGGGATAAGGAACAGGATATAATTGTCAAGGGTAATGAATCATGGTATTACCAGGAGCCCGAACGGTTTATGATAACTGACAGCGCACAGTTCATACAGGTAAACGGGGATGATTACCTGTACCTGCATGCCGATACTCTCACGTCAATTACTATTACTGATTCAATAATGAATTACCGCCTTGTAAGAGCTTACTACGGATGCAGAATATATAGTGAAGACATACAGGCTAAATGTGATTCACTGTCTTATTCATTCCGTGATTCGGTTATCCGTCTTTATTATAGTCCTGTTTTATGGTCTGAAGCTAACCAGCTGTTTGCTGACTCCATGGCTTTGATAACAAAGAACAAGGAAATGCATAAAATGGAATTATATAATAATTCATTCGTCATAGAGGAAGTGGATTCAACAAGGTTTAATCAGCTTAAAGGCAGAAACCTATTCGGGTATTTCAGGGATAATAAGCTATACAAAATAGAGATAAGGGGTAACTCGGAGAAGATATATTATGCTATTGAAGAAGATGAGCTTATAGGTGTGGATCAGTCGACATGTGTAAACATGGACATATATATTGAAGATGGTAAGATAAGCGAAATTTACCTGATGGATAATCCTGAAGGAACCCTCGACCCTCCATTATATAAAATGCCTTCGCTAATGCGGCTTGAGAATTTTTCCTGGTACGAGGCCATAAGGCCAAAAGACAGATATGATATCTTCAGAAAATAAAGGAATTAATACTCATCCTCATTGAAAAAGAAGTCATCTTTGCTGGGATAGTCAGGCCAAATATCTTCAATACTTTCGTATATATCCCCCTCATCTTCTATTTCCTGGAGGTTCTCGATAACTTCCATGGGAGCCCCTGACCTGATGGCATAATCAATAAGTTCATCCTTGGTTGCGGGCCATGGAGCATCTTCGAGTTTTGATGCTAATTCAAGAGTCCAGTACATTATTCCCTACTAATATTTGGATTTGGGTCTGCAAATAAATAGTAAATTATTTAATAAAACAACAGTAAATTCCACTTTTTTTCAGGGGATCCATTTACTCTGCTCTATTCCTGATTCCTCAGCTATTTTTCTTGCGAGAACAAAAAGATAATCAGACAGTCGGTTCAGGTACCTGGCTACTGTTACATCATTATTTTTCTTATCGGGAAGTGATATTACCAGTCTTTCAGCCCTTCTGCATATACACCTGCTGATATGTGTAAATGAAATATCATCATTGCCACCGGGTAGAATAAAAGAAGATAATTCTGGTAACTGTTCTTCCATAAGGTCGATTTCATCTTCCAGCATTTTAATATCACTATCACCAGGAGGCACCATTTTTGAAATATCTGCCTCCGGTCCTGCCGAAAGGATGGCAGCACTATGCATCAATTTATCCTGTATGGAATATAATGTAACTGATCTGTCGGCGTTAACGGGCAGGCCTCTTAGAAGCCCCAACCATGATATCAACTCATCTAAGGTACCGTATGCATCAATCCTTTCATGGTGTTTTGGCACCCTGTGCCCTCCCGCTAGTGATGTAGTGCCATCATCACCGGTTCGTGTATAAATTTTCATTATCAGTTCTGGATTTCATCGCTGGACACCTCTCCGTCCATCAGCCTGATTATCCTGTTGGCATACTTGGCTATATCTTCTTCGTGGGTAACAAGTATAACGGTATTTCCATCCGTATGTATCTTATCAAGAAGTTTCATAATATCTACTGAAGTTTTACTGTCAAGATTACCAGTAGGTTCGTCAGCCAGTATTATGGAGGGATTATTTACCATTGCCCTGGCAATTGCGACTCTCTGGCGCTCTCCTCCGGACAGTTCATTAGGCTTGTGTGTAACTCTATCAGCCAAACCAACCGAATCAAGCATTTTTGTTGCCATTTCGACCCGGTCGACTTTTGAAATCCCGGCATAAATAAGAGGCAGCATTACATTCTCATGAGCTGTATACCTGGGCAGAAGATTAAAGGTCTGAAAAACAAAACCTATCTCTTTATTCCTGATCTCTGCAAGCTGGTTGTCTTCTAACTGGCTGACATCAGTGCCATTAAGCACATATTGTCCTTTGGTAAGCGTATCAAGACATCCCAGAATATTCATCAGGGTGGATTTGCCTGAACCGGAAGGTCCCATAACAGCAACATACTCATTTTTTTCAATAGTCAGGGTGACGGATCTCAGTGCTCGTACTATAATTGTACCAATCTGATAGTTCTTTACCACATCGCT
Organism: uncultured Rikenellaceae bacterium; assembly: GCA_964577305.1. Lineage (GTDB taxonomy): Bacteria > Bacteroidota > Bacteroidia > Bacteroidales > VadinHA17 > UBA9300. The sequence continues at coordinate 37,971 of CAZNYS010000010.1, forward strand.
TATCTCAATTACTTTACTCATACTTTATGTTTAAAAAATTATCCGAAAATAGTCTATAAATTCTAATAAATAAAAATCAAACTCATTAAATAATGTTAATATCTTATTACAAAATCCTGTTTTACCATTCCTTGTCTGAAAAATACAAATCCCAGCTGGAAAATATCTATACTTACTGACACCTGTGAATCACTTTTTATTTCATTCCATGCCTCTTTCATTTCAAAAGAATAATTAATATCATCAAAAATTATAACAGATTCGGCTGTAATTAGTTCTTTCAGGAAAGAAAAATACTTCAATACAGGCTCTTTCCTGTGATTTCCATCAACAAAGACCATGGATGGACTGAAGCCCATGTCACTGATAACAGGCAATTGATTATCAAAATCGCCTGTAATTATACCAGTATTATCAATATTACAGCGGGAAATATTACGTTTTGCCGTTTCTGCCAGGGTTTTACAGCCCTCAATACTTATTATTCTTGAGTCAGGGGCACCAAGAGCTATGAACAGTGTGCTTATTCCCACTGATGTACCAAGCTCAAGAATACTTTTACCATTATAATAATGTGCAATATTATACAGCACCCTTCCATACCTGTTACGTATGGATGATAAACGTGATATATCTGATAGCCTTCGACGGGATGATGACATATATTGTGAACCTGCTCCCATGTCGTTTACACTCACTGTTTCATTGCTTCCTGCCATATCCTTTCGTACCGTGGAGATTAGTTCAATAACTTCAGGTGGAATATTCCGCCTGAACACAGTATTTATTAAATCAAAAACAAAGGGGCTGTGGATACCATGTCCTTTCCTGTGGCGCGAAAAGATGAAATATTTCAAAGCCCCAATCATCCTGTAATAATTCATACTGTGGAAAAATACTGTTGGTGAACAATCCAAAAATAGTTAATTTAGGATTTAGGTTTCATTAATCCAGTTATATTCTCAGCAAATAATGACTGATATCCTTGACACTGAAATTAAATTCCTGGCAGGAGTCGGTCCAAAAAGATCGGAGCTACTCCACAAAGAACTCGGCATTAAAACCTTCAGAGACCTGTTATATTATTTCCCGTATAAATATATTGACAGGACAAAATTTTACAAGATCTCTGAAATGGATCCCGAAATGCCCTATGTTCAGGTTAGGGGTATTATTGAAGGATTCCAGACCGAAGGAGGCGGACGGAATAAAAGATTAACAGCATTATTCAGGGATGATACTGGATCAGTTAAACTGGTTTGGTTTAAAGGACTCAAATGGATTATCGACTCCTATAAAATCAATAAGGAATATATCATTTTTGGCAAACCAGGACTATTCAATGAAACAATAAATATTGTACACCCTGAAATTGAAGATCCCACTAAACTCGAAAAGAGAATAAGCAGTAATATACAATCGCAGTACAGCACCACTGAAAAACTCAAGAACAATTACATTACCTCCAAAACAATCAACAAGTTACAGGGTAACCTCTTTAACCAGCTCAGGACAAGGGTTAAGGATACATTACCGTCATGGATGAGAGAAAAATACCGGCTGATGGATCTGCATGATGCCCTGTTTATCACTCATTTCCCAAATGATAATAAAGATCTTGAAAGGGCACGTTTCAGGCTTAAGCTCGAGGAATTATTCTATATACAATTAAGTCTTCTGAGTCTTAAGATACACAGGGGAAACAGGTTCAAAGGGCATATTTTCGGTGTTGTTGGAGAAAAGTTCAATGAATTTTACGCCAGTAACCTGCCTTTCAGCCTTACCGGTGCACAGAAAAAAGTAATGAAAGAAATACGCCGGGATCTTGGTTCAGGCAAGCAGATGAACCGTTTGCTTCAGGGTGATGTAGGCAGTGGGAAAACACTCGTTGCCCTGATGAGCATGCTGATAGCTATCGACAACGGGTACCAGACATGCATAATGGCACCAACGGAGATTCTAACCATACAGCACTATAATACAATCTCCGGTTTGGTCAGGGGAATTGACATAGAAGTATGCCTTCTGACCGGTTCAACAAGGAAATCAGAAAGGGAGCACATAGCAAAAGGTCTGGAAGATGGTACTATAAAAATTATAATAGGTACTCATGCGCTCATTGAAGAAACTGTACAGTTCAGAAAACTGGGTCTTGTAATCATTGATGAGCAGCATCGCTTCGGTGTAGCACAGAGGGCTAGTTTATGGAAGAAAGACAGGAATCCTCCCCATGTATTGGTAATGACCGCCACACCTATCCCCAGAACTCTTGCAATGACCCTTTACGGTGACCTTGATGTGTCAGTGATTGATGAGCTCCCTCCAGGCAGGAAGCCTATTAAAACGATTCATTTCACTGATTCAGCAAGGTTAAAGGTATTTGGCTTTATAAAAGAACAGATTAAGGCCGGACAGCAGATATATATAGTATACCCTCTTATCAAGGAATCAGAGAAAATGGACTACAAGGACCTGGAGGATGGTGTTGAAGCAATAACAAGGGCATTCCCTCCTCCCCTCTATGTTATATCCGTGGTTCATGGCAGAATGAAATCAAGGGATAAGGATATATCAATGAAGTTATTTACCACAGGCCAGGCTAATATACTTATTGCAACAACGGTAATAGAGGTGGGAGTAGATGTACCCAATGCCTCTGTAATGATTATTGAATCAGCTGAACGGTTTGGTCTTTCCCAGCTTCACCAGTTGAGGGGCCGCGTAGGCAGGGGTGCAAAACAATCATATTGCGTGCTTATGAGCTCTGATAAGCTCTCAAATGAAGCACGTAAACGGATTGAAATAATGGTCAGCAGTAATGATGGCTTTGAGATTGCCGAAGTTGATCTGCGCTTAAGGGGTCCCGGTGACATCGAAGGAACAAGGCAGAGTGGGATTGGATTTGACCTTAAGATAGCCAATCTGGGCAAAGATGGTCAAATACTTGAATACGCCAGGAGAATTGCAGAGGAAATACTCGGGGAGGATCCACTGCTACAAAAACATGATAATATAATACTTAAACAGCAACTGGACATCCTAAAAAAACCTGAATATGACTGGAGCAAAATCAGTTAAACTTGAACATGCAAACTCCTGATTTATTTAGACTGATTCTATATTATTTTACCCTCATTAAAAACTGATTTTATACATATTTATTTTGGCAGCATATTATAAATTTGCCCATTCAAATCATGCATGGTTCCAGATAATGCAAAACGACGATACAATTGAACATACTGGTATAGTTAAATCAGTAGACAATAAACATATAACTGTCAGTGTCCTATCACATCCTGCCTGCTCAGGATGTCTTGCCTCGGGTATATGCGATCTTTCTGGCCGTGAGAATAAGGAGATTAAGGCAAATACAGGACCTAAAGTCAGGGCCGGGGACCAGGTGATTGTGGTAATGAGGAAGTCGATGGGTTTCAGAGCACTCTTCCTGGGATACCTGCTTCCTTTCATTATTGTCATGCTGATATTGATTACCATGACGTCATTATCCTTATCAGAACCGGTAAGCGGCATTACTGCTTTACTTTCCCTTATTCCCTATTATACCATCATATACCTTAAGAAGGAAAAGATAGGTAAGAGTTTTTCATTTACTATAAAAAAACAGATTAAATGAATTCTGTAGTACTTATAACGATAATTTCATTAAGCCTATTAGGAATAATAGCAGCCCTGATATTAAATCTTGTTGCTAAAAAGTTCAAGGTATACGAAGATCCGCGTATTGATGAAGTTGAGGCAGCCTTACCTGCCGCAAATTGTGGAGGCTGTGGTTTTGCAGGTTGCCGTAATTTTGCGGAGGCACTTGTTAAGTCTGAAACTTTTGAAGGGTTGAACTGTCCTGTTGGCGGCAGTGAAACCATGGCCCAGGTAGCCAGGATCCTTGGCCGGGAGGCACCGGAAGTTGAACCAAGAGTTGCCGTGGTATGCTGCAACGGTACTCCTGATAACAGAAAAAAAACATCCCATTATGACGGCTCAATGAACTGCACCATTGCACATAACCTTTATGGTGGGGAAACTGACTGCCCGTATGGTTGTCTCGGCCTGGGCGAATGTGTTGATGCCTGCGATTTTGATGCCATGTATATGGACAATGAAACAGGATTACCTGTTGTGATTGATGATAAATGTGTTGCCTGCGGAGCATGTGTAAAAGCCTGTCCGCGAGACATTATTGAACTCAGGAAAAAAGCCAGGAAGGACAGAAAAATATATGTATCATGCGTGAATAAGGATAAGGGAGGCCCGGCAAGGAAAGCATGTTCTGTTGCATGTATAGGATGCGGGAAATGTGAGATAGTATGCAATTTCGATGCCATTACAATTGAGAACAACCTTGCTTTTATTGATTCTGACAAGTGTAAGTTGTGCAGAAAATGTGAACCTGAATGTCCTACAGGTGCAATACTGGAACTGAACTTCCCACCACGCAAAACTGAGCAAAAGAAGGAACCGGAGAAGGCTGAAGCATAATAATACTGAAGTTAAATTTAAAATAATACAAAGTGTTGAAGACATTCCCCAAAGGAGGTGTTCATCCACCTGAAAACAAAATATCTGCGGGTCTATCGATAGAAATATTGCCGGTACCGGAGCAGGTTATCATACCAGTCAATCAGCACCTGGGAGCTCCTGCTGAACCGGTAGTTGAAAAGGGTGATACAGTAAAAGCCGGGCAGACAATTGCCCGCAGCAAGGGTTTTGTATCAGTAAATATTCATTCATCGGTTTCGGGGAAAGTACTTAAGATTGATAAAGTACTTGACTCATCAGGTTATAAGCAGACATGTGTGGTAATAAATGTTGAGGGAGACGAATGGATTGACTCTGTAGACAGAAGCGATGACCTGAAAAAGGACATAAACCTTACAGGTGAAGAGATCATAAAAAAGTGTTCTGAAAATGGTATTGTAGGAATGGGAGGAGCAACATTTCCCACTCATGTAAAACTGAGCATCCCACCTGGTAAGAAATGTGATGTACTGATTATAAATGGTGTTGAATGTGAGCCTTACCTCACTTCCGATCATCGCCTGATGCTTGAAAAGACCGGTGAGCTGCTTACGGGAACATCCCTGCTTATGAAAGCACTGGGGGTAGACAGGGCTATGATAGGTATTGAAAACAACAAGAAAGATGCCATTGAAAAGCTTAAGAGCATGGTTTCGGGCTTTAATGGTATAAGTGTTCATACCCTTAAGGTTAAATACCCGCAGGGTGCAGAAAAACAACTTATAAAAGCATTAATAAACCGGGAGGTACCTTCAGGAGGCCTTCCAGTTGATGTTGGCACAGTTGTTCATAATGTTGGGACCGCTTACGCGGTATACGAAGCTGTACAGAAAAATAAACCACTGGTTGAGCGGGTAGTCACCGTATCAGGTAAAGACATGGAAAAGCCTGTAAATCTGCTTACCCGCATAGGTACTCCGGTAAACAATCTGATAGAATATGCAGGAGGTTTACCCGGGAGCACAGCCAAGGTAGTAAACGGTGGACCTATGATGGGCAAAGCACTGAGTTCACTTGATGTACCGGTAACGAAAGGAACATCAGGTATAATGCTTTTAAGGGATAAAGAATCGCGCAGAAGAGAAACAGGACCCTGTATAAGGTGCGGGAAGTGCATAACAGCCTGTCCAATGGGCCTTGAACCTTACCTGTTGATGGCACTTACTGAAAAAGAACTATTTGAAAAAACAGAGAAAGAAAGGATAATGGATTGCATGGAATGCGGGTCCTGCAGTTACATATGCCCGGCAAACCGACCTTTACTTGATTATATCAGGCTGGGTAAGGCCTATGTTGGCAGAATAATAAGAGAAAGAAAACAAAAGTAAGCAAGACAAGAAATAGACTACAAGTAATGAATAAATTATTAACAGTATCACCATCCCCGCATGAGTACAGCAAGGAGTCAACAAAAAAACTCATGTATGGAGTGGTAATAGCCCTCGCCCCTGCAATGCTTGCAACGATATGGTTTTTTGGCTGGGCAGCCATCCTGGTAACGTCAGTTTCAGTAATATCCTGTGTTATCTTTGAATATCTTATCCAGAAGTTTATTATAAGGAAAGAACCATCTGTAAGTGATGGTTCTGCAATAGTAACAGGCTTATTACTGGCCTTTTGTCTGCCAACCAACCTTCCTATCGGCCTGGTTGTCCTGGGTGCTCTGGTAGCTATAGGTGTTGGAAAAATGACATTTGGAGGGCTGGGAAATAATCCTTTCAATCCGGCTCTTATCGGCAGAGTGTTCCTCTTTCTTTCTTTTCCTGTTCAAATGACAACATGGCCTGTTCCCAGGGGATTCAAAACAAGCTTCACCGATGCAATAACCGGCGCCACACCATTAAGCATACTGAATGAAAACTATGATAAGGTGCCAGTGCAAAATATAATGACCAACCCGGAACTGGCTATGCCTGACTACCAGCAGCTTTTCTGGGGCAATACGGGAGGTTCACTCGGTGAAATAGCTGCTTTTGCCCTTCTTATAGGGCTTGGCTATATGCTTATAAGGAAAATTATTACCTGGCACATTCCTTTAAGTATTCTCCTGACAGTAACTGTATTTACCGGCATATTATGGTTTGCCAATCCAGAATCAAATGCCGATCCTTTGTATCACCTGATGACCGGGGGATTGCTCCTGGGAGCTATTTTTATGGCCACCGATTACGTAACTTCACCTATGTCAAACAAAGGCATGATAATATATGGGGTGGGAATAGGTATTATTACAATCCTAATCAGGAGGTTCGGGGCTTACCCTGAAGGTGTACAGTTTGCCATACTTATTATGAACGCATTCACACCCCTGATAAATACATATTTAAAACCCTCAAGGTTCGGAGAGGAGGTAAGAAATGGCTAAAAAAGAATCAAACCTGAAAAATATGTTTATTGCATTGTTGGTGATTACTTTTGTCGCCTCAGCGTCTCTAGGTGGTATTTACGAGCTGACAAAAGAACCTATAGCAGCAGCGAAGCTTGAAAAGAAAAACAATGCAATAAGACAGGTCATACCGGAATTTGACAATAGTCCCACTGCCGATGTTTACAAGAAAGCTGTAGATGGCGATACACTGTATTTTTACCCGGGAATGAAGGGTGATGAACCTGTAGGAACAGCTGTTGAAACATTTACAAATTTGGGGTTCTCCGGGGAAATTAAAGTAATGGTTGGTTTCCTTCCCGATGGTACAATAAATGACGTAGCGATACTGGAGCATGAGGAGACACCCGGGCTGGGTGATAAGATGGAAAGAAAAAAATCAGAATGGAGTGTGCAATTCCAGGGTAAGAACCCTGAGACATTCCGCCTGTCAGTTAAGAAAGACGGAGGCGATGTTGATGCCATTACAGCATCAACTATCAGTTCAAGAGCTTTCTGTGATGCTGTAGCCAGGGCTTATGAGACTTTCAAAAGCATTAATGATAACAAGTAAAAAAGCTAAGACAAGAATATGAACCAGCTTAAGAATTTTACCAAAGGCTTTATCAAGGAAAACCCGGTGTTTGCCCTTTTTCTTGGCCTTTGCCCCACACTGGGTGTAACAACAACCGCTATTAATGGAATGGGCATGGGCCTGGCAACAACATTTGTGCTGCTGATGTCCAATGTAGTGGTTTCCCTTATCAAAAACTTTATTCCTGATAAAGTCAGGATACCTTCTTTTATAGTTATAATAGCATCTTTTGTAACTATTGTTGAACTAATAATGCAGGCTTACGTACCAGTACTGTTTGAAGCACTCGGCCTGTTTATTCCCCTTATCGTGGTAAACTGTGTTGTCCTGGGCCGTGCTGAAGCATTTGCATCAAAGAACACTCTGCTGTCATCAGCAATAGACGGATTGGGTATGGGACTGGGATTTACCTTTGCACTGACCCTCCTCGGGTCAGTGAGGGAAATACTTGGTTCAGGTTCAATATTCGGATTAAAATTCATACCGGGCGATGGTATACTCATCTTTATATTATCACCGGGGGCATTCATAGCGCTGGGGTATCTGATAGTGATAGTTAACAAGCTTAGCAAGAAAGGAGCATAAGATGGAATATATAATAATAATCATATCAGCCGTATTCGTAAATAATATTGTGCTCAACAAGTTCCTGGGCATTTGTCCTTTCATAGGAGTATCAGGAAGAATTGAGACCTCCATCGGGATGTCAGGAGCAGTATTATTCGTAATGACAATTGCCACACTGGTAACCTATCTCATACAGAATTACATACTTAATCCTTTTGGCATAGAGTATATGCAGACCATCACTTTTATCCTGGTCATTGCCACACTGGTTCAACTGGTAGAGATTATCCTCAAGAAAGTAAGTCCGTCATTATACCAGGCACTTGGTATTTTCCTTCCCCTGATAACCACTAACTGTGCAGTATTGGGAGTAGCCATTATGGCGGGTCAGCAGGACCTCAATCTGATGGAAAGTATTGTTTTTGCGATTGCGAATTCAATAGGTTTTGGCCTGGCTCTTATTCTCTTCGCAGGTATTCGTGAGCACCTTGAGCTTGCAGATGTCCCGGGACCGATGAAAGGTGTCCCAATAGCCTTTGTTATTGCAGGGCTGCTGGCAATGGCTTTTATGGGATTTGCAGGAATAGTGTAGTCCCGGATTTTATTTAAAGGCTTTTTCCAATAATCCGTCACCATCAATTTTGAGACGGTCAAAATATTCAGGTACAGGTTTACCTGTCAGTTTATCAACATATAATTTAGCCAGATATTGTCCTAACATAAATCCCTGTCCACGCAAGCCTATGAACAAACCCTGTTCGGGATCAATCAGCATCCTGGGTTCGACATAATAACCTGCCCAAACTGCCTGGAATCCAACCAATGATAAGCAAGGTATCCAATCAACGAAGACTTCCGTAATAATCTCAAGGAAATCCTGTGAATTGATTTTCAGGTTTTTTCCCGTTTCCTCCGGTTCAATCATCGGAGAAGCACATCCAATAATCTGGCCTGTTTCTGCTAATTGCTGGCCGTAAACTGCAGTGAATCCTTTATATTTTCTACGGTCAATTAACATAGACAATGGGCGTCCCTTGATACCCAGCACAGGTAAACGACGAGTGATAAAAGCCTGGTGTTTAACAGGATATATTCCTGTATCAAGTCCTAATTTAGATGCGAATTTTGCACCATCAGGCCCCAGTGCATTTATAAACACTTCAGTCTGGTATTCAACGTATTCATTCTTATGATCACGAACAATTATATTATAAGTCTTTCCTGATTTATTTACATCAATTAATTCACAATCTTCCAGTATTGTACCCCCCTGTTCAATTCCGATATTCCTTATAAGGTCAATCACTCTACCCGGTGTGGCCTGCCAGCAATTGTTGGTAATAAGTGCAGCCTTATACTTATTCAGTGCAGGGTTGAAATATGCTGACACTTCCTTTTGAAAGTCCCCCGGATCAATCATCCTTGCATCCGACCATGCAACAGAAGCTTCCAGGTCTTTGTATATCTGTTCATCATGGGCAAAAGTTACATATTTGATTGGAAGAAAATCAATATTCTGAATATCCTGTAGTTCTTTGAATATCTGCAAATTATGATTCGCTATATCAGAGAGTTCCGGCAGGCTGAAGTTAGGACGGCCGGCTGCAATATTTCTCCATGATGAGCCACGTCCATAATTTATCATTAAAGGTTTAAAACCTGCTTTTGCCATATACCGGAATAAGGCACTGCCCCCTATACCACCACCGGCAATAAATGACTGTGCGTGTATTATTTTACGGTTCTGCCCGTTCAGGTGGGTTATTATGTTTTCATGAGCATTACGGGGTAGAAGTTCACCTAACCCTACCTGGTTAGAAAGCGGTCCACGCGGTGTAGCATCGCCAATCATTGAAATACCATATTTAGGCAAAACAGTCTTTAATCGTTTAATACATCTTTTCCCCCGGCATGCTCCCATTCCCAATCTCGTGGTGTGTTTTATCTCATCTACAGATATAAATTTCCTGTGCCCGATAATATCCAGTATCTCATTAAGTTTTACATCATCACAATGACATATATACTGGTCACCTATATACTTATCCCCTGTTTCATCATAACTGATCTCATCGGGGTAGAGTTCCTTAATAATAAATCCTCTTACAGGGGGAAGTTCTTCACCATGTATATCCAGGGCTTTGACCCTGGCAATATTTGTTTTATTATCTTTTTTGAGTACTCTTTCAATTATGCCCTCACCTAATTTTTGTCCTTCGTTATTTACCAGGTAAACTGCGGAATTTTCTTTTACCTCATATTCGACAGGCAGGAACAACCAGTTCTTTTTCAGATTATACCCAAAAACGGCCAGGCCCGGACACTGGTATACACATTGCATACAACCTATACACTTATCAAAATCTATTTCGGGAACAGTGCTCGTTGATGATTTGGTAATTGCATTATGAGGACAGGCAAAGGCGCAAGGGTTACATGCAAAACCATACAGGCAGTCAATCAGAACGAAAGGTTTTTCCCACATTCTTTCTTTTAAAGGCATAAATGGTTCTTCAATAATTTTTACCGGTTCCTGCTGGGAATCAATATATTCTTTGGAAATTTTCAGGTACTGGCTATAATTATATTTCACTCCCATTTCATCAATAATCTCATAAGCCACCTGTTTACCCCTTAGCACTGCGCTTGTACCCTCTCCTATCCTTATTGCATCACCTGCACCATGGCAGTTTCTTCCAAACACTTCTCTGCCCTTTATCAGTAATGCATCATCAGGGATGAGTCCTGTGCAAATATTTATAGCATCTATCCCATTTATCACTTTCTCTGTTCCGGGCACAGGTTCAAAGTTTTCAGCGTCGGCAATTACCGCCCCTGTTATACCGTCATAATTATCATTAGGTATTGCCTTCACAAGGATTTTAGAAGTAAGAACAGGTATACCCAGACGCCTTACCCTGTTAGCCTGAACGGGAAATCCCCCTTCATAAGGCAATGCTTCAATAATAGCTTTCACCTTTGCCCCGGCCTGTATTAATTGGTAAGATGTAAGGTACCCGATATTTCCTGCTCCCACAGTCAGCACATTTTTACCCAGCAATGTAAATTCCTGGTTCATCATTTTCTGAACAACAGCTGCTGTGTAGACCCCGGGTACATCATCATTCTCAAACGGGGGCATAAAAGGTACTGCCCCTGTAGCAATAATCAGGTATTTTGCATCAACATAATATATTTCTTCCGACTTAATATTTTTTACAGCAAGCCTTTCCCCTTCCAGTATATCCCAGACGGTCGAGTTCAGAAATATACCATTATGATTTTCCCCTGCAAGGTGCTGTGCAATATCAAAGCCCCTCATACCACCGAATTTTTTCTCTTTTTCGAAGAAGAAAAACTGGTGTGTCTGCATAAGAAACTGCCCGCCAATATGATCATTATTATCAATTACTATATTGTTAACGTCGTGCTGATTTAATATCTCCCTGGCTGCAAGACCTGCAGGACCTGCCCCGATAATTACAACATCCGTTTTATAAATATTTAATGCTTTATCGATTTCTATCTTTTGTGCTTCAGGTTTGTAATCATGTGGTATTGTTTTTACCTCCCTGACACCATTTACCCTTGTTATACATATTCTTCTTATTACTCCATCAACAAGCATTTCACAGGCACCACACTTGCCTATACCACATTCAAGGCTGCGGTTTCTGTTTTCCAGGCTATGACTATGTACAGGATAGCCTGCCTGGTGAAGGGCTGCAGCAATAATGAAGTCTTTCTCTGCAACAATTGTATTTCCATTGAATTGAAAAGTGACTTTTTGTTTCTCCGGAACATTCAGTATCGGGTGAGTAGTGATCTTTTGCATATTAGGAAATATTAATTAACAATGACCGGATGAAAATAATAACAGAAAAACAAGAAATAACTGATATCTGTCAGTAAGTGTTGTTACATGTTCAATAATAAGGAAAAACCTTGTTAGATATGCTACATTTATCAATAAGAAGTTCTCAGCCGATCAATACAAATGAAATGATACAAATTACAGAAACAGGCCATCAACGCTGACAGGTGATAAAAGCGATAAGCTGATAATTGTTATAACAACATTAGGCTTATTCCAATAACAATAATTCCGCTTATCAGGCCATAGATAGCAGTATGGTGTTTACCATATTTATGAGCAGCAGGCAGAAGCTCATCAAATGCTATATAGATCATTATTCCGGCAACCAATGCAAACATATAACCCAGTACAATCTGGCTGTGGAACAATGAGAGGATAAAATATCCAAACAGAGCTCCTATTGGCTCAGCGAGACCTGATAAGGCAGCCCACCAGAATGCCTTTTTCCTTGATCCTGTTGCATAATAAACAGGAACAGAAACAGCTATGCCCTCAGGTATATTATGTATTGCTATCGCTAATGCTATACTGATTCCAATAGTAATATCCGATACTCCCGCCATAAATGTTGCGATGCCCTCGGGAAAATTATGAATAGTGATTGCCACAGCGGTAATTATGCCTACGCGCAATAATCTTCTACCGCTGCAGGAGCGCCCATTATCCATCTGCTCCAGGCTTCTCATTTCATGAGGGTTTTCCTGAGATGGCACCATCTTGTCTATTAAAGCCGTCAGGCCAACACCGGTAATAAAAAAAAGGAAAGTCATCCATGCTGATGTATTATCATTATAGTATTCACCAATTATAGTATTTGCTTCACCAAGAATCTCTGTGAAAGAAATATATATCATTACACCGGCTGAAAAGCCCAGTGAGTAAGAAAGGAATGTAGTGTTTGTCCTTTTTGCGAAAAAAGCTATTCCTCCCCCAATAGCTGTAGCCAGTCCTGCAATAAGTGTAAGGCCAAAGGCCAGGTAAACATTACTCCACTCCATTCAATAACGATGTGTAAATATGATCTGCAAAATTACAAAAAGTACGTGTAATACAATGATCAAATGATTAAACTTATCAAAGAGTTCATACTTATCTCCAACCTGAGCACTTTTCCCATTAGTTATATAGGTTATATGATAATCCCCTGCAAAACATTATTTTTATCCTTAAATACGATATATTGAATCAGATACTTAAATATTACCAGGTACTGGGACTGGAACCGGGGGCCAAGATTGATGATATTAAGAAAGCTTACAGGCGCTGTGCACGAAAGTATCATCCCGATCTGAATAAGTCGGCCTCAGCGAGTGACCTTTTCATAATTTCTACCGAGGCATACCAATTCCTTCTTGCACAGTACAAAAGAAAGGAGACTGATTCCGCCAGAGCCGGTGAATTTATTACTGAATGGGACAGATACAAAAGGGAGCAGGCCAGACGGAAAGCTTATGCTCATGCAAGAACCCGCTATGCTAATTTTGTTAATTCAGACCTTTACAAATCAACAAAAATACTCGATAAAACAAGAATTTATATAGGTATTATTTTTGCATTATTAATTATAATCCTTGCCATAAACGGATATATTGGCAGGATTAAAATGGTTGACAGGGGATTTGAAAAACCTACCCTCTCAGGCTTTCTTTTACTGATATTTATGGGGCTTTTATTCCTGACAACTTCACTGGTGTTTTTGTACTATCATTATAAGAATAAAAAATAATTTGTTAATATGCGAAGGAAAATAATAAACCCTTACGACCCGGAATTAAATAAGTGTTTTGGCTGCAGCCGTAAGAATCCCATAGGTCTTAAACTTGAATTTGAGGAAGTTGATAATTATGTTGAGGCAATATGGGAACCCAAAGAATATTACCAGGGATACGTTAATGTTCTTCACGGAGGGATTATTGCAACAATGCTTGATGAGGTGGGTGCATGGTGTGTTAGTGTTAAAAAAGGAACGGCAGGTGTCACATCCGAGTTGAAGGTAAGGTACCTTAAACCAGTTTTCATGAACAGAGGTAATATAACCTTAAGAGCTCATATTGAAAGGACGGAAGGCAGGTATGTTTACCTTAAGTGTGACCTGACTGATGGCAATGGGAAAATATGTGTTGAGGCTGATACAAAATATTTTGTATATCCCGAAGAGTATGCAAAACGGAGATTTGGCTTTCCCGGCAAAGAATATTTCTTTGATAAATAACTGTTTACATGGCATGTTTTTTGCGGTTTGTACGTTGAGGCCAAACCAAAAAAAATATAATGACACGATATCTGTTCTTAATAGTACTTCTGATAATACCATTCAGCTCATGTGAGAAAAATAACCCGGACAATCTGCCGGATGAACCTATCCCTATAGAACTTACCGCAACACAGCAGGCACTGGTTGAATCAGACAACACATTTAGTTTTGACATTTTCAAGCTCGTAATGCAGGAGAACAGTGATGTTGAAAATGTCATGATCTCACCGCTCAGCATATCATATGCTCTGTCAATGACACTTAACGGGGCAAACGGTGTAACACGTGATTCAATGATGAAGGCTCTCAGGTATTATAATATTGATATTGAAGATATTAACAATTCATACAAAGACCTGACCGACAAGCTTATGGAAATCGATGAGCGGGTAGTGATGGAAATTGCCAATTCTGTATGGGTTGAAGAAAGACTCAGGGTGAAACAGGCTTTCATCGATAAACTTAAAGAATATTTTGATGCAGAAGCTCATGATTTCTCTGTCGGCGACCCGGATATTGTAGATGTCATAAACCAGTGGATAGAAGATCATACACATGGTAAGATAAAGGATATGATCGATGAACTTCCGCCCGATATTGCCATGCTGCTGATAAATGCTATATACTTTAATGGCAAGTGGAAATATGAATTCGACGAGGAGAATACCACTGATATGCCATTCTTCCCCGAAGGAGGATCACAGGTAGATGTTCCTATGATGAACCAGGAAATAACAGCAAGGATAAATGCAACGGAAAAATTCATACTCCTTGAACTACCATACGGACAGGGTAATTATGTTATGGATGTTATCCTTCCGGATAATGGATATACTACATCAGATATCATTCCCATGCTGAATTCAGATGACTGGAACACCTGGGTTGAGGGTATGCTTAATGAAGATGTGGATTTGTATATGCCAAGGTTCAAGTATGAGTTTAAGACTGAATTGAAAGACGTTCTTACCGCAATGGGGATGGGGATTGCATTTACTCCGTTTGCAGCAGATTTCTCAAATATATCGGAACAGGATCTTTTCATAAGCAAAGTATTGCACCAGACATTTATTGAAACCAATGAAGAAGGCACTGAAGCAGCTGCTGCAACAGTTGTTATGATTGAATTCACTTCCATGCCACCCGAACCACTGGAAGTAAAACTTGATAAGCCATTTATTTACCTCATTAGGGAAACGAGTACCAACGGTATTGTCTTTATGGGTAAAACAGGCAATCCTGCCATTTGAGAAATAAAAATCCTTATCTTTAAATATCTTCCAAAAGAAATAGTATGATAAGGATTTTTATTCTTTTTTTTTATTCCCTCACTATATCTCAATCACCCATGGTCATGAGCATTCCAGACAATAAACAGCCAGACCAGGCAATTCTATCATTCGGTTTAATAGCAGATGTCCAGTATTGCGAGTGCAAAAGCCAGGGTTCAAGGTACTTCAGTAATTCACTCACCAAGCTCAATGAAGCAATAAATGATCTGAATAATACCAACATTGATTTTATCGTCAACCTGGGAGACCTTATAGACAGGGACTTTAAATCGTTCGAGCCAGTAATGGAAATACTTAAAAAAAGCGATAACAGGATATATCACGTGCTTGGAAATCATGATTTCAGTGTAAAAAACAGGAATAAGAAAAAAGTGAGGGATATGCTTACCGGTGAAGAAAGCTATTATAGTTTCACAAAACAGGGATTCAGGTTTATTTTTCTTAACACCTGTGAAATAAGCACTTATTACGGACCGTTACTATCAGCCGTTAAAGCAAGAATGATTATTAATAAACTGACATCGGAAGGCTATCCCAATTCGTTTGAATGGAACGGGGAAATGAGTAAGAAGCAGATTGAGTGGTTCAAATCAGAACTGGCAGAAGCCCGGGACAGGGATGAGCATGTACTGGTATTTTCACATCACACCATCGAGCCTGCCGGTCCACATAATGTCTATAACAGGGAGGAAATACTTGATATTATCTCAGAATATGACAATATTATTGCTTGGTTTTGTGGCCATGATCATTCAGGTGGTTACAGTAATCTTAACAGGATACATTATGTAACTATTAAGGGAATGGTTGAGACACCGGACAGCAATGCCTGGGCTGTTGCAGAGATTTATCACAACAAGTTATTGATTAAAGGCAGGGGCATTGAAAAAAGCCAGATACTGGCATATTAGGCATTTTTATGTTATTTCCACAAAATTAAAATCCATATCGAGGACTGAAGCAAAATATTCGCCCCTCTCAAGAATATCTTCATCACCCTCTTCATAGAACCAGTTCACATAATACTTTTTATCTTTCAGTTTTACTTCTTTTAGTTTTTGAAGCATTATAATAATATATTTTGCAGTAGCACTGTTAAAATACTCAAGCTGTATATCAACAAAGGTTGTGTCAGCCGGGTCATTAATATATTCAATAATCCAGTCGATCACGGAGTCAAAAAAATCCTGGGCATTCTCATGAATGGACCGACCCTTGAACCTCAGAGCACCTTCAGGACTCAGGGTTATTTCAGGTGAATTTTTAGTTGCCTTAATGAATAACTTATCCATTGGCTGGTATTTACTGCTAATATAGTTATCGGTGAATAAATATAAAACCTTTATCTATAATATTTTTCAAATACTTCATCATCAAGATTAGAAAGGGTGATTTTTCTCTTACCATCTTCGATTTCATGGATCATATTCACAATGGCTTCATTTACGGGTGTTGGTACCCCATATTCCCTTCCGTTTGATGAAATATATCCATTCAGGTAATCTATTTCCGTTAGCTTTCCTCTCTCCAGCGATTGAAGTGATGACGACTTTAAACGACGATATTTCAATCCCATCAGGCGTAATGTAATATGTCTTTTTACCTCGTAAAAACTATTCTTACCGCTAATAAACTTATAATAATTCAACCTGTTGCCATAATCTTCAACTTTTACCTGGAGCACATGTGCCAGTTCAATAGCTTCGCGAATTATTTCTATAAACAATTTTCTTGCTTTGCGTCTCTGCATCATCTGGCCGAGCAGTAATCCCGTAAGGGCTCCTACTGATGTAATACATGAATTGATGATAAGTTTGGAATAAAGGTGCCCCATAATGTTTCCAGTGATCCTGACCGGCAGTATCGTGCCCAGGAGTAATGCTATTTCATTCAGCCTTTCATCTTCAACCCTGCCTATATATCCAATCACGAAATCACCACTGGATGTCATTACCAGATCTCCTGGTTTATCCATTGTAGCTCCCCAGCCGACTATACATCCCACAATGTGGTTATTACCCAGTATCCTGCCCAGTTCGGGCTCACAGATTCCATTTTGCATCGATATCACCAGGCTGTTTTTTTTCAGTAAAGACTTCAGATCCTCAGCAGCTTCAATCATATCTGTGGCTTTAATAGCTAACAGTATAATATCTTTTGTACTACCGGTATCTTTAATAGAAACGTAGGCCTTCATCTTCTCCCAGAACCTCCCCTTAACACCACTGACTTTCAGTCCTTCATTAATTATGTTCTCCCTGTAGTCTTCATATTTACATACAATTTCAACATTATAACCAGCATTTTTAAGGATAGTGGCAGAGATGCCTCCAATAGAACCTGCGCCCACAACTAAAATTGATTTGTCCTTTAAAGCCATGCTGATTTTTTAAATATTAAACCTTGCCAGTGGAACTGTATCCTGACCGGAAAAATCGTTATCAAGATACTTAAAATAGGCGGTAATTGCAATCATGGCAGCATTATCAGTTGTATATTTCATCTCCGGCAAATATATATTCCACCCATACTGCCCGGCAAGTTTATTGAGGGAAGTTCTTAATTTGCTATTGGCTGCAACACCACCTGCAATTCCAATCTCTTTTATTCCTGTTTTTCTGGCGGCCTTAACCAGTTTATCCAGTAGTATTTCTATGATGGTTTTCTGAATCGATGCACATAGGTCATTTTTATTCTCTTCTACAAATTCAGGGTTTCCTTTAACAGCATCACGCAGAAAATATAGAAAATTAGTTTTTAATCCACTGAAGCTGAAATCCAGTCCTTCAATTCTTGGCCTGGTAAAAGTAAATCGATCAGGGTTACCGACAGATGCCAGCTTATCAACAAGAGGGCCACCCGGATAAGGCAAGCCCATAACCTTTGCACATTTATCAAAGGCTTCACCTGCTGCATCATCAATCGTTGAACCTATTTCTTCAAGCTTCATATCCCTGTCTACGATTATAAGCAGTGTATGCCCGCCAGATACCAGCAGGCAAAGGAATGGCAATCCCGGTGTCTTATTGTCTCTCCCTTTCTCTTTCAGCCAGTGTGATAAAATATGTGCCTGAAGATGGTTAACCTCTATAAGGGGCTTGTTCAGGGCCAGCGCAAAACCTTTAGCAAAAGAGGTGCCTACAAGAAGTGATCCCAGCAAACCAGGTCCACGCGTAAATGCTATGGCATCGATATCTTTCCTGTCTATACCAGCACGTTTAATAGCCTGGTCAACAACAGGTACTATATTTGCCTGGTGAGCCCTTGATGCCAGCTCCGGTACAACACCACCATATGATTTATGTACTTCCTGGCCTGCAATGAGATTGGATAGAAGAAAACCATCTCTCACAACAGCTGCCGAGGTATCGTCACATGAAGATTCAATGGCAAGGATAGTAACCGGCATTTATCTTTATTTTTCAGTTTTTTACGCTATTTTTGGAATGTTGTTTGTGCACGCACATAATAATGAGCAAAATTAAGAAAATATATAAAATCCCTATTTTAGTATTACTGGTTATATTGATTCTTACAGCCATTTGCTTTGTTACCCTCAAAAGTCCTTCGGTACAAACATGGTTATTCGATAGATTAACGGCCAGGATCTCGAAGAATAATGATATAGAGATTTCTGCAGGGGATATACGATTTACCTTCTTTAATCACATTGAAGTAAATAACCTTCTTCTAAAGGATAATACGGCTGATACTATGCTTTATTCCCCGATGGTTAAAGCCGGGATAAGGAGAATAAAAAGAAAGGAAAGGCTTATCAGCCTCGGCCGTGTGGATATTGACAGCCCCGTAATAAAGCTCCGGCCGGACACCAATAATGTATTAAACCTGGCGTCTTTAGCACAACTATTGGTTAATGAAGACACTGCCAAAAGAAATAAAGACCTTCTGATCAGGCAGATAGTTATTGACAATGGTGAACTGAGCTACAGATCCGGAATCAGGCCTGATACAGCAGAAAACTTTGACATAAATAATATTTGTCTTTCTGATCTCAATCTTACCCTGGATAATCTCAGTAAACATTATAAAGATGTTGGATTAAGAATTACCGAGCTGTCATTTTCAACAGGAAAATGTTTTGAATTGGAAAATCTTTTTACCGAAGTACAGATAGAAGACGGTAAATACCATCTTATTGATCCTACAATCAGAACCTCAAACAGCTTTATTAATTCAGAAACAATAGGGATCGATATCTTAGAAAACGGCAGTGATTTTAATTTTAACCGTGATGCGAATCTGAAGCTTACACTCCAGAGTTCTCTCATCTCATTATCTGACCTTGCATACTTTGTTGAACCACTTCGGGGAATGGATTATGATATTATATTTTCGGGAAGCATAACGGGTACAGTCGAGGAAATGAATGGAAGAGATATTGTACTATCATGTTCAGATAGTACAATGCTCACATGTGATTTTGACCTTTCCGGTATGCCCGATATACAAAATACTTTCATGTTCATAAGAGTAGGCAGTTTTACAACCACGGTGCGGGAAATAACTGAGATGGGAATACCGGGTATGGATAAGCTGAACCCGGGCAATGAGTTAAGGAAGCTGGGAGCGATATCCTTCAGCGGCAATTTCACGGGTTTTATCCAGGATTTTGTTACATACGGAACACTAAATACTGAACTCGGGTCAGTATCCTCTGACATACTGTTCAGGCCTGACACCTCCAGTACTTTCTTTTATAAAGGTACCCTGGAGGCACGTTCAGTTGGATTGGGCAGAATTTTGAACCGTGAAGATATACTGGGCTCTATTTCAGCACACCTTGATGTTGAAGGAATATCAAAATCATTAAAAAATTTCAGGGCTGATATAGAGGCTACTATTGAAAGCCTGGAATTTAAGGATTATACCTACCGCGACCTTGAAATCAATGGTCAAGTAACGGAAAAAATATGGGATGGAACAGTCAGTTCAAATACTGAAGACCTGAAAATGGATTTACTGGGACGGTTTGATTTTACCGGAAATTTACCGGAAGTGGACTTCAGTCTTAACCTTCTTGAAGCTGATTTATACCAGCTTAATATGGATCGCTCCGACAGCCTTTCAAGTCTTTCAATGCTGCTTACTGCAAGCTTTACCGGCAACAGCATTGATAATATTACCGGGAATATACGCCTGTTAAATTCAAAGCTCAAGAGAAATGGTGAAGAATTTGATCTTTTCGACTGCAGCATAAGTGCTTTTAATGTTGACAGCTCAAGCATGGGGATTAATCTTAGGACAGACTATATTGATGCTGATATAAGAGGCAAATATGGCCTCGCCTCTGTTGTGTCAGATCTTATACTTGCCGGATCATCCGTTTTCCCCTCACTGATAGATAGCCAGACAGAAAAATTCTCCGGTAAAAACGACTTCAGCTATGATATCAGGTTCAAAAATATAGATCGTATAAACGAGTTCTTCAGGACCGGTTTCCTGCTTTCCCCCGGGTTTACAGTTAAAGGCTGGGTTAAACCAGGACAAAAAATCAGCATAGCAGCTGCAGGAGACTATGCCATCTACAACCTGAATAGCCTGTCTGAACTTGATATAAACTGCATGATTGAAGATACCAGCATGGTATTTGATCTTTATAGTGAGAAATTGAATCTTGTCAACAGGCTCAACCTGGAGCAGCTGGGAATCAGGTCTGAAACAAACACTGACACTTTCAATATAAATATTAACTGGGATAACACTGGCAATCTTGAAAACAAAGGGACCTTTACTGCTAAAGGAAAACTTTCAAGGCCCGATAGTGTACATCCAAGACTTGATCTGGCCATTTTGCCCGCAGAATTAATAATTAATGATAAACCATGGCAGATTGACAGCAGCAGGCTTATTATCGACTCCACCGCCATCAGCATAAACAGGTTCATTGTTAGCCGCAAAGAGGTATACTTCATGATTGACGGGAAAGTATCAGGAGATTCATCTGACAGCATAAAAATAAGGTTCAAGGAGCTAGACCTTGCAGGCCTGAATAGACTCGAAAGAGCACAAGCACAGGAAGATACAAAGCAGATAGAGTTCTTTCTCGAAGGATTACTTGATGGGAATATTCAACTTACCGATATCTACAATAACCTGATGTTTGAAACAGATATAATGATTAAAGACTTTAAGCTCAATGATCGTGAATATGGTGATGTGAAAATATTGTCAGTATGGGACAATAACGAGAAAGTGGCAGGAATCAGCTTAAGAAACAATAAGGATGGTAAAAATACATTCAGTGTTGATGGAGGTTATGATCCTGAAAAAAAACACCTGGGACTTCTTGCTGCAGTAAATGAAATGCCACTCGATATACTCAACCTGTTTTTAAAATCTTTTGCCTCTGACATTGAAGGACTGGGATCAGGCAGTGTAAAGATTATCAGTGATAATGGTAATACGTCATTACAGGGAAGTGTACTGGCTGAGCAGGCTTCGATGAAAATTGATTACCTGCAATCAAATTTCAGGTTTTCTGACAGTATACGCTTTGATAACGATAAAATAGTATTCAGAAACATACAAATAAGCGACAATAATGAAAATAAGGCTGTATTAGATGGGAATGTATCTCATAAAAATTTTAAAGATTGGTTTATAAATCTTCGTGTTGACGCCGATAATATAATGGTTATGGATACAAGACAAAAAGATAACAGCCTGTTTTACGGTACTGCATATGCATCGGGTGTGATTGCAATTGGTGGCCCGGCAAACAACCTGGATTTTAATATTTCGGCACAGACCAAAAGAAACACCAGGATGTTTATTCCACTTGGTGCAAGTGAAGAGATCAGTAATTATGCATTCATCAGTTTCAGGGAAGAAGGCGAGGAAACAGTTAAGGATATCCCTATAAGTCTGCCCCTACTGAACCGGGATAATGCAAAATCAATATCACTGAACTTTGAACTGGAGGTAACACCTGATGCTGAGGTTCAGCTGGTCTTTGACTCAAAACTGGGTGATATAATGAAAGCAAGGGGTGTCGGGACTCTTCATATGACGCTGGATAAAAAAGGAGATTTTACCATTTTTGGTGACTATGTAATAGAAGATGGCGAATACCAGCTTACCCTTGGAAATATATTCAATAAACGGTTTATCGTTGAAGATGGAGGAACAATATCATGGAATGGTGATATCATGGACGCCAACATAAATGTTAAAGCCATTTATAAACTTAAGGCTTCTCTTGAGGATCTTTTCCAGAATGAAGCCTATGCTGCACGAATACCTGTTGAATGCCATCTGAATATGAGTGGGCAGCTGGTAAATCCAATAATTGGTTTTGACATTTACCTGCCTACAGCTGATGAATCAATGCGCACTGACCTCAAGGCTGCTATCGATTCCGAGGAAGAAATGAGCAGACAATTTCTGTATTTGCTGGTAATGAACAGCTTCTATCCTGACCCTGTCGTTTCAGGAACATCACTTAATACCACCACTGCCGGAGCCTCTGCAATGGGTGTAACCACCACTGAAATGCTATCAAACCAGCTCAGCAACTGGCTGTCACAAATAAGTAATGATTTTGATATTGGCTTTACTTACAGGCCGGGCAACGAGATAAGCACCCAGGAAGTGGAAGTGGCTTTGTCAACACAACTATTAAACGACAGGGTTGTCATAAACGGTAATTTTGACGTGGGAGGTGAAGCAGGAGCTTCACAGGCAAGCACCTCCACCAATGAAATAACGGGTGATTTTGATGTTGAAGTTAAAATAACTGAAAAAATAAGGTTCAAGGTCTTTAACAGGTCAAATGATAACCTTGTGTATGAAACTGCACCATATACCCAGGGCCTTGGTCTCTTCTTCAGACAAAGTTTCGACAGGTTCAGAGATCTCTTCAGGAAGGGGAAAAGTGATATAAAGCGCGAAGAAGACCCTGAGATTATTGAAGAATAAGAAAAATAAAATTATTTTTGTGCCTTTAATAATTTTAAATCAATCACTGAATTCATCTCTAAAATCTGGCAACTATGTTTCTATTGATGGTCGTTATTTTCATCCTGGGTTATACAGCTATAGCACTGGAGCATCCCATTAAGGTTGAAAAAGCTGCAAGTGCATTATTAACAGGATCAATACTTTGGGCTCTATACGCATTATTCAGCGAGCAGATTCTGTCTCTTAACCTTTCACCGTCCTGGGAAGAAATAAGAACAATGGCTGACGGTTTCGTTCATAATATCAAACCAAATATGAGCGATATTGAATTTGCCACTTCGCCCTACAGAGAAACTGTTGAAATTGCCAGCGAACCTGTACTGTTCGTCAAACATGAACTGGGTCATCACCTGATTGAAATAGCAGAAATACTTTTCTTCCTTTTTGGTGCTATGACCATTGTTGAGACTGTAGATCAAAACCAGGGATTTAAGGTAATTACTGATAAGATTAAAACGACATCCAAGGTGAAACTTCTGTGGATACTTGGTTTCCTGACATTCTTTATGTCAGCTGCTCTTGACAATCTTACTACCACTATTGTTATGGTGGCACTCTTAAGAAAACTTATTTCAGACAAAGGGACAAGGTGGTTCTTTGCCAGTATTATAGTAATTGCGGCTAACGCCGGAGGTGCCTGGTCACCAATAGGTGATGTGACAACTATAATGCTCTGGATAGGCGGGCAGATAACCACAGTGGCTATCATATCAAGGGTTATCATCCCGAGCCTTGTCAGTATGGTCATACCTTTAATAGTCCTCTCATTAATACTCAAAGGTAATGTTACCAGACCTGTGGTTGATGAATCAGATAATATTTTTACAAGTAAAAGGGAAAGAATTTTTATCCTTATACTGGGTTTGGCATGCCTTATCAATGTTCCTATATTCAAGAGTATAACGCACCTGCCTCCTTATGTCGGCATGCTGTTTGGACTTAGTATTTTGTGGCTGGTTACTGAGATTATGCACAGGAACAAGACAGCTGAAGCCAAGAAAAAACTATTTATCTTCCATATTCTCAAGAAAGTGGATACACCAACCATCTTTTTCTTCCTTGGTATCCTGATAGCCGTGGCATCACTTCAGTCTGCCGGCCAGCTTGCTGCCCTGTCAAGATGGCTGGATAAGAACCTGGGGAGCATCTATACTATCGACCTTGCTATTGGGGCCCTTTCTGCAATAGTTGACAATGTACCACTTGTGGCCGGTGCCATGGGCATGTACCCCATAGCAAGCCCTGAAATGCTTGAACTATCTGCCAATCCAGAATATTTGGGATTCTTTGTCCAGGATGGTCTCTTCTGGGAATTCCTTGCCTACTGTGCCGGCACCGGTGGCAGTATGCTTATTATAGGTTCCGCAGCCGGAGTGGCAGCCATGGGCCTCGAGAGAATTGACTTTATATGGTACATGAAGAAAATAAGCTGGCTGGCTGTTATAGGATATCTTGCAGGAGCAGGGGCTTACTGGCTGCAGGCCCAGATCTGGGTAACTCATTAATAGCTGTTAACAAAAAATATAGAAACGGGATATAATACAAAACATAATATCTCGTTTTTTTTATATCTTCGACTGGTTTAAAGAGTTACCATGGAAAGATAGGCGTGGATCTGAGTCAGCTCTGCAAGATTCGTCGAGCTCACTGCGCTCATCCCGAGAACTCGGGACTCGTGCAGTTCTGTTGAAGATCCAAACCAACGTACGAAAATGAAAAAACTAATAAATATTAAAACATAAATGAGACTATTAAACATTGTATTGCAGGAATCTGATCTTATACTGGACGAATCTGAGCAGGTAACACTTACTTTTGGTGAGATGGTATTGAAAGGCGGATGGGTTATGGTACCCATTATTTTGCTCTCCCTAATAGCTATTTACATTTTTGTTGAGAGGTTTTATGTTATTACAAGGGCGGGCCATGAAGATATGAACTTCATGAACAGGATAAAGGATTATATATATGACAGTAAAATAGATGCAGCGCTAGCACTCTGTAAATCAAGCAAGTCACCTGCATCCCGTATGGTTGAAAAGGGGATTACCCGCATAGGCCGACCGCTTAACGATGTTAACACTGCAATTGAAAATGTGGGCAAGCTGGAAGTATACAAGCTTGAAAAAGGATTACCAACACTGGCAACAGTAGCCGGTGCAGCACCAATGATAGGTTTTCTTGGTACGGTTATTGGTATGATTAAAGCGTTCTACGATATGTCAAATGCTGGAAATAATATTGATGTATCGTTACTTAGTAATGGAATTTATACGGCACTGGTTACCACAGTAGCCGGATTAATAGTTGGAATTCTGGCTTATTTTGCTTATAATATACTTGTTTCAAAGGTTGAAAAAGTGATTTTCAGGCTTGAAGCCACCTCAACCGAGTTTATGGATATTTTAAACGAACCGGTCTAATTACGGAATTATGGCAATAAGTTCAAGAAATAAAATAAATGTACAGTTCAGTATGGCAGGAATGTCTGATATAGTATTCCTGATGTTGATATTCTTTATGGTTACATCAACACTGATACATCCTACAGCCCTGAAGTTGCTGCTACCAAGAGGAAGCAGCCAGACTTCGGCAAAACCACTTACCACAGTATCAATAACAAGAGACCTGCAGTACTTTATTGAAGACCAGCCTGTTGCTTTTGAGGACCTTGAAGCTGCACTCAGGCAAAAGATAGGACAGAGTGAAGATATGTATGTATCACTTCATGCTGACAGGACCGTGCCTATTGAGCATGTGGTGAGGGTAATGAACATAGCTAAAGATAACCAATATAAACTTATTCTTGCAACGACTCCAAAATAACGATCTTTATGACTTTCCTTCGGAAAAGAAGAAAGGAATAATCGGTACATTAATATTCCATGTTGTACTGGCCGTAATACTTATTATTACTGGTTTTCATGCACCTGAGACCTTACCCGAAGAAGAAGGAATACTGGTTGATTTCGGAACAGATGAAACCGGTTCGGGTTTGCTTGAACCTGCCGCCTCCTCGGCAATGGAAGAAAGCAGTCAGGCTGATTTAGAACAACCTTCAACTGATGAACTGATAGAAGAAATAAGCAATGAGGCTGTAAGTCAAACACAGGTAACCGAAACACAATTGACACAGGACTTTGAGGAAGCCCCAGTTGTCGAAAAAAAGGTTGAGCAGCCTGATCCTGAGGCTGAGAAACGCAGGAAGGAAGCCCTTGAAGAAGACCGACTGAGGAGGGAAGCTGAAGAAGCCGAAAAAAGAAAGTTGGAAGAACAAAGGCAGCAGACAGAGAAAATAAGGAACCTTACCAGAGGTGCACTTGAGAGGGCCAATGCTCGTGGTACTGATACCAGCACCGGTGAGGGTGTGACCGAAGGTCGTGGCAACCAGGGTGTTGAAACTGGAGCAGTTAATGCAAAGATTTATGGTGAAGGATCCGGAACAGGGACAGAAGGTGTATCATATGACCTAGGAGGTCGAAAAGCAACTAAATTAGCAGAGCCGACCTATGACATCCAGAAAGAGGGTGTTGTGGTCGTTGAAGTGACCGTTGATCGGGACGGTAATGTAACCTATGTACGCCCTGGTGTGAAAGGATCGACTATCCTTGAAGAATATTTTCTCAAGGTGGCAAGCGAGGCTGCCAGGAAAACCAAGTTCGAAAGGAAACCCGATGCTTCCACACAAAAAGGTACAATAACCTACAAATTTATCCTGCGATAAGAATATCGAAAATCCCCAATAGCTCCATAGCTGAAACAAATATCGCCAGCAATAGTATTCCCCTGACAAATTTAGGTCCCCAGCTTACAGCAACACGCGTACCTATCCATGCTCCAATCATATTCCCTATTGCCAGAATAAGTCCCACGCGCAGATTCACCTGCCCGTTAATGAAAAAGACAATAAGCGCAATACCCGTATATACCAGTATAATAAAAACTTTAAGTGCATTGGCTTTAATAAGATCTGCTCCAACACCTAAAACCAGACCCGCCAACAGGAAAAAACCCACACCTGCCTGAATAAAGCCTCCATAGATCCCTATGAAAAAGAATATCACTATTCTCCAGAACTTTGGGCTACTGTCTATCCTCCCGGCATGTTCCTTTATCCACTTCTCAGGTTTGAGCAGTATTATAAAGAACATAAATATCAGCAAACCACCAATAAACACCCTCAAAATCTGCTCGTTAAAATTAACAGCGATGAGAGCACCAATTAGAGATCCTGCAGTAGCAGGTAGCACAAGCCATATACCTTCTCTGTATTCAAAAACCTTTTGCTTTTTGAAACTACCTACTGCCACAATATTCTGAAGGAAAATAGCCACACGGTTTGTACCATTGGCTATATTTGCCGGCAAGCCCAGGAACATGAGTAAGGGTAATGTGAGAAGTGAGCCACTGCCTGCCATCGTATTGATAAAACCGGCAATAATGCCTACCGCTATAATTGCAAGATAGGTATACCACTCCATAGGTTGCTTAATGCTTTCTTTCCCCCAGAATTTCAGAAATTGCCTTCTCAAGGTTTGAAATGAGCGAGTTATCCTTTATTATATAATCGGTTATACCTTTACGTGCCATTTCCAATACAACATCTCCCCTATCCTGGCCCGAAAGCATTATAACAGGAACATCCGGTTTCTTCTCCCTGATCTTATCAAAGATCTCCATCCCGTTTAAAACCTTTACACCTGATTTAAAAAAATAGTAATCAAGTATAATCAGCTCAGGATTTCTTTCAAGAGCATCTATGCATTCCTCTCCATACTCAAATGGTTCAACGAGGTAATCTTCCGAGTTGAAACGTTTTATAACCAGCTGGTTGATAAAAGGATCATCATCAACAATGAATATTAACTTTCTTTTGCTCATTTAGGGTTCCGAGTTGTAACGCTTGTAAAGATATATAAAATGTTTTTTTTAAAAAATAATATTAGTTGTGGCTGGCATTAACCATGTTTAAGAATAATTTGAGGCTCCCTCCTACGCTACCACCTTCGGCAAGCCTTCGGTGGTCAAAGAAAGCTTCGAAGGGCAGGGAAGGCTGAGGCAATTATGAACCGAGCCCCGAGAATCGGGGCGAGCTCACGAGCGGTCTGTGATTGTGGCTGGTGGAAGCGAGTAGTTATGAGTTATGAGTTATGAATAAAAATTCTGAACTCGAAACTTGGAACATTTAACTTGAAACATGGAACCTTGAACCTACCGCTAATCACCAGGTAAAAAGCGGATATG
>CAZNYS010000011.1:0-65920 GCA_964577305.1 uncultured Rikenellaceae bacterium
TCAGGGGAGTACCCTTCTCTTTATTTTTTTAATCGGACACTATTGATAAAAAATAAAGACTGGGAAGAACTTTCGATATACAATGGGAATTTGTATATAGGTGATTTGGGTAATAACAGCGGGACAAGAAGAGATTTGGCAATTCACAGGATTAAGATCGACAGCCTCAGTGAATCAAAGCCACCTGTGCTTACTACCTGGATAGAATATTTGATGCAGAAAGAATATAAGAGAGCCATACATAACCATGAATGGGATTGCGAGGCTATGGTAGTTACAAAGGATGGTATTTTCTGTTTTTCAAAGAATTGGAAAGATCTTACTACAAGACTCTACAGAGTTGAAGAAGGTAAAAACAATATTCTTAGCCCTATCGATTCATTCAATGCCGGATTCCTTGTTACCGGGGCTTATTATCACAGCCAGGGACAATCACTGTATCTATGCGGTTATTATGAAAATGAAACATATCTATTGCATTTCAGAAATACTGATAATGTGAGATTTTCTGAGGATTACACTAAATATATTATTCCTGAATTAAGGTTTACCCAGGTCGAATCTATTTTTGTTAGAGGGAATTATGTATATCTTGCATCGGAAAGAACACTGAAAAAACAGGCCATCTACAGGATACTGGTTTCAGGCTTAAAGTAATATGAAAAAAGAAGTAGAACAAGAAGGTTTTTGCCTTCCTCTGGTTGAACAATTCTATTCGATACAAGGAGAAGGATTCCATACAGGCAAGGCTGCATATTTTATACGTGTAGGTGGTTGCGATGTTGGTTGCAACTGGTGTGACACGAAATTTGCCTGGGATTCCAAATATCATGAAATGACTCATATTAATTCAATAATCCAAGGTATTACCGATTCAGGTGCTGATTCAGTGGTAGTTACCGGTGGTGAACCACTGATGTATAACCTGGATACCTTCTGCAGGGAATTAAAGAAATTGAATATTAAAACCTATCTTGAAACTTCAGGTTCGCATAAGCTGACAGGTATCTGGGATTGGATATGCCTTTCTCCAAAAAAAAATCTTCCTCCGGATGACAGTATTTGTAGTTTGGCAGGAGAATTGAAGGTGATAATTAAAGATGAGAATGATTTTAACTGGGCCGAGGAGTACAGGGCAAAGGTCTCCCACGGCTGTAAACTTTATCTGCAGCCTGAATGGAGTAGTTTTAAAAAAATAATGCCGTTAATGGTTGAATATGTTAAAAACCATACCGAATGGTCAATATCACTTCAAAGTCACAAATACATGGGCATACCATAAATAACCTAATTAAGGTTTTTATGCTGTTGATACTTATTGTTCAGCCATTTTCATTGCTGTCACAGGAACTTCATACAAGATCAAATAAAGCCCTTAAGGCATATAATGACGGCAAAGAGGCTTACGATTTTATTAATTACAAAGAGGCAGAAAGACACCTTCTTGATGCTGTTGAAAAAGATCCTGGATTCATAGAAGCTCATCTGCTCCTTGCTGAGCTTTCACGCGATATGCTCAAATACAGACAATCGGCAAATGCATACCGGCAGGCCATGATTATTGATTCAACTTTTTATATCCCGGCCTGGTTTGGATATGGAGAGGTACAATTCCTGATTGGTAATTATTCTGAAGCAAGAAGTAATTTCATGTTATACCTGGACCTTGGAGGAGAACAAACTATCAATGCAGGAAAAACAAAGAAGTATATCAGGGATTGTGATTTTGCGCTGGAGGCTATATTAAATCCTGTTGATTTCAATCCTGTTAACCTGGGTGAATCAATCAATACGAGTGATGATGAATACTGGCCGGCTATAACTGCTGATGATAATATGCTACTGTTTACACGGCAAAATTCAGTAAGGAGGCGTAACATGATAGGGAAAGAATACCAGGAAGATTTCTATTACAGTTACAGGGTTGATGGAAACTGGGATGTTGCCAGAAATGCCGGGACTCCTCTGAATACCTCATATAATGAAGGTGCTCCAACATTGGAGGCAGCTGGTAATTATATGTATTTCACAGCTTGCAACCGGGAGGACGGTAAAGGTGGTTGTGACATATACTATTCGGCCAGGACAGACAACGGATGGAAAAAAGGCATAAATTTAGGTGGACCTGTTAATACAGCTCACTGGGAATCACAGCCATCACTCTCTTCTGATGGCTCAAGGCTTTTCTTTGTTAGTAACCGGCCTGGAGGATATGGTGGAATGGATATCTGGGTAAGTAACCTGGTAAAGGATGGAAGATGGTCAGAACCTGTTAATCTTGGAGGTATTGTTAATACTCCGGGAGATGAAATGTCACCCTTTATACACTTTGATGGTAAGACACTGTATTTTTCATCCAATGGAAGGCCGTGTATGGGAGGTTTTGATATTTTTATGTCGCGATTTAACAAAGAAGACAACACATGGTCAGAGCCTGAAAACCTTGGTTATCCAATAAACACCCAGACCGATGAAATTGGCATGGTAATTAATTCCTCGGGAGAAGTAGCCTATTTTTCATCTAAAATAAATACCCTTAAAGGCAGGGACCTGTATTATTTTAAAATGCCTGAATCTCTGAGACCTGATCCTGTATCTTATCTTAAAGGGAAAGTAGTAGATAAGTTGACAGGTAAAAAATTAAAAGCCACTTATGAACTCATTAACCTTAGTACAGGCAAGAGGGTGATTCAATCGTTTACAGATTCTAAAGGTGATTTCCTGGTATGTTTGCCCACCGGCCATAATTATGGTATTAATGTGAGCAGTAAAGACTACCTTTTCTATTCGGAGAATTTTATGCTGGAAGGAGAGCACAGTTCAATAAAACCATTTGAAAAGACTATTTCCCTGAGTCCTATCCAGGTTGGTCAGCAGATGTCGCTTCATAATGTATTTTTTGCTTTTGACTCATGGGAACTGCGTGATGAATCACTACCCGAACTGGAAAAACTGTTTAGTTTGATCGAAAGCAACCATGGTCTGGTAGTTGAAATCGGGGGACATACTGACTCAACAGGCTCTGATGAACACAATCTTGTTCTTTCGGAGAAACGCGCACGTGTAGTTCGGGATTATCTTATCAACCGTGGTATATCACCTGATCGCTTGCATTATAAAGGTTATGGTGAAAAAGTGCCACTCTATGATAATGCCAGTGAAGAAGGTAAGCGCAAAAACAGACGCACTGATATACGTATACTGAAAATTTCGGAATAATACAGGTAAAAGAGAAAGAGCACCTACTGAAGGTGCTCTTTTACCCATTTTGTGGCAGACATATAAAGGTAGGTGAAAGGATTCTACTAATTATCAGATTGCGATTCTAGATGAAACAGGTTCAGACTTATCCTTTTTCATAGCATTGTGTTCCGGAACTGAGAAATACATAGCAGTTCCGTTAACACCATTAGGTCGTATCCATAATTCACCGTCCATACTCTCAATAAGTTTCTTTGAAAGTATGAATGAAACAGTAGTAAATGTGTTCTGATGTTTACTTAGATATTTTGTAAGGTTATTACAGGTAAGCAGTTCTCGATTCTTAGTGTAACCATTTCCTGAATCGATAACGTAAAATTCAACCCTGTTTTTTTGCTTCCTGTAGCCCAACTTAATATAACCTGATTCCGTATTTTCCAATGCATTGAAAAAGAGATTTCTTAAAACCCGATTAATCTTCTCTTTATCAATGAACATTGAATCATGTCCGGATCTTTCATCAAGCAGGAGTGTAACCTTCTTCTTATCGAACCTGCTGATAGAATTGTCCAAATCATTCAGAATATCTCTGAGTAAAGTCCTGAGATCGCATCTGATGATAGTTGAACTTGGAACATCGGAATCGATTAAAGCTGAATCAAGAAAATTATCAAATAATGTAATTAACTGGTCGCATGAATTCATAATATGATTATTATACTCGCTCCGCTCTTCCTCTGTGCAGTTATCATTATTACTCAGGAAGGTGAATGCTACTATGGAGTTCATGTAGGTTCGGACTTCATGAGATAATCCGGTTAGTATGGAAGGAGTATATAGCATATCAGTGTTATGTACAGGATTTATCATTTCTGACTTTTCATTATGACCATGTTGTGATCCCTTCTCAATATTTTTCCCAAAAGTCATAAACATCTTCCTTATACTTATATTAATTTTTTCCTGTTAGCCAATTTTTCTTAAAAGTTTCCTGGCGTCTTTCTTATGCCTGTTTTCAGAGTTTACGACACCCTCAAGCAACTCTTTTGCCTTATCTGCCTGGTCTGTTTGTATATAACAGACACCCAGGTAGAATATGGCATCTTCAATAAAGAGGTTATCATTATCTTCAACTACCTTGCTGAAGGAACCAATGGCCTCATTATATTGACTAATATGCATGTGGGATGATCCTTTAAGAAATTCAACCTGCATATCTGCATCAACTATCCTGTTGAACCATCTTATAGCTTCAGTGTAATTGCCTGAATTATAATACTCTGTTGCCCTGGTATAGGCTTCATCCAGTCCTGCCGATGATGAACGGTATGCAGCCAATGGAGCATATCCAGGTGAGTATTTTGTTGCGATATCCGCAATGTTGTTGTTCCTGATATAGAGACTAATGGTCCCGATTAATATCAGGCCCGCAAATACAGCAGCATACTGGATGACCTGTTTTGTGGCAACCTTCCTTTTGGCTACAGTTTTTCTATGCCTGGTTTCAGCATTCATAAGACTCTGCCTGAAGGCAATAGCATCCTGGTTATCAACATATTTGTTTACCTTTCTGCGCAATTCAAGTTCTTTCTTTAAGCCCGGGTTACCCTCAAGCTCTGCTTCGAACCATTCTTTTTCAGCGCTTTGCATATTGCCCTCGAGATATCTTTCGATAAAACGGGTGAATTCAATTTTTTTCATAACGTGTAGTATTTCATTTTCATTTCATTTCGAATTTATTATTCTTCTGTTTATGTTAACTACCACATTATCAAAGTAATGTAGATAGATAAAGTACATTCATCATCATTCAGTCATTGCCTGATAGCAATGCATTCAAAAACAGTGGTATATAGTATTTTTACATACTTTAGCCACCCCGGCCCTAATTTATTTAGCCGGTACCGTAATACGGTTCTAATATTTTACAGATCGCTGTATTTCTTTTCCTTTGATCTGGCTATTAGATCTCAGGTTCTGTGATAGGGGGAACTGTCATTTGTTTTTCACCATCACCGCCGCGTACGAGCAGCATTTCTTCGTCTGAAAGTAAAAAGTCGTTGAAATTTTCAAATTTTTCCTGATTTAAAGTTCTCATCTTAATAATTTTTTTGGTTACACTTCTAAATAATCGGGTTTATTATTACGTTACATATATACATGTCACTTTAATGCTTTTTGTGACACGAAAATTTCAACTTTTTTTTATGACAGTTTATAAAACCCAGATATACAAGAGTGTACATTATATATTTTTTTTGGCTTTTAGCTTTCTTATACTGATATTTGGTGCTTGTGTGGTAAATAATTGTAAACATAATAATAAATGCGGATTATTTCCAGATATATATTTATACGGATTATCATTATTCTATGTTTCATTCAGGATTTAGAAGCCCGTCAGTTTAACAATGTAAACGAGAAAGATTCAGTAATCGTAAACAAGCTCAACAGCTTTAAGACTGCTTTGCAGGAAAGCAGTCCCGATGCAAGCTTATATTATAACTGGATTCTGAACTATCTTGGAACCAATGATATTAGCGACAGTATACTTATATCAGATTGTTATTACTATACCGGAACATATAAATACATCGGGAACTCTTACAATGATGCTATAGAATTATTACAGGAGGCAATCAGGTACAGGATTGCCGTTGACAGCATAGATGATATTTATGCCAGGGCT
Organism: uncultured Rikenellaceae bacterium; assembly: GCA_964577305.1. GTDB lineage: Bacteria > Bacteroidota > Bacteroidia > Bacteroidales > VadinHA17 > UBA9300. The sequence continues at coordinate 5,891 of CAZNYS010000011.1, forward strand.
AGAACAAATCTGGCACTTTCGTACATGTATACGGGTAAACCGGAGGAGGCTCGTGTAAACCTCGAAATGGCTCTTAAAACCAGGGAAGGGCTATTTGGAACTGAATCACCAATACTCCTCAGGACACTGTTGAATCTGTCAGCGATATATATTGACATGAATATGCATGAAAGAGCATTACCAATTTCGCTCAGGGGTGTCCATCTGGCAGAAAATCACCCGGAAGATATCGATAAGGGGACCCTTGTGAACTTTTATTATAATTCCGGTGTGTCATATATGAATATTCTGGATTATAACAGAGCAAAAAGAAATTTTGAAATTGCCTATGACCTTGCGCAGGAAAGTTTGAGTTTAGATCCCGAAAAGCTTTTACTTTTATATAATTCAATCGCCGCATGTAATTATGAGCTTGGCAATTCCGATTTATCTGACCAATATTTTGGAAAAGCATTGGAGCTGATTGATTCAACTGGTTTTTCAGGAAGATTGGTAAATGCGGTATATGAGAATTATGCTTTTTTCCTGGCCGGTATAGGGATGTATGACAAAGCAGAGCATTATTTATTATCATCAGTTGAAGAAGCTGAGAAAGAATACGGGAAAGAGAGCAGGGATCATATAATACAGCTTCTGAATTACTCTTACTTCCTGATAAATAATATGGCAAATTACAGCGAAGCGGAAGAAATATTAAAAAAAGTACTGCCATATGTGAATGAAAATAAGCAAGATAAAAGGGTCAGGAGTGAGGCTTTTCTATATTTTTCCAGGCTGATGTATTATACAGGAAGGAATTCAGAAGCTTTGAGATATATTAATAACATAATTAATGATTCTTCAATAGTGGCTTCAAATATCAGGATTGCTTCTTTTATACATAAAAGTAAAATACTATATACGATATACAGGTCAGGGAATGATAGTCAGAATCTCAGGGAAGCTTTATCAGCAGTAGAACAAGCTATAGCTATTATAGAGGCTACGAGGCTGAGGATAAACGAGGATGAGAGTCGTAGCAGGGTGTCTGGCAGATATTTTGACGCTTACGATATAGCAATAGCCATATTGAATGAATTGTACAGCCTTACAAAAGATAAGGAATACATCGAACAGGCTTTTTCTATTTCAGAAAAATCAAAGGCTGCAGGTTTACTTGTAGCAACCAGGAATAACAGGGCAATGAATTTCCACCTGCCCAATGGTCTTGCCAGCCTTGAAAGAGAACTGCAGGCTGATATCAGAGATTATAACGAGGTGATATATAATGAATCTGCAAAACAAAAACCGGATAATGATCTTATTGATCGCTATCGCCATCTAAGCGTCAGGGCAGGTAGTAAGTATGATTCACTTGTACGGATCTTTGAACAGGAGTATCCCCGGTATTATAACCTTAAGTTTAACACGGCGGTGAGTTCTGCTGATGATATACGAAGAAGGATAGGCAGAAAAGGTAACTTTGTTGAATATTACTTATCAGATAGTCTCTTATATATTTTCCTGATAAACCGTGAAAGATTTGAGATTGAATCAGTGCCGGCAGGTGATGGTTTGCTTGAGATGATCCTTGATTTCAGAAATATTCTCACCAATCCGTCAATAGTCAATGAGTCCTGGACACAATACCTGGAATATGTTGAGCTCGCCTTAGAATTATATAAAAGACTGTTACTCCCGGTGAGGGATTACTTTATCTCAGAAAGGCTCATTATTTCTGCAGATGATATACTTTCATATATTCCTTTTGAAACACTGATAAGCGAAATCCCTGAATATAATGAAATAAATTACCGTGAGTTAGCCTATATGATGAGAGAATATGAGATAATCTATGAATACTCCGGTACCATATTATCAGAAACATTATCATCACACCGTAGCATAAATAATAAAGTATTGAGCTTTGCGCCGGAATATACAGGGAGTATCGATATTGAAGAACTTATGATGAGCAGGCAGTTTGATCGTGACAATCTGACCAATATCCCCGGTGCCAGGGAAGAAGCAATATATATCAATAAATTGCTTGGTGGGAAACTATATATCGATGACCAGGCAACTGAAAGCATATTCAAATCAAATGTAATTGAAGGCGATATAATACACCTGGCCATGCACACACTGTTGAACGATAATGAACCCATGTATTCGAAAATGATCTTTAACATGGAAGCCGACACAGTTGAAGATGGTATGCTTAATACCTTTGAGGTTTACAATATACCCGTTAAATCAAAGATGATGTTTCTAAGTGCCTGTAATACCGGAAGTGGTTACCTGCAATCTGGTGAGGGAGTAATGAGTTTGGCCAGGGGATTCTTCTATTCAGGAAGCCCGTGTGTAATAATGTCTTTATGGGAAGTGGATGACCGTTCGGGAAACGATATTGTAAAAGATTTCTATTCTAATCTAAAAATGGGCTTCTCAAAAAGTAAGTCACTTAAAAAAGCAAGAACTAAGTACCTTACAGATGCTGATCAGATGAGGTCGCATCCTTACTTCTGGAGTACCCTGGTGATAATGGGTAATGATGACTCTGTATATTTCCCTTTTAAAAGGTACCTCCTCATAGCAGTCCTTATCATCATCCTTTATTTTCTTGCAAGGTATTACTACAGGTTAAAATCGGTGTAATCACTGAATTCAGGGTCAGCTTTCACTATTTTAATCAGTGCTTCTTTACATAGATATTTTTTTCGGCGAGCGTAATCTGCTGATTTATAATTCATTTCACGGGCAATATGGCTATAATCATGACCTTTGATAACCATATTAAGCACTTCCTGGCATTCCGGTTTCAGTTTCAGGAAAGACCGCTGTACTATTTGTTCCAACGGAGTGTCAAGCAAATTCGAAGGATCAAAATCATCAACCAGTTCTTTATCCATCTCAACATTTTTCCTCTTCTTCCTGAGATGCTCGTGCCATAAATTCTTGGAAACACCAAAGACATATCCCTTAACATCGGTATTTTCTTCAAGGTTGTTAAGTTGTATCTTCTTGAAAAGTACCATCAGGGCATCCTGGAATATATCATATGCATCATCTTCCGTACCTGTATTCTTCAGTACATATGATTTTATGGTATCGAAAAATGAGTCATAGAGGTAGTTAACTGATTTATCGTCCCCCTTTCGTATTCCCTCTATTAATTTTGTATCTGAGTGTTTATTTAACACTTCATAATAGTATTTGAGGCAAATATAGTATTTCCAAATAATTAACTCAATGATTTAAGACTAATAAGCAGTTGTAACAGTATGTTTGAATAGAATCAAATAATAGATATATTTACAGACTTTAACTATTGTTCGGTATGTCATTTCCTTTCGAAAGGCAAGCAGATGCTATGGATTGTGGTCCTACCTGTCTTCAGATGGTTGCCCGTTTCTATGGTAAGAAGTTCAGCCTCCCTGATTTGAGGGGCAAGAGTTATATTACCAGGGAGGGAGTTTCTTTCCTGGGTATATCCGAAGCAGCAGAATCAGTTGGATTCAGGACTATTGGTGTTCGTATACCTTTTGCCAAGCTTGCTGAAGAGACTCCATTACCCTGTATTGTGCACTGGAGGCAAAAACATTTTGTTGTAGTACATAAGATTAAGAAAGACAGCGTGCATGTTGCCGATCCTGCAAGGGGACTGGTGAAATATTCCAGGGAAGAATTTGAGAAAAACTGGGCTATGACAACGATCGATGAGGAAAAGGTGGGTCTGGTACTGATACTTCAACCCACTCCTGAATTCTATGAGCAGGAAGAGGCAAAAGAGGGGAAATCAGGATTCAGCTTTCTTCTACGTTATATTAAGATGTACAGGAAGTATTTCTTCCAGATCTTTCTTGGATTATTCATAGGTAGTCTTATACAGCTGATCTTTCCGTTTCTGACACAGTCGGTTATCGATATCGGTATAAATACCAATGACCTTGGATTTATTTACCTTATACTTTTTGCACAACTTGCCCTGGTTTTAGGGAGAATGACCGTTGAATTTGTTCGTGGATGGCTGTTACTGCATATCAGTACCAGGGTTAACGTGGCCATTGTTTCAGGCTTTCTTTACAAACTGATGGCTTTGCCAGTATCATATTTCGATACCAAGTTAAGTGGTGACCTGTTACAGAGAATTGAAGATAACCAGCGGATAGAGTCATTTCTCAGTAACACCTCATTAAGTGTGCTGTTCTCGTTTGTTAACCTCCTGGTTTTCGGTATTGTCCTGGCTATATATAATTCAACCATACTGCTTATCTTCCTTGCCGGCACTACTTTTTACATTGCCTGGGTATCCGTTTTTATGCGGTCGCGTGCTCAGCTTGATCATAAGAGGTTTAAACAGCTGTCTGACAATAATGCCAAACTGATTGATATAATCACCGGTATGCAGGAGATTAAGCTTACTCAAAGTGAAACAAGTAAAAGATGGGATTGGGAGAATGTCCAGGCATCACTGTTCAAAACAAGAGTAAAGGCAATGAGTCTTTCACAATACCAGCTTGCAGGTGGAAGATTGATAAATGAAGCATCCAATGTGCTTATTACTATTATCGCGGCTGCTGCAGTATTATCAGGGAGCATGACACTTGGTATGATGCTGGCCGTACAGTTTATTATCGGCCAGTTAAATATCCCGGTGAACCAGATGGTTGTGTTTTTCAGGACAGCACAGGATGCAAGAATGAGCCTTGACAGGCTTTCTGAAATACAATCCAGTCAGCCTGAAGAGTTGGAGGATGAAATGAAAGTAAAAAACCTGCCGGCAAACAAGAATATCTATATAAATAACCTATCATTCCAGTATGAAGGGCCACGTTCACCATTTGTCCTGAAAGATATCGATATAGTAATACCTGAGAAGAAGATCACTGCCGTGGTTGGTACCAGCGGCAGCGGAAAGACAACAATGCTAAAACTTATGCTTGGATTCTATAACCCTGTTGAAGGAGATATACTGGTTGGCGACACAAACCTCAGGAATCTCAGTCTCAAAGTATGGAGACAAAAGATAGGTGTAGTGATGCAGGACGGTTATATTTTTCCTGATACCATAGCTAATAATATTGCTCCCGGCATTGATGTAATTGACAGTGATAAATTATTAAAATCAATCTCAATTGCTAATATGAACGATTTTGTTGATACTTTGCCATTGGGCATAAATACAAGGATAGGACATAACGGTCATGGATTGAGCCAGGGACAGAAACAACGAATATTGATAGCCAGGGCAGTATATAAAAATCCTGATTACCTGTTTTTTGATGAGGCCACAAACTCACTTGATGCCGCCAATGAAAAGAAGATAGTTACAAATCTTAATGAATTTTTCTCAGGCAAGACAGTGTTGATAATTGCTCACAGGCTAAGTACGGTGCGTAATTCTGATAATATTGTGGTTATCGATAAAGGCCGGATGATAGAAAGTGGCACTCATCCTGAACTGATAAGCAGGAAAGGCATATATTACAACCTGGTACGTGACCAGTTGGAGCTTGGTAACTGATTAATTATGACGAAACAGTCACATGAAATAAGATATTCCCGACCCGTGGAGGATATAATGAACACCCCTCCCAGGTCTATGGTTCGATGGGGCACTGCAATAGCGACAATAGTAATAATATTGCTTCTGTTCCTTTCCTGGATTATAAAATACCCTTATATAATAAGGGCTGAAGCCGTAATAACAACAGAAAAGCCGCCGGCAAATATAGTTGCAAGGGTATCAGGTAATATAGAACATCTCTTTGTAAGCGACGGAGAAAAGATTTCATCAGGATCAATCCTTGGAGTAATGGAAACTACCGCTACTTACGAGAGTATACAGTGGTTGAGTTCATTGCTCGATACGGTGAAAACAGAAGACATGTCATCTGCAAATGAAAAAGTGATCCGGAAATTACCGAATAACCCTGTTCTGGGTGAGATACAGGATCAGTATTCAACCTTCAGGAAAAACTACTATGACTATATAAACCATATAGAAATTGACTATTACGGGAAAAAAATAGAGGCTGTTAATGAGGAAATAAAGAGTATCGAAGACTATATCAGGCAGCTCAAAAGCAAAGAGGCCCTGACAGCCTCTAACCTTGAGGTAGAGAAAAAGAAATACCTGAGAGATTCACTACTGAACGAGCAGAACATTTTACCTGATGCTGAACTGGAAAATTCAAAGCAGAAATTTTATTCCTTAAAGATCGAACTGGTTCAGGTTGTACTGGAAGCTTCATCAAGACGTATTGACCTTGCATCTAAAAAGCAGGAGTTGCAGGATTTGACTGCTGCCCGCGAAGAAGAAAGACAAAGGTATATTTCCGCCGTTGACGATGAGCTTATGAAACTTAAAGCAAGACTCGAATGGTGGATACAGGATTACCTGCTCGTTTCACCCATTGACGGAAATGTGACTTTTACGAGGTACTGGTCAGAAAATCAGTCTGTAAGGGAAGGAGAAACAGTAATGACGGTTGTGCCCCAGGGCGAAAGTGAAATATTTGCCCGTATTATGATCCCGATGGCAGGCTCCGGGACAGTGAAAGAAGGGCAGAATGTTAACATACAGCTGGAAGGATATCCTTACCTTGAATATGGAATGGTTCAGGGTATAATAGAATCACGTTCACTGGTCCCACAAGAAGATCTATATGTCCTCGATGTTAGTTTACCCGACGGCTTATCAACATTTTATGGAAAGCAACTCGATTTCAGCCAGAATATGTCAGGAAGGGCTGAAATTATAACCGAGGATATGAGGTTGATCGAGAGACTGATATATCCTTTTAAATACCTTGTCGAAAAGAACAGGAGAGCGGGCAATTAATAATCAGTCGGCATTTTAATACAAAAAATTTAGATTTTTAGCATTCTGTCATCTTCGGCAATAGATATGACCAGTGTTTAAGTTGTTGTGTAACAGTGATAAAATATAAAAACTCTTATTCTTTGAGTTTTTCTAAATAATTCGATATTTTCGTAACCTTGATTGGTCTCAGATTTAAGTAATTAATAAATCTGCAAATGTGCTCAAATAAAAGGATTAGTTATGACTGTTATAAATCCGGATGATTCTGTTCGTGATGAACAATTCGATGCAGAAAATGAATCTGCCGAAACTAATAGTGAAACCAACAAAGCTGAAACAAAAGCTGAATCAAAAGAAGAAGGATCTACCACCAATGGTGAGGATTTGAAATCCGAACCTGATAAAGAGGCTTCCGTCTCCGCCATGGCTGCGGAGGATAAGAAGGTTAAGGGAAAAGAAGAAGAATCTACTAATGGTGAAGATTCAAAATCCGAACCTGATAAAAAGCAAAAAGCTGAGGAGAAAGAGGAGGCTAAGGCAGATGACATTTCAGAGGATAGTGAAGATTCGTCAGGAAAGGGAACTGAGGAAGAACCTGACGAATTGCCGGAGGTTGACTATACGGGGAGATCTAAGGTTGAGCTCACGGAAACTCTTGAATTACTTATTGAAAACAGGCCGCTGAATGAGATAGTCGATGATGTTGACAAGATAAAAACCATATTCTATAAAAAGCATAAGGCAGAACTCGATAAAAAGAAGAAAAAATTCCTGGAAGAAGGAGGGAGAATTGAAGATTATCAGCCTGCCGATGATCCGTTGGAGCTTAAAATAAAAAACCTTCTTGCCCGCTTCAGGGGTAAGAAAACTGAATACAACAAACAGCTCGAAGTTGAGAAACAGGAAAACCTCAGGAAAAAGTATGATATAATTGATAAGATAAAAGACCTGGTTAACAGGGAAGAATCAATTAATAAAACATTCCAGGAATTCAGGGATTTGCAGGCCCAGTGGCACTCAACAGGCATAGTGCCTCAGTCTTCGCTCAGGAACCTTTGGGAAACCTATAACCTGAATGTTGAAATTTTCTATGATTATATTAAGATTAACAAGGAACTGAGGGACCTGGACTTAAAAAAGAACCTGGAAAGCAAAATTAAGCTGTGCGAAAAAACGGAAGAACTTTTATTGGACCCCAATGCTGTGAATGCTTTCAGAGCTCTTCAGGAATACCACCAGCAATGGAGAGAAATAGGGCCGGTTCCAAGAGAGTCAAGGACAGAATTGTGGGATAGATTCAAGGCTGCTACTTCAAATATAAATAAGAGACATCACGAATATTTTGAAAAGCAGAAGGACGAACAAAAAAAGAATTTGGAAGCCAAAACGGCATTATGCGAAAAAGTAGAGGAAATAAATAATCTTAAATTAAAAACCTTCAAAGATTGGGAAAGTAAAGCCAAAGAGGTAATTGAAATACAAAAAGTTTGGCGTACTATAGGCTTTGCTCCCAAAAGACATAATAACAGCATTTACCAGAGATTCAGAGAAGGCTGTGATGCTTTCTTCCAGGCAAAAAGAGAATTCTATGCCGAAAACAGAGAACAGCAGTTGGCTAACCTTCAGAAAAAAACTGAATTATGCATGCAGGCAGAAACATGGAAGGACAGCACTGAATGGAAAGAAGCAACTGATGCCCTGATAAACTTGCAGAAAGAATGGAAGGAGATAGGTACTGTTCCCAGAAAACACTCGGATAAAATATGGCGACGATTTAGAAAAGCCTGTGATCGCTTTTTTGAAAGAAAATCAGAACATTTTACTGAACTGGACAGCTCCTTTGAAGATAATCTTAAAGAAAAAGAAAAGCTTATAGACGAACTTGAAAATTTCGATCCGGGGGACGATATTAATGAGGCTTTTGAAAAACTTAAGGAGATTCAAAGAAAATGGACTGAAGTAGGTTTTGTACCATATAAAGATAAGGATAAAATAGGAAACCGGTACAGGAATGCCCTGAATGAACAATTCGACAGGCTGAAAATAGATGAGGACGAGAAAGCTATTCTTAAATTTCAGACAAAGCTGGAGAATATCAAGGAAACGCCAAAAGCAACAAGAAAACTAAGGGGAGAGAGAGAAAAATTCATAAACAGGATTAAACAACTTGAGAATGACATTGTTGTGTGGGAAAATAATATTGGCTTCTTTTCAAAATCAAGCAATGCAGAGTCGATGATCCAGGAAGTGCAGTCAAAAATTGACAACGCGAAGAAAACAATAGAAGTGCTTGAAGAAAAAATAAAGCTGATTGACCAGTCGGGAATTGATAATTAATATACTCTTTGTAATATAAAAAATTAGTTTTGGCAGAGGTAAAATATGTATTTGTAACAGGTGGAGTTACTTCATCGCTGGGTAAAGGTATTATTTCTTCATCACTTGCAAAACTTTTGCAATCGAGAGGTTATAATGTAACAATCCAAAAACTCGATCCTTATATAAACGTTGATCCGGGTACCCTTAATCCGTATGAACATGGAGAATGTTATGTTACGATCGATGGGGCAGAAACAGATCTTGACCTGGGTCATTACGAAAGGTTCCTTAATGTACACACATCACAGGCAAATAATGTTACTACGGGGCGTATATACAAGACAGTTATAGAAAAAGAGCGTAAGGGAGATTACCTTGGTAAAACAGTACAGGTCATTCCTCATATCACTGATGAAATAAAAAGGAGTATAAAACTGGTCGGTACAAGTGGGGAATATGATATAGTAATAACTGAAATAGGGGGTACTGTAGGTGACATTGAGTCATTACCATATATTGAAGCTGTCAGGCAGATGAAATGGGAACAGGGATTAAATAACTGCGTGGTCATTCACCTTACCCTGGTACCTTACCTGAGTGCTACGGGTGAGCATAAAACAAAACCAACTCAACATTCGGTAAAAACATTACTGGAAGCAGGAGTACAACCTGATGTGCTCGTACTGAGGACAGAAATGGAACTGACAGAGGATGTCAAAGAAAAAGTAGCCCTTTTCTGTAACGTTGATAAACAATCTGTAGTGCAGTCGGTTGATGTATCTTCAATATACGAGGTGCCTATAAAGATGCTGGAGGAAGGACTGGACAGAACAGTACTTAACAGGCTTAAACTGGATTTGAAACAAGAACCACCCCTCGTGATATGGCGTGATTTCCTCAGAAAACAGTCTAATCCCAGGACAAAAGTTACCGTAGGCCTGGTTGGCAAGTATGTTGAATTACCTGATGCATATAAATCCATAACCGAATCTTTTGCCCATGCCGGTGCAGCCAATGAATGCCAGGTTGATCTTCAACTGATACATTCTGAAGAGATTATACCCGAAAATGCCTCATCCCAGCTTGAACACCTTGATGGTATAATTGTAGCCCCGGGTTTCGGGCCGAGGGGGATAGAAGGTAAGATAACAACCGTAAAATACGCCAGGGAAAATAATATTCCTTTCTTTGGAATATGCCTTGGCATGCAATGTGCCGTAATAGAATTTGCACGAAATGTCCTGAATTATGAAAAGGCTGATTCAACCGAGATGAATCCAAAAACAAAGTTTCCCGTTATAGATCTTATGGAAGAGCAAAAAAGCATAACTTACAAGGGAGGAACAATGCGACTTGGAGGATATAAATGCAAAATAGAAAAAGACTCAAAGGTATATCATGCCTATGGAAAAACAGAAGTAATTGAAAGACACAGGCACAGGTTTGAATTCAATAATAAATATCTCAGGGATTTTACAGATGCAGGTATGGTCGCTACAGGGATCAATCCGGAATCTGACCTTGTTGAAATAATGGAAGTACAAGATCATAAGTGGTTTGTGGGCGTGCAATTCCATCCTGAATACAGCAGTACTGTTGTAAACCCTCATCCCCTGTTCGTGGAATTTATAAAAGCCTGCTGCACAAAAAAGAATGTGATCGAATAGTATAAAATTAATTACACGTGGATTAAATGGACAGAAATACATTAATCGGATTGGTACTAATGGTCCTTGTTTTTATAGGATTCGGCTTCTATAACAGCAATAAGCTAAAAAAATCATACGAATCAGCTTTTATCGAAGCCGATTCATTATACAAGGAAGGTGAATATGAAGCAGCAAAGCTCAAATACCTTAAAGCGCTGGAATTTAAGCCCGGTACCCCTGAAGCTGTTAACAGGATCAATGAAATCAACAGGATTATTCAGCCGGATACAATAGTAGGTATACAGGATACTGTACAACAACGGGAGCAGGTTCCACAACAGGAAGTGAAGACCGTAGGCGGGGCTGCAGAAACAGAACAACCCATGCAGCCGACAGGCGCTTTTTCTGAAACCTATAATGGTAAACAGGAGTTCTTTATACTTAAGAATGATATACTGGAAGTAACAATAGCAACTAAAGGAGGGCGTATCTATTCAGCCTTGCTGAAAGATTATACTACTTATGATCAACGCCCACTGGTACTTTTTGACGGTGACTCTACTAATTTTGGCTTTAAGTTCTTTACAAGTGATAATAAGCGTATCGAAACGAATAATCTGTACTTTAAACCTGTAAATACATCTCAGGTTACTGATGCTACCAACTCAAAAGCCAGTGCCACATTCAGGTTGGAAGTGTCTGAAAATGAATATATAGAATATGTCTATAGCCTTGAACCAGACCGTTATATGGTCGATTTTGATGTCAATTTCTTAGGCTTATCAGATATCATGCCTTCAAATATGAACTCTATTTCATTTGACTGGAAATCGTATATTCCACAACAGGAGAAGGGAAGACAGAATGAGAATAACTGGGCTAATATCAAATACAAACATTATCAGGATAATGTAGATGGCTTCAGGGACAGAGTGCATAAAGATTTTGAGGAAGCCGACATAACAACCCCATTAAGGTGGGTGGCGTTCAAGGACCAATTCTTTTCATCAGTATTAATCTCAAGTGGAAGTTTTACCAATGCTTATGTGTCGTATACAACCATGCCTGAGGACAGCAAATACCTGAGGTATTGTACCGCCGAGCTTGGACTTCCATTTAATCCCGGTGATAAGGTTGAGTATGATTTGAAACTCTATTTAGGGCCAAATCATTATAATACTCTTAAAAAATATGATGTTGGACTGGAAGAACTTGTAATGCTGGGTAAAAACGTCATCAAGTTTTTTAATAAATATGTTATAGTACCTATTTTCAATTGGCTGGATAATTACATAGGGAATTACGGAATAATAATACTGATCCTTACACTGATAATAAAAATTGTGCTTTTCCCTCTTACTTTTAAGTCATTCCAGTCGCAGGCCAAGATGAAAGTTTTGAAACCAATGGTTGATGAGATAGGCAAAAAGTATCCTAAGAAAGATGATGCTATGAAAAAGCAGCAGGCTACAATGGACCTTTATAAGAAGGCCGGTGTAAGCCCGCTTGGAGGATGTCTGCCTATGGCACTGCAGATGCCCATACTGTTCGCTATGTTCAGGTTTTTCCCAACATCAATAGAATTGAGACAGCAGCCATTCCTTTGGGCGGAGGATCTGTCAACATATGACTCTATACTGGACCTTCCATTCAATATACCTATGTATGGTGATCATATAAGCCTGTTTACTCTTCTTATGACAGCATCCACAATTATTACTATGAAGATAAACAGCCCGTCATCAACGGGGCAGGAGCAGATGCCGGGTATGAAAATGATGACTTATATAATGCCTATTATGTTCATGCTTATATTGAATAACTTTTCAGCCGGTTTGACATATTATTATTTCCTGGCCAACCTGATAACATTTGGGCAGAATTTGATTTCCAAAAGGTTTATCGATGAAGAAGCTGTGCTGAAAAGACTTAACGAGAGCAAGAAAAAGCCATCTAAAAAATCAAAATTCCAACAGCGGCTTGAAGCAGCAGCAAAACAAAGAGGATATCAGCCGCCAAAAAGGAAATAGCCTATAAAAATATTGCATAAGTAGTAAACATTAATAGTGAGAAATATATTATATACAGCAGCTGACAATAAAAGCATTCTTAAATGGGGAAAAGAGTAAAAATAAAAGATATAGCTGAGAAGTGTGGTCTTTCAAACACACTCGTTTCTCTTGTGCTTAATGACAAAGCTTCCTTACATGGCATAAAATCTGATACTCAGGAAAAAGTCCTTTTTATCGCAAGGCAGATGGGGTATTTTGAAGATATGCCGTCAGAAAAAAGAACTGCCCTAACACCAGCTGGAAGCATGGTTGGTATGATAGTTCCCGATCTACAAAATCACTTCCTGTTCGAAATAGGCCCTCTGCTAAATAAAGCATTCTCAAGTATTGGCCTTACTTTCAGTATTATTTCTAAGAATCAAAATGAACAAAGGTTTGAAACTATCATCAAAGACCTGAAAAAAATGTTCAGTGGTTTAATACTCTATGGTGATGCTGCCGAGGATATGATAGTACGTACTCTGAAAAAAACACAGTATCCTTTCGTTGTTCTTGAAAAAAAATTGGCCAGACACAGGTTAAATGAGGTAAACAGTGACTATTTAGAAGCCTGCAGACTGGTGGCGATGCATATCCTCAGGCTGGGATATAAAAATATATCGGTAATTGAAAATAAGAAGTGCATAAACTGTATGGTTGAAACCAGCACGTTGATAACAAGTATACAACATATTATTCCAGATATTAATATTTCAAGACATGCCCTTGGCAGTAATTTGATACTGGATATTACCGATACAGGAGAAGTAGTAAAGGCTCTGCGCCCACCCGAGGCTTCACAATTATTTGTAGTAAAACATTCCGAGCTTGTATATCCGCTGCTCTCATTTTTCAAAAAGAAGAACATCAGGGTCCCATCCGATATTGCTCTAATTGCCATGGATAGCGGTATAGGCTTTAGCTTACTGGATCCCCCTGTCACAAGAATAAACAGGAAATATTCCTCACTGGCACTCAAGACATCTCAAATGTTATGGTCTGAGATTAAGAATAATGGCAGAAGTAAGTATAAAAGATCAGTTAAAATCAGCCCTGAATTAATTATTGAAAAGTCATGTGGGGCTGTATTATGAGTAAATGAAATATTTTTATGAAAACAAAGCTATATCCTTTAATGGCCTTTTTTTTTCTTTCTGTCATATCATGTAATAATAGACATCTTATTAAAGACAGTGAATACCTGGACAAATTGAATAATAAATTCCTAGAACGAAGAGAACTATTTTCGGGCAGGGATAACCAATTGTTCTCAGTTTTTGACCAGGATCTAAGCCAGGAGGAATCAGAAGCTTTGAAGTTTCTTTTTGCATACATGCCCCTATGTGATGTGGCTGACTATAATGGCAGGTTTTTCCTTGACAATATAAGATTATCACTTAAAGTGCGGGAGCAGACAAAATGGGGTAACAGTATACCTGAAAACATTTATCTCCATTATGTTCTGCCCCTGAGAGTGAACAATGAAAACCTTGACTCCTTCAGGATAGCTTATTATGATGAAATTCTTGACCGCATTGGCAACTGTAAAAGCATAGAAGAAGCGGCACTTGAAATTAATCACTGGTGCCATGAAAAGGTATCTTATCAGCCTGCCGATATCAGGACTTCGGCACCTATGGCTACTATTTTATCGGCCAGGGGGAGGTGTGGAGAAGAATCTACCTTTACAGTAGCGGCTTTACGTACTGCCGGTATCCCTGCCCGACAGATTTATACCCCGAGATGGGCTCATAGCGATGATAACCATGCATGGGTTGAAGTATGGGTAAATAGCGAATGGAAATACCTTGGGGCATGTGAGCCTGAACCTGTGCTCGACCGTGGCTGGTTCACCGAGCCGGCACGAAGGGCAATGCTCACACATACAAAGGCTTTTGGCTTGTACAGGGGTGATGAAAGCCTGGTAAAAAACGGAAAGAACTATTCAGAGATAAACACTCTGTCAAAGTATGCAAGGACAAAAATAATCAGCATAAAAGTTATTGATCCTGATCAAAATGTTGTTGACAGAGCATTGGTAGAACCCAGACTCTATAATTATGCTGAATTTTATCCTCTGGCAGAAATTCAAACTGCTGAAAATGGCTTGTGTCAGTTCGAAACAGGACTGGGGGATCTTATAATATGGGCACGTAAAGACAACTGCTTCGGCTTTAAAAAGATAACAGTTGCTGAGACAGATACCGTGATAATAACACTTGGAACACATGCTGATATAAAAGATTATTATGAATTTGATATGCAGGCACCTTTAAAGCACACACCTTATCCTGATACACTTTCAGAGCAGTTGAAAATTATAAATAAGGAAAGACTGAGAAAGGAAGACAGTATACGTCATGCTTATATTGATACATGGATGGATGATAAACAGGCAGTGGAGCTTGCTGTTGCAATGGGACTTGATACCATGCAGGTAAAGGATATAATACACAGAAGCATGGGTAATTATAAAGAGATATCCCGGATGATCAGGTCAACACCAAAGGAATACAGTGATATCCTCATGGAACTGCTTGAAGTTATTTCTGATAAGGACCTGAGAGATACCAGGGCATCTGTTCTTGAAGATCATCTGCTTAATGTAACAGGCTATTTAATCTCAGATGACTATCCTGAAGAAATATTTGCAGAATATGTTCTGAATCCACGTATATCATTTGAAATAATAAAACCATGGAGATCATATATTCGTGGCTATTTTGAAAGTGAGACAGCTGATGCATTCATACGGAATCCTTATATGCTTGCTGACTGGATAGTTGCTAATATAAAACTGACCAGTGAGGCAAATTATTATAATGTACCCGTATGCCCGGCTGGAGTGCTTGAGACCTGTTATGCCGATGTGCTCTCCCGTAATATACTGTTCATTGCATGCTGCAGATCTTATGGCATTCCGGCGAGGATTGAGCAAGGAACCAGGATACCTCAATTTTACCATAAAGGTATGTGGAATGATGTGCATTTTGATGATAATAAATATGAAGGAAGGGAGGATGCTTATCTTGCTTTTTCTTATGAGGGAGGCATTCCGGTACCTGAGTATTATATTCATTTCATCCTGGCAAGATTTGAAAAAGGCAGATATATTACACTGGATTACGATTATAACAGGAAAATAACTTCATTTGATGGTTATTTGTCCCTGCCGGAAGGAAAATATATGCTTGTTACTGGAAACAGAACAGATGAATTAACTGTCCTGAGTTCTGTTAGATTTTTTGATCTCGAAGCAGGAGAAAGGAAAACAGTTAAAATAGAATTGAGAAAGCAGATAAAACCTGCCCTGGTAATGGGAAAAATTGACCTTGACCAGGCTTTTGAACATGATAGTATCAAAAGAAACCTGGCAGCTTACGCAGACACTGGACTAATAATTATATGGATAGATAATGATAAGGAACCAAGTAAACATATACTTAACGATATACCCCTTGTTAGGAAAGAATTTGATGAGCTGGGTTGCCAGCTTATTTTTCTGTCCGCCCCTTTCTTAAAAAGCGCTTCATATAAGCCTGAACTGGTCAAAGGATTACCGGGAAAATCATTGTTTGGTTTTGATGAGGATCTGAGTATACTCAAATCTGTTTATGGAAGATCACCCACTGAAATTCAAATGCCGTTCGTTTTGTATACTGATAATCACGGCAATATTTATTATAAGTCTGAAGGCTATCGTATAGGTATAGGAGAACAAATTCTGAAAAGTATTTTAAACAGTAAATAATATGAAGAAGCTCAATATCATTATTTTACTGATTCTCTTAATGATTATCGGTTCCTGTAATAATAAACAAGGTTTTGAACCGGTTAACTATGTTGATCCATTTATAGGTACAGCATATCACGGCCATGTATTCCCGGGGGCAACAGTGCCTTTCGGAATGGTTCAGCTGAGCCCTGATAATGGGACCAATGGATGGGACTGGTGTTCAGGTTATCATTATTCTGATACCGTAATTGCCGGATTTGGACATACCCATCTTTCAGGAACGGGTATAGGTGATCTGACCGATATTGTATTCCTGCCATCAATGAACGAATTCAAAGAAGGATACAGCGATGAAAGATCATCCATTGCTCAAGAAAACAGGTCTTCATTCAGTCATGATAACGAAGAAGCAGAACCAGGATATTATTCTGTAAAGCTGGATAATGGAGTAACTGTTTGTCTTACAGCTACTAAAAGAGCAGGTTTCCAGAAATATATTGCTGAACGTGACGGTATAATGAATATACTTCTTGACCTGGGCTTTGCTATAAACTGGGATAGACCTGTTGAATGCTCTGTCGTATTTGACGGGGATATGCTGAAGGGTAAAAGGATATCAACAGGCTGGGCATCCCGGCAGTACCAGTATTTCGCTACCATGTTTTCCGAGGAACCTGTAATGGTTAAAGGGATTAAAGAAGGAAAATTCAGTGACAATCTAACAGTCGAAGGCGAAAAGGCAGGTATGATACTGTCATTCAATGTTCAGAAAGGAGATGAGATCCTGGTCAAGACAGGTCTTTCAGCAGTGGATGAAGAAGGAGCTGAAAAAAACCTGCAAACAGAAATTCCCGGATGGGATTTTAACCGGGTCAGAAAATCAGCATCGTCTGAATGGAATAAGGAATTATCGGTTATTAATGCTTCTGTAAGCGATCCTGAAGTGCTTAAAGTGTTTTATACAGCCATGTATCATAGCATGATTGCTCCATATATCTATTCAGACCTTGACGGTCGCTACAGGGGAGCAGATGGTAAAATTCACCAATCTGATAAATTTACCAACTATACAGTTTTCTCATTATGGGATACCTTCAGGGCAGCTCATCCTTTATTTACCGTGGTGCAGCCTGGGAGGGTAGCTGATATGATAAATGCTATGCTGAATATTTACCTTGAGCAGGGGAAACTCCCGGTCTGGTCGCTCATGGCTAATGAGACGAATACAATGATAGGATATCATTCAGTGCCGGTAATTGCTGATGCTATAACAAAAGGGATAGAAGGTTTTGATTATGAACTTGCCTTTGAAGCTGCGAAACATTCATCATTGCTTGATTTTGAGGGCCTTGATCATTTCAGGGAATACGGATATATACCGGCTGACCTGGAAAATGAATCTGTATCAAAAACACTTGAATATTGTTATGACGACTGGTGTATAGCACAGATGGCCATGATTCTCGGTAAAGAAGAGGAATATGATCAATATATAAAACGGTCAGCTTATTACAAAAACCTGTTTGATGCTGAAACAGGCTTTATACGGGGAAAATTATCAGACGGCAGATGGAAAATCCCATTTGACCCCTTATATTCCAGCCATCGCCAGGATGAATATACAGAGGGGAATGCATGGCAATACACATGGTTTGTGCCTCATGATGTAAACGGCCTGGCAGAATTGATGGGTGGCAAATCCCTGCTTCTTCAGAAACTGGATTCCCTGTTCCTTCAGGAAGAAGGGGTAACAGGAGAAAATGCATCCTCGGATATTTCAGGCCTGATAGGAGCGTATGCACATGGTAATGAACCCGGACATCATACCGCTTATATGTTCAGTATGGCAGGTAAACCTCACAGGACAGGGGAAATTGTGCGAAGAATTATGACCGAGATGTACCATACCGGAAAAGATGGTTTATGCGGTAACGAGGACTGCGGAGAGATGTCAGCCTGGTATGTATTTTCAGCTTTGGGATTATATCCTTTCAACCCTGCTGACGGAAAATACGTGTTTGGCAGCCCCCTGCTCGATGAAGCTGTTATAAGCCTTCCGGAAAATAAGGTATTTATTATAAGAGCTGTAAACAATAGTCCTGCAAATCTATACGTTAGCAGTGTTTCATTAAACGGTGAAGTCATTAACCGTAACTACATAAGCCATGAAGAACTTATGGCCGGCGGATTACTGGTTTTTACAATGAGTAATGAATAACCCTGCATATTGGCAGGTACCGGGTTTTATTATGAATACTTATTTCCCCATATCACACAATATTTCAGGCCAGTGCTGGTTTATTACCAAGTGTTTGATATTTAACATGTTACTAGCCTTATCATTTAATGGATTCTCCCAGATAGTATATAGCCCCGGATGGCCAGATAAAGATAAAATAGTCTTTTCCAATGCCATACTGAAGGAAATATACTTTGACAATAATGTAATCGACAGTATGCGTATCGCATTCTACGAAATCCCGGGAAATACAACATTTGCTGTTAAACGTGCTGTCAATTATACTCCTGAAAACTCAGGAAAGGTGATCAAAAATGAAGCAGGGGAGAGGGTTTGGTATCTCAGGATCAGATCTAAAGGTGCAAAATCTCTTAATATCATATTCAGTGATTACAGGCTGCTGAAAGATGAAAAAGTTTTTGTTTATGATAACATGATGCAATCACTTAGAGGTCCTTTTACATGGCGTAACAATAAACTGGCAGGTGGGCTGGCAATCATTCCTGTTGCAGGTGAAGAAATCATTGTTGAATATCATATGAAAGCTCCTTACGGGAACAATCGTCTGGAGATAGGGCAGGTAGCATATGATTATATAGGAATAATGGGTCAGGATCAGTCAAAGGATATATATTACGGTAATTCCCAGCCCTGTAATGTTGATATCATCTGTGAGTCAGGTGATGAATGGCAGGTAGAGAAAAATTCAGTGGTAAGAATAATTGCAGGTGGAACGGAGCTGGGTAGCGGTTTCCTGGTAAATAATACAAGAGGTGAAAATCTGGCTTTTGTTGTAACGGCTAATCACGTAATAAGAACTCCGGAGAATGCAATAAATTCAATCTATGTATTCAGGTATGAAAGTCCATATTGCGATGGCCCGGATGGGTTAACAGATTACAGCCTGTCAGGAGCCGAGATGATGGCCGAGGATACAAGCACTGACTTTACAATAGTCAGGCTTGATGATTTTCCTCCTATCACATACAAGCCATATCTGGCAGGCTGGGATGTCAGAGGCGTAATACCGGCCAGCACCGTTACTATTCACCATCCTTCAGGAGATGTTAAAAAAATCAGTACCGACAATGACTCTCCTGTTATTGCTACATTTCAGGACTTGTACCAGAACGGGTTCTGGAAAGTGCTGCAATGGGATGAAGGAACTACCGAAGGAGGTTCATCAGGATCCCCATTATTCGATCAGAACCACAGGGTGGTTGGTTTTCTTACAGGAGGTGAAGCAGTATGTGGGAACAGTGTGAATGACTATTTTGCACGTCTGGATGTAGCTTATGACATCAGTCCTGATATTCATAAAAGCCTGAAACCATGGCTCGATCCTGCAAGGTCCGGCTTACAGGTACTTGATGGTCGAGACCCATACGGGGAGATTAAGTCAGAATTTGATACCCTGTGTAATTGTGCCGGAGATGAGCGGGACCTTACTGAATATGAACTCCCCGGTACAGGGTATACAACCGGATTTAACAGTGACAGTATAATAATGTATGCAGAGAAATTTACTGTAGATGCAGGGAAGGAGATTACAGAGGTGATAATGGAAATAGGCGACCGCAGACTCATTCAGAATAATGACAGTATTACAATATTTATTATGTCCGGAATTACAAAGCCAGAATCGGTTATAGCCCGCCGTTCAATATTTATCAGGGAAGCCCTGGATTCCTCTGATTTACACTTCGACTTTTTTACTTCTATACCGCTGCCCGAGGTATTTTTTGTTACCTGGCACCTGTGGTACAGGGAGCAGGCTCAGGATGAACAGCAACAATTCGCTGTTTTTCACGGGGCACCTGTAAGTATTTCTGAGAACACAGCATATTTCAAAGACCTGATAAACTGGTATCCGTTTTATGATCATCCATACCAGCCTGATGCGTTGAATTTATGCGTTAAGGTAATTACTGCTGATAGTACTTTATATACTAATATTGATATCGTTCCCGAAAATAAAGAAATGGGATATATATATCCCAATCCGGTTTCTCAAATACTGAAGATAAAAATGCTGGATAAAAATCTTGGTGAGATCAGGTATTCAGTAATTGATTATTCAGGAATAACAGCCATTGAAGGATATTTTCAAAACAATGGTTCGGGATCTGTTTTTGAGCTCGATGTGTCAACACTCCATCCAGGTATATATTACCTAACACTTGAGAATGATTATAGTTATGCTGTTTACAAACTGATCAGAAAATAGTATATGAGGTATGCAAAGACTGTAATATTGGGTGTAATAATACTGTTATCCTGTTGTAAAACAGGGCCTCCCGATAAGACCACAACTGGGGATGGTACAAATAATGAATATTCAGATCGTTTTATTATTAAAAAATTTAACGGGTACAGTAAACTAACAGTGATAGATCCGTGGCAGGGTGCGAATGACCGGCATATTGACTATTATATTTCAGACGATATTTCACAAATACCTGCCGGTGCAGAAAGATCAAAAATTATTATTAGACCGGTTAAATCAATAGTGTGTACATCTACAACTCATATTGCTATGCTGGATGCTCTTCACGGAATAGAACTGGTAAAGGGAGTCTCGGGTACCGGCTTTGTTTATAATGAAAAACTCAGAAGCAGGATAGATAAAGGTATGGTATATGATATAGGATACGAGAACGGTTATAATACAGAGTTGATATACAGTATTGATCCTGATATAGTTATAGTGTACGGTGTTGGTAGTGAATCAGTTCCAGCCTTCAGCAGGCTTGCAGATATGGGTATCCCTGTTTTGTATATTGCCGACTACCTTGAGAATCACCCCCTGGCCAGGACTGAATGGATAAAGGTATTTGGCGAGTTACTTGATAAGCAGGATATGGCTGAAAGAATATTCCGCTCCGTCAGCAATGAATATAAAGGTATAGTGAAAAAGATAGATAATGAAGGTAAGTCAAAGCCTGATGTGTTGTTAGGATTACCTTTCAAGGATAAATGGTTCGTTTCACCAGGTAATTCATACATTTCCAGATTAATAGAAGATGCAGGCGGCAAATATTTATGGGCTGAATCAAAATCGGATGTTTCCATCCCCATGAGCCTTGAGGCAGTCTGTCAGAAAGCCATGGATGCAGATGTATGGCTTAATGCAGGTGTTGCCCGATCAATTAATGATATTCGAATGGTCGATCCAAGGCTGGCTGATTTACCGGTTGCATCCGAAGGCTCAGTGTTTAATAACAACAGGAGGTTAAATAAATATGGAGGTAACGACTACTGGGAATCGGGTATTGTTAATCCACATCTTTTGTTAAAAGATATTGCCAGTATACTTAACCCTGATGTCTTCCCGGGGCATGAACTTATATATTATACTGAATTGAAAGACGAATCAGATAGCACGGATGATAATGAATAATAGTAACAATAAGCAGAATAGAGAGGTGACAATTCCACGCTCATATATTTTTATAATGCTTGGTATAGTATTAATTACATTATTCGTTGTTGATCTGTTAACAGGATCTGTTATTATAAGCCTGGGTGATTTGGCAAGGGTTTTATCAGGGAAAGGGGACAGGGATATCATAAATATATTGTATGATTTCAGGCTACCCAGGGCTCTCACGGCCTTGATCGCGGGCATGGCACTATCGGTGAGCGGACTGCAGATGCAGACAGTCTTCCGTAATCCTCTGGCCGGGCCGTATGTTCTTGGTATCAGTTCAGGAGCAAGTCTTGGTGTTGCCATCCTGATACTTGGATTGTCATCTGTTATTTCTGTTAATATTTCAATGGTGTTCAATAGCTGGGCAATCGTTGGAGCAGCCTGGCTCGGATCAGGGCTGGTACTGGTGCTGATAATGATAGTGTCAGTCAGGGTAAGAGATATTATGACAGTGCTAATCCTGGGAATTATGTTTGCAAGTGCAGTCTCTGCCATTGTCAGCATTATGCAGTATTTCAGTGATGAATCTATGTTGAAATCATTCGTTATATGGACCATGGGTAGCCTGGGAAACCTGTCATGGCAGCAGTTGAATATATTGATTATATGTGTTATTGCAGGATTATTCCTGAGTATAAATACTACCAAGATGCTCAATGCACTACTGCTGGGCGAGGAACATGCAAGGAGTTTAGGGCTCAGACTTCGAACGGCTAGGATACTGATCTTTTTAAGCACAAGCATATTGGCTGGCAGCGTAACAGCTTTCTGTGGGCCTCTTGCATTTATAGGAATAGCTGTTCCCCATATCTGCCGCCTGGTTTTTGCCACCTCGTCGCATAACTACCTCATACCTGGCACCATATTGGTTGGGAGCATCGCCCTGCTGACAAGCGATATTATCAGCCAGCTTCCGGGGAGCGGCAAAATACTGCCGGTTAACTCGGTGACTGCGTTAATTGGTATACCGGTGCTTATATGGATAATCATACGGAGAAATAAATTTATCAGGCTTTCATAATGGCTTTTAATGATGACATATTAAATTTAGAGTTACTCTGTATAGGTTATAATGCCGGCACAAGGAATGAAAAAGTATTATTGCCACCCTTAAATTTATCTGTAAGGAAGGGTGAGATGGTTGCTTTACTCGGACCTAATGGAATAGGTAAAAGCACATTATTGCGAACAATAGCCCGGTTACATCCAAGGATAAATGGAGAAATAAAGCTTTCAAACCAAAAACTTGAACACTATTTAAACTCAGAGCTTGCCAGGAAAATAAGCTTTGTCTTCACAGGTGGTATAAATGTATATAATATGTCGGTTTTTGAGATTGTTTCATTGGGCCGTTTTCCCCATACAAACTGGCTGGGTCGGCTGACTAAGTCTGACAGGTTCATTGTTGAGAGATCTATTAACGCAGTGGGACTGGCGAAATACTCCGGTAGTAATATAGGGGAATTATCGGACGGTGAAATACAGAGAGCAATGATAGCCAGGGCACTGGCCCAGGACACAGAGCTTATTGTGCTGGATGAGCCAACTGCTTTCCTTGATCTTCCCAACAGATATGAACTGGTCTCATTGCTCAGAAAATTGTCTGTAGAAAGTAATAAATCAGTTATTTTCTCTTCTCATGATATCCATATTGCAATACGTGAGGCTGATAAAGTGTGGCTGGCAACCAGGGATGGCATTGTGCAGGATTCTCCCGAAGATCTTGCACTGTCAGGAACATTCAATCATCTTTTTCCTGATTCAGACCTTAGCTTTGTACCCGGTGAAGGTGTTTTTAAATATCCAGTGCGTACCAGGATGACAATAAAACTTGAAGGTAAAGGCCTGGTCCTGTACTGGACTGAGAGAGCTTTGAACAGGCTGGGCATCAAAGCAAAACCCGGTGAGGGAAGCCCATCTGTTACAATTTTATCGGATGAGGGTAAATATACATGGGTATATGAGAGTTCAGTAGTGAAAAAACAGTTTGCTGATATCTATAACCTTATTCTTTATATGAAAGAAGTACTGAAAGGATAATCTTGCCTAACGATTCAAACGCCTGTAACTATCTATGAAATCTTCCAGGTTGTCGACCGGTAATTTCTTGGCAATAATTTCTTTATCCTCATTTAGAATGTAAAGAAGAGGAGTAGCCCTGACATTATAATAAAAATCATAGCCAGTGGTCCTCATAGGATCCCAACCATTTATCCATTCCAGATTGTTTTCAGCAATATATTTCTCCCACTCTTCCTTGTTATTCTGCGTGCAAATGGCAAAGACTTCTATACTTTTATCCTTGTATTTTGTGTAAAAGTCCCTTAATTTGGGCGTTACAGTTTTGCAATGCCCGCAGTTCGGTTCCCAGAAATACAGGATTGTAAATTCTGAATTAATGTCATAAAGTGACTTCCAGAGCCCTGAATAAGTTTCCATAGTAATATCTACTGCTTTCTTGCCTATGAGGCTTGGGCGTATATTTGCCACATCTTTTTTCAGATTATCCTGAAACTTATCGTCTACCCAGTCAGCCCTGCCGTTTAAGTAATACTCGTCGGCGAGCATCACTACAATAGCGTCATGACCCATTATCTGGCTATCGCGGAAATGGTTGAAAAGAAAAACTAAAGCATATTGGAAAGTCTCCGGATTACTTTCGGTCATACTTACAATTTTCCTTATCTCTGAAATCACAGAATCAGGGGCCTGGATAATTATATTGGTGAAAAATGTTTTAAGCTTGTTGTGGAGAACAGGAGTGCGGATAAGCCTGGGATCATCAAGGCTGACTTTATCAAAGAAATGATTTTTATTATAGTTGTAACCCATTACCCACCGCATTGAATCCCTGTTTGATACATTATCAGGGATATCAAAGTCAGGCACTTCAACCGGTAACATCGAGTATAGCATGGCTGACAACAGGCTGCCCCTGTATTTATCAGCTGTGCTTTCAATATATCCTAGTATCTCCTGCTCCATATTCTTAAATTCTTCCTGGAGCATATTTATTGAATCCTTATTGGAAACATTAGCAAGTTGTTGCCTGTAGCTGGTGGCTTCAGACTGGAAATGCATCCATTTTTTCCTGTACGCAAGGAAAGCACTGTTTTCTTCGGAATCGCTGAACTTAAGAGTGTTTATTATATCATTACTGTTACAGCTAATACCAAATTCCTGGTCATCAGATATTATAAGCTCAAAAAGATTGTTATCGGGAAAGACGATCATGTAAAGACCCTTTTCAAGAGCTTCTTCCTCCCGATACAAGGCATGTCCATTGGCATCGGTATGTATAGTATCCTTTATATATTGCTTGTCGTCCAGGTGGTAGGCAAGGCTCACAAAGCTATTCCTATGGCCTTTGAAGTTAAGTGATATACTGCAGCCACCCTGATCCTGTGCTGTTGAACCAACTGCAAGGATTAGTGCAAAAAACGCTATTATTCCTCTTAACATTTTCTTCATTTTTTCTGAATAAACAGAACAAAAGTAATTGTTACAAATACCTTTCCAAATTTTACTGGTTTCATACAGCATTATTTTCTATATTAGAGGTTCAATTAAGGAGGGTATGATTTCAATTTTAATCCCGGTATATAATTATGATATTGCATCACTGGTAACCGGACTTCAGCAGGCAGTGAAGGATATTGAAGAGTATGATGAGATAATCATAGGTGCCGACGGTTGTTCAGATGATTACATTAGCATGTATAAAGCATTAAGTAAACTGGATAAAGTGAGTTTGCTTGTGAGTGAGGATAACGTTGGAAGGGCAACCATACGGAATATGTTGGCAGACAAGGCCAGTGGCGATTACCTGCTTTTTATTGATGCTGATGCACTTATCCAGGGCAATCCGAAAGATTACCTTACTCGGTGGCTGGAAAATTATAAAACAGCACCGGTTGTTTGTGGTGGAACAGATTATCATAAAACACCTCCGGATAATCCCGATAAGTACCTGAGATGGCATTATGGGTACTATAACGAAAAAAAATCACTGAAAAAAAGAAGGAAACGTCCATATTCTTCCTTTTCTGGATTTAACTTTCTTATTGAACGTCAAATATTGAATAAATTCAAGTTTAACGAAGAACTGAAGAAATATGGCCACGAGGATACACTGTTTGCTTACCAGCTTAAAAAGGCAGGAATTAATCTGGAACATACTGATAATAGCCTGATACATGATGGTCTGGAATCGAACCGTGATTATGTTCTTAAAACAAGAGACAGCATCAGTAATCTCAATATCCTCTATGATAAAGTGACTGATAAAAGAACCTTTGCCAGTATCGTCAAACTTCTAAGAAACTATCGCAGGCTCAGGTTACTGGGTATTACAAGACTCCTTTCTTATATCTACAGGAAAAGACAAAGAAGAATAGAGATAATGCTGCGGTCAACAAAATGTTCGTTGAGAATATTTAAGATTTATAAACTAGGCCTCTTTTGTTACCATCGTTATAATATAGAATATTCTGAATCCTGAGATACCTGTCGCATGTGGTCAATATTCTCGCCACTTGTAAGCATATAGCTTCCCATGCAATCGGCTGTAAGACAAGAATGTACTGGTATGACTGCAAGTAGGTCTCCGGGTAGTACTTTCTTAATAAGCTTGTTCTTTGAACAATCAATTATACCATGCTCCTGTGAAAGAGAGGATATATATATATCATCTTCAGGTTGGTACCAACCCGTATTATCCAGCCCGACTACCATACCATAAACATGTCTGTTGTTTATGACAATATTATCTTTTGAAAAGTGAACTGCACCTCCATGTACAACAATAGTCCTGGAATCAGGTCTTATATCTATTACGGGACATAAAAGGGCGACAGCTATATTATCAAACCGGCATGAACCGTTTATATACTGCATGAGGTCATAAAAAATAAAATTTCCGGGTCTCAGTTCATCTATTCCGTTGAAATTTTCCACCACTGAAGCTGATGGGGTATCACCAACAGATATTATAAGATCATTAATGCCTGAATTTTGGCAGCTGGTGTTTATCCTGTGAACAGATGTTTCATAATACTCCAGTATTTTCTCCCTGCTGTTTAAACCATAGGTGCTGCCATCGTGGGTCATTAACCCCCGGATTTTTATCATGCTGTTGGTACTGAGGTGTTCGATGCTTTCTTTCAGGCTTTCAATATCATTCCACCTGATACCTGTCCTGTTATAACCTGTGTCAATTTTTATCATTACTTCAAGGGGGAACCGGCACTGACTGGCAAGGATACGGCATGTACCGGGGCAGCTTACCGTAGCCTGCAGCCTGCATTTGCCAGATAATTTTTCATATAAAGCATATTCCCTGGGATTATATGCTATACCAACCAGGATATCTTCCCACCCATCATTTGCGAAGTAATATGCCATCTTAATGGATGATACAGTGATCCTGTCCACCCCATATTTTTTGAACCATCGCCCGATGGCAATTGATTGGTGAGTTTTGAAATGAGGCCTGAATATTAAATTGTTATCCTTTGCCTTCCGCAACATATATTCAATATTGGCAATGCATTTCCCCTTGTCAATTATTAATTGAGGACCTGTTATGTTAGTGGTTTCCATAATACCCTGCTTTTCTTCGAAAATAAATAAATTTAGCATAAAGGCAATTATTATCCCAATTAGTATCTTTGTTGGATGTACACTAATAAGGGATCAATGAAAAAGATAAGTGAATGGATCAGTCGTAAAATAAAATATATTACGGAAGATATCTGGCGTATTCCACTGGGTGAGCTGCCAAAACGAAAGACGTTTCTCCTAAGGGAAATACGGATACTGGTACTTGCATTTAAAGGTTTCAGGGAAGATAAAGTACAGCTAAGGGCTTCTGCATTAACTTTTAATACCTTGTTGTCGATTATCCCCGTTGCAGCAATAGCATTTGGCATCGCTCAGAGCTTTGGTTTCAAAGAGAGACTGGAGATAGAGATACGTAATGCACTGGAAGGTCATGAAGAAGTGATGAACTGGATACTGGCGACCACTGAGAATTTCCTGCAAACTAGCAGTGGTGGTTTTATTGCAGGTATAGGACTTGTTATTCTGTTATGGTCGGTTATGCAGGTTCTTAATCATATTGAGAAATCATTCAACCATATCTGGCAGATAAAAAGATCAAGACCATGGGTACGAAAATTCGCTGATTATCTTTCTATTATGGTGGTGGCCCCCATATTCATTGTCTTATCTGGAAGTGTCACGGTTTACCTTAATACAAAGATGAGCAATATATCTGACCAGGCCCTGATATTGAGCACCATAAAACCAGCACTGGTCTTTTTACTGAAATTTATTCCCTATGTAATTATGTGGCTTGTTTTAACGATGCTGTATATGATAATGCCAAATACAAGGGTTAAATTCAAATCAGCTTTTGTTGCCGGTGTTATTGCAGGTACAATCTTCCAGCTTGTACAGATGCTCTACATTAACTCACAGATTGGAGTGTCAAGGTATTCCGCAGTATACGGCAGCTTTGCCGCATTTCCCCTGTTTATAGTGTGGATGCAGATAAGCTGGTTAGTAGTACTGATGGGAGCAGAGATATCGTTTGCAAACCAGAATGTTAACAGGTACGAGTTTGAATACGAATCACTGAATATAAATTCATACCAGAAAAGGATACTCACACTCCTTATATTGAATATAATAGTGAAAAGGTTTATTGCCGGTGATAACCCGGTAAGTGCATCAGAGATTTCAAAGAGTATTCAGATACCGGTAAGACTCGCAAGGGAAATATTGTATAACCTTAATGCAGCCGGCCTTATAACCGAGATCAATATTGAAAAGCCAAGGGAAAGACTTTACCAGCCCGCCATGGATACCCGCAGGATGACCATGGAGCATGTTCTTTCCAGAATAGATAAAGCGGGAGGTGAAGATATACCGGTAAAGCAAACAAATGAATACAGAAAATTCAACAGTATTATTAGTGAATTTGGTAAGAAGCTGAAGGAGAGCGATATGAATCTACTTATAAGCGAAATTTAGTCCGCTTTTGTCCAGCAGGTCTTTTATCATATTATCAAAACTACCCCAGTAATAAAAAGGATAATGGGGCTGGTCAATGGTGAAGTGCCTGGTGTCTTTCCTGTTGCTCCAGTAGTTAATCTGGTTGCTTGGAGGGAAAACCCTGTCGTTAATACTCGATACTGCTATATCCCATCTGTATTTCTTGTCAGGATTCTCCATTATCCTGTTATATAACCACCTGAGTTCAGCACCATAAGAGTCAATATTTCTCTTTGATAATTTATCTGTATTATTTTCCAGAACAGCCTTACTCCCGAATAACCGTATATTAAACTTATCAATCCCCGATTCATTCATATTATTAAGGGTACCCTCAAAGATATTAAGTGGTATTCCGTATTTGTCATCTGCCGGTACAGGTGTCCCGTTAACGGCAATTGTAAGGTTGGGATTCAGATTCATTGATTCAGACATATATTCTGCAGCCCATACACCCAGCGACCAACCAATAAGAACTACCTGCTTGTATGTTTTACGGTCGGGCAGGACCAGGGGTTCATTAGCTGAATAATTATAATATAGAATAAAATCATGTGACTCGGTGCACAGGGGAATAAAAGCATTCTGATCTATCCCCCAGCCACTAAAAACTATAATCAGTTTTTCATTATTTTCTCTTCGCCTTATATGAGTTTTCATAAGGGCAAGAATTTTTTGCTAAGATAACTAGATTTTTTTAAGACTGTGAATCAGGATTTTTTCAATAAAAAAAGAGGAGCGAAGGCTGGTTATGGAAGACGGGAACGGGTTCTCTTAAAAGATAATCCCGGAATCTACTGTCTGATAATAAGGAAGACTCTCCTTTCTCGGAGGTCCTAATTGTGAAAGTCAATGTCTGCAATACAATCCTGTTCTTTCACATAACCATTACCTTAATTCACTCCTCTTATGCTAATAGCATGAGCTTCTACACAAATATACATTATAAATATTGAATTTTCAAATAATTCTGGTTAAAAAAAAATGGTTGTTCGGCCTTTATTCATGACTCCACGCAATATAAATGCTTTGGATCTGATTTATAGTAAGGTCTATTAAGAAATGGCCGAACAACCAAGTACCCAATTGAACCCTGACTTTGAATCTGTGGAAATGATTCAAAATCGATTGTAAAATAAACAATAATAATCCAGAAATACCATAAAAATGTCAGAAATATGTAATAATATGTTAAATATATTTAGATATACACTTTCCCTGGTTGATTATAAGTACTTTGGTATAATGTGGGCTTATGGTCTTATTATGTTCCTTAAAACATCCTCTATTTGAATAACATTTCATACTTTTATTTTTTAAATAATCAATACGACGGAAAATGAAGAGAATAAACTTTGTTCTGATATTTTTACTTTTTGCCGGTTTCATTACCGGACAGTCCATTTCCGGAGAATTTAACTGTTCAACTATAATAGTAGGGAAAAATGCCTCGGCTACCGGAAACGTACTTATTGGCCATAACGAGGATGATGGAGGAATGCAGGTTGTGAATTTCTATAAGAGGTATGCAGATAATAATCCCGGGGAGAAAATAGTATTAAAAAATGGGGCTGTTATAGACCAGTCAGAAAGCACCTTTGGTCATATATGGCTGGAAATGCCGGGGCAGGATTTTGCCGACAGTTTTCTCAATGAGAATGGGGTGCTTATAACTTCAAATTCTTGCCCTTCGATAGAAAGGTATGGAGAAATAATTGATGGCGGCATTGGTTATAATTTGAGAAAAATAGTGGCTGAAAGAGCCGAATCAGCCCGCCATGGAGTAGAAATTGCAGGTGAAATTTTATCAGCCGTTGGTTATAATGCCTCGGGGAGGACATATACCATTGCTGATACAGAGGAAGCATGGATGCTTTCAGTTGTTAGAGGGAAACACTGGGCTGCAATGAGGATACCTGATAACCATGTTGTATACCTTCCTAACTTTTACATAATCAGGGAAATTGATTTTGAGGATCACGAAAAATTCATGACATCACCAGGTCTTAAAGAATATGCTATTAGAATGAAATGGTATGATCCGGAAAGTGGGGAATTCAATTTCAGGCAAGTATATGGTAGCCCGCGATCTGCAGAAAGTATGTCAAACATAGGCCGTATGTGGACCGGGGTCAATTTACTTTCAACTGATAAATATGATATCAGCAATGAACTGCCTGAGTGCTTCATTCCTGCGAAACCTGTTACTATTGAGGATCTCATAGATATCCTGGGAAACCATTATGAAGGCACCCAACTTGATGATTCAGAACATTATACCCTGCATAATCCTCATGAAAATAAGATTATGAATATTTGTGCTCGTCATCAGCAATTGTCATTTGTTGCCGAACTGAGGAGTGGTCTGCCTGTGGAAATAGGATGCCGTTTATGGATAGCACCAAGGAGAGGATGTGTTCATACATATATAACTGTATATTATGGTATTAATGACTTTCCAGCGTCTTACAGGTACTATGAAGATGATAATAAGGTGTACGAAATGCATTTTCAGCCACCTGATGATATGTATAATAAGGAAAACGGGAAAGCATGGTGGGCATTTATGGAAGTTACTGACTATGTAGATGAAGATTATAAGGCAAGAATAGGGGAGAGGAGAAAATTCAAGAATGAACTGCAGCAGGAATATTTTAAACTGGCTGAAGGCGTTGATGCTGAGATTACCAGTTTGTGGCAAAAAGATCGGTCAAAAGCTCTTGAGGAGATTACAGAATTCAGTAATATGATATTTGATAAAGCCCTGAAGAGCAATATCAGATACATGGAAGAAAAATAAATCAGCTTCTTTTTAAGCGGTTATAATCTTTGCATTCTTAATGCTAAATTTGTTGAGATAGAACCGCAAAAATACTATTATGGGAATGACAATTATTGAAAAAATACTCTCCGGCCATTCTGACAGCAAGGTGGTAAAACCGGGTGATATTGTTGATGTTACTATTGATGCAAGGGTGGCACGCGATTTCGGTGGGGCCAATGTGGTTAAAAATATACTGGAATACAATCTGGGTATTGACGATCCAGAAAAAACCCTGTTCACATTTGACTGCAATCCTACAGGCTCAGACCAGAAATACGCTGTCAATCAGCATTTATGTCGCTTATTTGCCAGGAAGCAGGGTATAAAAGTTTATGATATCAATTCAGGCATAGGTACCCATTTGCTTATTGATGAAGGATATGTGTACCCGGGCTCTACTGCGGTTTCGACCGATTCGCATGCCAATATCCTCGGCGCAGTTGGCGCCTTTGGCCAGGGTATGGGGGATAAGGATATCGCAGCTGCATGGAACAAAGGGAAAATATGGTTCAAAGTGCCGGGATCAGTCAGACTTAACCTGCATGGTAAATTACCGGGTAATGTATATGCGAAGGATGTTGTCTTAAACCTGCTGAATGAATTTGGTGCAAATTCATTACTGGGATATTCAGTTGAAATTTATGGCAATTGTGTTGATAAGATGGGAATTAGTGACAGAATAACAATATCATCAATGGCAACTGAAATGGGAGCTATAATAATACTCTTTCCTCCCAATGAGGATGTAATCAATTATTGTGCAGAACGTACAGGTAAAAATTTTAAAGCAGTATATGCAGATAAGAATGCTCAATATGAAAAGATATTCAATATTGATGTTAATACATTCAGGCCTATGCTTTCAAGGCCGGGCAAACCTCATGATACGATTGTTCTGGATAGTGAAAAAGGGACCAAAATAGATTCAGCTTTTATTGGCAGCTGTACAAACGGCAGGATCGAAGATATGAGAGCTGCGGCAAAAATACTGGAGAAAAGGAAAGTGGCACCAGGAGTAATCCTGAAAATAGTTCCTGCTACTGACGAAGTCTGGAATAAATGCCTGAACGAGGGCATAATTGATATCTTCAAAAATGCAGGGGCACTTGTATCAAATGCAGGCTGTGCAGGTTGTGCAGCCGGACAGGTTGGACAGAACGGACCAGGTGAAATTACCATAAGCACAGGTAACAGGAATTTCCCTGGCAAACAGGGTAAGGGAAGTGTATATCTTGCTTCACCAGCCGCAGTAGCTGCATCTGCTGTGGCAGGATATATTACACATGAAAACGATATCCCGGATAAACCGGCAGTGTTTAAAACAATAAGCACAACAGAGAAAATTGAAAAAAAGGAGAAGGTAAAATATAAAAAAGCAGATATGCCTGAGATTATTAAAGGCAGATGCTGCATAATAGACAGGGATAATATTGATACTGATATGATATTTCATAACAGGTACCTGGCAATCACGGATATTAAAGAGATGGGAGCATATACATTTGATAATCTCGAAGGATATGAAGATTTCGCCAGGAAAGCAGGAAAAGGAGATATTGTTATATCAGGTAAAAACTTTGGATCCGGTAGCTCAAGACAACAGGCTGTTGATTGTTTTGTTTCACTGGGTGTCCAGGCTATCCTGGCTGGGTCATTCGGGGCTATCTATGAAAGAAATGCAATAAATGCTGCATTCCCGGTACTTACATATAGTAACCTGACGGATTTAAACCTGGAAAACGGAGATGAAATTGAAATTAATCTCAGAGAAGGCAATATGATTAACCTGAAAACAGGTGACAGAATAAAAATAAATCCCTTCAGCCAGGTGCAGATGGAAATATATAAAAACGGAGGCCTCCTGTAAATTCACTTATCAATCCTAAAACCCTTAAACACTTCAACAATTAAACACTTAAACACTTAAACTTTCTATATGAAACCCCGCACATTTGTAGAAAAAATATTTGATGCTCCTGCAGGAGCAATTGTATTCAAAAAGCCTGATATTATTCTTACCCATGATAATACAGCCAGTATATACGAAACTTTTAATAAAATGGGTTCAGGTAAAATCTTTGACCCCGGGCAATTGCTTGTTGTACTTGATCATAATGCACCACCCACCAATGCAAAACTTGCCACACAGTATGAAAAGATACGTGAAATGGTCAGAAAACATAAAATCGAAAAATTCTATGATGCAGGCAGGGGTATATGCCATCAGTTAATGTCATATCATGCCCTCCCGGGGATGATTATCGTGGGAAGTGATAGTCATACATGTACAGCGGGAGCTTTTAATACTATGGCTGCAGGAATCGACAGGACTGAGTCAGCTGGAATATGGACACGGGGGGAAACATGGTTCAGGGTGCCTGAATCGATAAAAATTACATTGCATGGCAAACTGAATAAAAATGTCTATGCTAAAGATCTATCATTGTGGATCATAGGGATGATAGGAACAGCAGGTGCAAATTATATGTCAATTGAATACCACGGTGAAGGGGTTAGCTCATTGAGTATTTCTGACAGAATGACCATAGCTAACCTGGCTTCGGAGATGGGAGCAAAGAATGCAGTATTCCCTGCTGATAATGTTCTCAAAGAATATCTGCAGGATAAAGAATATAAAGAAGTATGGGCTGAGGAGGGAGCTGAATATACGCGGGAAATTGAAATTGACCTGGATAAAATTTATCCCCTGGTTGCTGCACCACATAATGTCGACAATATAAGGGGAATTTCCGAAGTTGCAGATACTCAAGTTCAGCAGGGATTGATTGGTACATGTACAAACGGAAGAATTGAAGATATTCGTATAGCAGCAGAAATTCTCAGGGGCAAAAAAGTTAAATCAGGCTTTCAGTTGCTGGTAATCCCCGCAAGCCGCGAAATATACCTCCAGGCTATTGAAGAAGGCCTGGTAACAGTGCTTATACAGGCCGGCGCAAATATTCTCAGTCCCAGTTGTGGTCCTTGCCTCGGCACAGGCCAGGGTATACCTGCTGATGGTTATACCGTAATATCTACTGCCAACAGGAATTTCCCTGGCCGGATGGGAAACAAGAATTCAGAGATATACCTGGCTTCACCGGCAACTGTCGCCTGCTCAGCTATTGCAGGCACAATTACTGATCCGCGTGAAAAAGCTGGAAATGAAAAATATATTATCGACAGGAAAGAGGCCGGCAGCGTATATATTGATGACGATGAAAACAGAAAGGTCAACGGTGTTTGGAACTACAGCGATTGCAACAACCTTAATACAGACCAGATGTTTGCCGGAAATCTTACTTATAATATACTCAGCTCTGATCCCGAATCTATTTTGCCACATTTATTCGAAGGGTTTGATAAATCATTCCGTGCAAATGCAGAAAAAGGTGATATAATAATTGCAGGAGATAATTTTGGTTGCGGCAGCTCTCGTGAACATCCGGCTGTGGTGCTTGCACATATAGGTATTAAGGCTGTTATTGTTAAATCGGTTAACAGGATATTCTACCGGTCATCTATAAACCAGGGTCTGCCTGTTATCGTTCTTCCTGAAGCAGTGAAAGCATACAGGGGAGGCGACAGGGTTGATATTGATTTTGAGCGGGGTAAGGTGATAGTAGGGGACAGGGCAATAAATTTTGAGCCCCTTCCGGATAAGCTTAACGAGATAATACAGAGCAAGGGATTGGTTAACTGGATCTCAAGTAGAACCTGAGGCTAAGGCACAGATTATCCCGCTGGCGCGGATCTCCAGCTTCGCCCGCCGAAGCTCTGCGTAGGTGGGTTCCGTGCCAAAGGGATTCGTCGAGCTCACTACCCTCACTTGCTTACGCGAACTTGGGTAGCTCGGTTCCAGATTCGTTTCTGACTACGGCGGACAAGGCAAGACTATTATCTTTAGTGATTATTCTTCTTCATGGTTTTCTTATAGTCCTTTACGATCTTCCCAAATTCTTTTTCCTTTTTCCGTATCTCTGCAACACTCGAATTGAAATGTTTTTTTTCTCTCTCCATCTTCAGGTAATTCTCATATGAAGATTTATCTATTATTCCCTTTTCAACAGCTTCAATAACAGCACACCGGGTCTCATGAGTATGAGTGCAATCCTTGAATTTACAACGTTGTGAAATAATGGCTATCGTGTTAAAAGTGATTTCCAGGCCTCCTGTTGTGTCTGCAATTCCAACTTCCCGCATGCCGGGGTTGTCAATAAGAATTCCCCCTTCTTCCAGAATGATCAACTCCCTGTGACTGGTAATGTGTCTCCCTTTATTTGTACTCTGACTTATTTCGCCAGTTCGCATTATGATTTTGCCGGAAAGATTGTTTAATAGTGTTGATTTTCCGACACCAGAAGAACCGAGCATACAGTAAGTTTTCCCCTTTTCAAGTATTATCTTTATTTTATCGTATCCAACCTGTGTCTCATTACTTAAAGCAATTACCGGAACATTTTTTATCCTTAGTTTTATGCTATCTGAAATCCCGGAAATCCTCTCCTTACTTACTAAATCAGTTTTACTGAGTACTATTATAGGGCTTATTTTAGATGAATTACAAACAGTAAGGTATCTTTCTAACCGGTTAATATTGAAATCCCTGTCAACAGCCTGTACTATAAAAGCATAATCAATGTTTGCTGCAATCACCTGTATCTCTCCAAATTGCCCGACTGCCTGTCTTTTAATTATTGAGAATCTTGGCAGGATTTTATGTATTATCGCGATATCTTCATTATAAGTTATTAATGCCACCCAGTCACCAACAACTGGAAAATCTTCACGATTTTTTGCAGTAAAACGTAAATTACCTGTTACCTCGGCTTCAAATTCACCATTAATTGTCCTGACAATATACCGTTCCTTATGTTCTGAGGTAACTCTCCCTATCTCAAACCTGTCGAGATTTTTCTCAATCCTGAATCTTTCAATTTTATCATTGTATCCAAAATCTTCTAACCTCATTTCAGTTTATTGTTTATCAGTGATCATATATGCCACTAATTTATTTGTTAACAAAGTTGGGACTATCAGTATATTTTTACTCTGTATCAATTCGAAATCAGCAATCCAGTTCTGTTCACTTTCTGTATTCAGTATTATCTGAAAAGTGCCGGATTCCTTTATCACAAACATCTCGTATCTCCAGGATACAATATAATCCTTTTTGAACTTCTTTATCCCATCAATCCCAACGGAGATATTTGATGCTATTACCCTGGTTTTCTTATCAGGTATTGAAACAGATATCAGGTTCGAATTACCCTGATTACCGATTATCAGATGATTATTATCAATATAGAGTCCATTTATGTTATGCAATAATGTATCAGTCAGCCATAACTCACATTTCTTATTGGTGATTCTATGAATACTGCTCTGTCCCATATCAGAGATGTAAATATCCCCTTTTTTATCTATGGCAATATCGTTTACAAACCCTGAGTTATTAATCGGTATTCTCTCTACAACAGATTGATTATCAATATCAATTTTAGTCAGATAACCTCTCTCAATAACATATAAAGTATCATTATAAATAGAGACACCGGTAGGTCCTATTAAATGATCAACCCACCTTAACTCTATGATATTGCCATCAACATCCACTTTAGAAATACACTCATCATATATTGTATCTCCACTGTTTCTGAATCCTCCTTTGTCATTGAAGTTGCTCACATATAAACAATTCCGGATACTGTCATATACTACAGATTCGGGTGTCATGAATACACTATCCGTTTCCCATAATTTAGTTATATTGATTTCAGTCCCGGTAAATGATAAAGATTGAATTACCAGGGGTACCACTATTATAATGATCAGTGTTTTCTTCATGTTTCTTTTTTTTGGTTGGTAACTAACATTACCCGGAAACCCGGGATTACAGTCGGTTATTTAACTATGAAATTATATAATTCTTCCTTAAGATCTTCCTTTTTCATTAGGTTTTCGATCTGCCTGGCTTTTTTCTTATAGC
Organism: uncultured Rikenellaceae bacterium; assembly: GCA_964577305.1. GTDB lineage: Bacteria > Bacteroidota > Bacteroidia > Bacteroidales > VadinHA17 > UBA9300. The sequence continues at coordinate 43,989 of CAZNYS010000011.1, forward strand.
TATTATTATTAATTAATTCCAGGATTTTCGGTTCAAGATTATTTCTGGTGATTTTACCTATTTTAATTCCTTTTGGCCCGGCACCGAGATCAGAGATAATCTTATTCCATACAAATTGGTCAATAATATGAGGAATAATCATTGTTGCACAACCGTATTTAAGTGCCAGGTGAGTTGTTCCTGAACCACCGTGGTGAATGACGCCGTATATTCTTGGAAAAATCCAGTCATATGGGATCTGGGATACAAAATGTGTTAGCTCAGTATCAGATTTAACAGGTTTGATAAGTCCACCAGAAGCAGTATTTATGATTGCGGGAATTTTATTTCGTTTAAGTATGTCAAGAATTATTTTAGTCTTTTTTTCAGGCTCGGGATTTATCATGCTTCCAAAAGTGATAAACAGTATTTTATTGTGTCTTTCTATAAAATCAGCTAAAGCTTTGTCGGGTTGCCAGTTAAATGTTTTTTTTCTCTCGTGATATCCTAGTACCTTAAGATTTTCATTCCAGTTTCCCGGTCTTGAGAAAAGGGAAGGGGAAATTGTATAAATTGATTTGTTATTCCTGAGAATGGTTAGTATATCTTTCCTACTTATCTTTTCAGTGATTTTCAGCCACCTTCTGGTTATCATTATGGTTGTGACCATTCCAAAATGAGCCAGGGAAAAACTTAATTTATTAAGAACAGTCCCAAAATTGCTGTTAAAGGCAACATGTGTATGTCCTTTTGCATAGTGCATATAAGGCACAGGGCTAATAAAAATTGTCTTACCTCTGTTTTTCAATTCCCAGATCATAGGATATACAGCCTTCCCGTTGTAAACAACTCTGTCAGGCTTTTCCCCTTCAATTAACTCATATTGTTTATTGACAAGTTCTTTATTGACTTCTGTTTGATGCATGGCAAGCCTGACATAAGCAATAAATTTACTAAAACCAGAACCGCTCCCACCCATAGCAGCCCTGCCGTCATCACTATCAAGCAGGTCAATAAATCTTGATCCCAGGGAAGCAAATGCAAGATTTGACTCTTCAGCAATTTCTCTGTACTGCTCCGGGAAAGCGCAGATCACCCTGTGTCCTTTCTCTTTTAATATATCACCTATTGACACAAAAGGTTCCATATCACCACGGGTTCCTATTGAGATTAAAATTATATTCATCAATCCTTAAATTCAATTCTATCTTACCTGTCTCTTATATATGTTGTCATGTTTAATTAACTATTCAATTCTTCCTCGATTAATTTAATATTATCCTTTTCTAAACTTAAAACATGTGTAAGGTTATCAATTTGTTTGCTGATTATATCATCAAAATATGTGCGGCATAACAATCCTGGCTTGTTTTTTAAATAGCCCGTAATTATTCCCCATTCAGGGCAAGCTTTCAAATTGATAGCAATGACCGGGATAGCATGGTTAATCTGTGTAATTATTTTCTGATATAAATCTTTAATGTCATCAAAGCTATTATCATCAATAGTATGTAGTTCGCATTTATATCCGAGCGAATTAAACAATACTCTGGAAACATCAAACCCTGTTGTAGAATCACCGGAGCTTGGACAAAAATCCGGATGAAAATGCAATCGGAAAGCTGCTCCTGAAATACCCATTAAAAAATCATATGTGTAATTCTCTCCAAGTGAATTTAAAGTCAGTTGAGCAGATCTAATAAAACTATTATCAGTGTTTTTTCCCCATTCAAGTGGAGGGATATTATCTATGTAGATTTTATCATTTGATTCTGTAGCTTTTAGTTTCATTGTTTTAAAAATTCAATTGCGTATTCTAATTGTTTATCTATACCATTTTCAATATCTTCTTTTGTTTGCTGGATAAGAATATCAGGTGGAACGCCAATCCATTCATAGGGTAATCCATCATAACGACGCCAATCTGTTGTACCGACAAAAATTCGTTTACCACTTGGCAGTTCAAACTCGGCAGGGGCTTGACCAGTGGATCCCGATGATCCACCGGCAGTTGTATCCCCAACCAGGGTAACAGTTGATATCTGCTTCATTATTTCAGGAAAGATATCACCTGTACTGTAACATACCCCATTAATTAAAACAACAACGGGATTAGTATATTGGAATTGGCCTTGAGGTTCAAAAGGTGGTAATGGAATTAGCTCGCCCAGCACATAATATTCAGGTTTATTTAGAGGGGAAGTAATAAATCTGCTAACACCCGCCACCAGATTCTGGTATGATCCGCCATTGTTATGTCTTATATCTAAAATAATTGATTTCGTATTTTTAACATATTCAAGTGCTTCTGAGAAATAGTTTAATATGTAATCTTCATCAAAGGAAGCCAGGTAAACATAGCCAATATTCCCTGGAATTATTCCATACTCTATCCTGCCTTTACCGGTGACTTTCAGTTCCTTATCAAAATATTTTCTAACAACAATTGGATCGTATGCATATTTGTCTTTCTTCCATCTTGGCGCCAGATAAGTACTTAAATATCCCCCTCCATCAGTTTTTACATGAACATGCATGTCTTTTAGTTCTCCCAGCATCTCAATGAGCACTGTATAAATTTCATCTCCCCTGGCTTGTTCTGCAAGAGGTTTGTAAACGAAGTATAAACTATCCCAGTTAATATTTTTAAATTCAAGATAGGGATAAACTGCATTTACTCTTTGCCAGGTCGCCTCGAAATCTTCAACGTTAAGATCTGATTCTGCCGGTTTAACAATTATATCTTCGCAGCTGAATAAAATGAATGCAGAAATTATTGCAATGGTTAATCTTATTTTCACCGTTATTAAAATTTATATTTTAAAGAAATGATTACATTATCACTTGCAGCAATATACGGGTTCCATTTATTAATCCTGGAAAAATCAAATTTATAACCAAGACAGATTGAAATTCTATTGATAAAATAATAGTATATGGAAAAGTCAAAATCAAGTTTTGTTGCAGTAAAAACTGTAAGTAACCCCGGACTTGATTCATTATGTACCTCTTCGTCAATTAATTTATTTGAAACTGAGATCAAATTTGATCTTAAAAAACCATCTATGCCTAATTTCCTATTAATCTGATAAATAAACTCCGTATTAATTCCTAAAGAACCCATATTCCCAAATGATTTAGGAACTATAAAAGTCCCGGGCTGAACAAAATTGTAATTGATATCATAATAGAAATATTGTAAAGAAGGTCCCAAAAAAACATAAATACTTTTGGAAAAAAGCGAAAAACTTCCAACTGGATAGAAAAAATCTTGATTAAGAGCGAACTGCTTTGCTTCAGCAGATATATTGTTGTTTTTAATACTGTTTGAGTTCCGGTACTCAAACTCTAAACGGTAACCATTATTATTATGAAATCGTACCCATTCAACATTTAAATATGGTAGATTCCCTGAATATTTCTCTTCTGAAACATATTCATCCTTCACGGAATATAGACCATGTCCGTATCCAACTGAAATACCTGAAGGAAATACAGTTCTATAGTCTATGGTATCTTGTCCGGGTAATCTTATAGTTACCAAAAGTGCTATAGTCAAAATAACAATCATTATTTTGGTTTTCATAGGTTTATATTTTATGGAAAACTTTCATTTAAAGGTTGCACATAAATGTCTGTATATAAACACCTGTGGTTTTATTTCTCTTATCTTATTGTTTTATTGCTTATATACACCTGAAATAAGGTTATATGAACATCATTCCTGTTATATGAACTAACTATGCAATTTAAAGAAATAATAGATTACAGGCATTAAAAAATTCTTTTTCATTGCTCATTTTTTTGTCATAAATTAGCATTATATAAAGTGTATGATTAACATTTATTAATATACACCTCAGATATCTGATCTTAAGATCCGATCCGGGCAAGACCAATAGGATTTATAAAAATGGAAGTGAATTCAATGGGGAAATAAAAAACATAATCATAGAAGTACTCGACGAAGATTAAAACTAACTAACTACTTATAAACATGTTGCGATCTGCTTTTTTATTATTCGTGTTACTGTTTACTTCAGCTACAGGTGCGGTATCACAGAGGAATGTTACCCTGACGACAGGGAACATTCAGGCTGAGTTTACAGGCCGTGGACTATCATCACTGGTGTGTACTGACGATCCATACCGGGTAAGCCCTGTCACAGGTGCATTTGGAAGACCAGTGATAAGGTACAGAATTGCCGAAGGTGACTGGCTGTCACATAATACAGGCAGCACCGAGATGACCAGCGGAGAAGATTTTGTGAATTACATACACTTCATTGAAGGTATGCCCATGAGCCTTGAGCAGGAATTCAGGGCAGAGAATGGGGGTATTAACTGGAAAATGAAGCTGAAAACCGAAATGGAATTCCCGGTGAAGATAGGCGATTTTGCTGTCCCAATTCCCTGGAACAGGCCACGCGGTGGTAATCCTGAAGATATATTTGAAAAAGGATTTACCAAGCATCACTATATCGCAGGGGATGGTTCTTTTATCTATTTTACCAGACCATCGGGCAAACCGCCTTACTTTATCATAATGGCCATGCCTGGAACCAAACTGGAGTATTTTGATTCTGAAAACGACTACCAGGTGTTTATACATTCAGGACATGCAGGAAACCTACAGGAAGGTAACTGGCGTTATGAACATACTTATATTGACCTTGCACCTGCAGGAGAGGATGGATCTGAGGTTGAGTATAATTTCAGGATGGAATGGGCTGGCAGCTATGATGAGCTTCGTGAAATACTGTACAGGAACGGATTGCTGGATATAAGGGTGGTGCCCGGAATGAGTGTCCCTGCAGACCTGGAAGCAAAAATAGCTATACGTTCAGAAGATGGTGTCAAACAAATAAGGGCTGAATACCCCGGAGAAACAGATATTGAATTTATTGAAAAAACTGCTGACGATCATTATATATACAGTATAAAGTTCAACAGGCTGGGCGAGAACATGCTCTATGTCGATTATGGCGATAACCTTACCAATCACCTCGAGTTCTTCTCAACTGAGGACCTGGAAACACTTTTCAAAAAGAGATCATCTTTCATAGTGAACAGCCAGCAGCATAAAATGCCGGGCAAATGGTATGACGGATTGTATTCTGTTTACGATATGAAAAACAGTGTACTGCGCGGACCAGAAAATACTGATGGCTTTGATTACTGGTGGGGGTATGTCCTGGCCTGTGATGATCCTGCCCTGTGCAAAGCCCCATATGTGGCAGCTAAAAACGTATATTATCCTGATGATAAAGAGATAGCATCAGTAGAATATTACCTTCAAAATTTTGTCTGGGGAGGCCTCCAGAGAACAGATGAAGAGACCCCCTATCCCTATGGGATATATGGGACTCCCAACTGGAAGGTAAACCGTGATCCCCTGCTCAGGGCAGGAGTTAAGAACACAAACCTTGATAAGATGAACGTATGGCGCTCATATGATTATCCTCATATCGTGATGCTCTACTATCATATGTACCAGATTGCTAAAATGTACCCGGATAAGGTTAAATATCTTGATGCTGACGGATACCTGGAACGGGCTTGGCAAACGGCAAGAGCTTATTTCATTTATCCTTACGAGATACTTCCATGGTACGATACTTATAAATGGGGTTGTTATAATGAATTGGTAATTGAAGATCTTATTATTGCCCTTGAGGAAGCAGGAAGAAATGATGAAGCATCGTGGCTGCGTAACGAATACGAAAAAAAGGTTAAATATTTCATTTATGACGATGATTATCCTTACAGGTCTGAATATGCTATAGACCGTACGGCTTTTGAATCATCCTACGCATTTGCTCGTTATGGTGCAACAACAGATATGAAACCCGACTCAAACCTATGGTATGATGTCAAACTTGAGAAATGGTGGTCGCATCCAGAAGTGAGTAAAGAGGATGCACTTGATTTCATGGAGCAGCAACATTACGCCGGGCTGGCAGTAAGAGGATGGCTTGAAACAAAATATTTCCTGCTGGGATCGGACTTCACAACCAGCTCCGACAGGCATTGTCTTTCATATATGGCAAGAATGGGAGGATGGTCAATACTTGATTACGGTTTAAGGTTCTCAGATAATCCCTGGGATTGGCTTCAGCTTGGATATGCTTCTTATCTCAGTGCCTGGTCGCTTATGAACACGGGGACAGAGGAAAGCAATTATGGATACTGGGCCCCGGGGAAAGAAAATGACGGGGCTACGGGCTGGGCATTTATGTCGGCAAAAAAGGGCAGGGCATGGATAAGAAAAGATGTGGAAAGAGGAACATGGTTCTATGATGGAGAACAGGACCTCGGGCATGGCTCAGCGGTAAGAATAGCATCAACAATTCTGGCTGAAGATCCTTTGTTCGGATGGTTAACTTACGGTGGATTGCTCAGTATTAATGGATCAGAATTACATATAATCCCCAGGGATGGCCTCAGGTGCAGGTTCTGGGTGGTAACTGAAGATGAACGTGTTGGACTTGAACTCGAAAGGGACGGTTTTAAGAAAGATTCAGAGATTGTATATGATAGCGTTAAGGACAATATTAGTGCAATAATTGAGAATAGGACAGGTAACAGGCATATCTCTCGTATTTTCCTGAGCTCGCCTGGTAACCGGGAATTGAAAATTGATGGTAAAAAAATCAGACTCAGAGAATCAGGAAATAAGGTGTATGCCGACCTTATAATATCGGGCGATACTCATTTGCTGACTCTTGAAAAAAAATAAAACCTGGAAATCACAAAATAAAAATACAGAAATAAATGAAAATATGAAGACATATAAACACCAACCATTAACAGCCATAATATTTATGATCCTTGTTCTGTTAACAGGATCTTGTAAGGAAAAAGAAATTGCTGCAGGACCAGATTATACTTACTCAGATTGGCCTCATCCGGTGCCGGCAAGGATCTCAGATGAAAACAACGATGAACTTTTCCTGATGGCACTCGGGGATGTTAAAACAAGTCTTGCCGACGGTACTTTTGACCCGGTGAAAGATGAGATTACCCTCAATGATGGAACAATAATCCCGGACTGGTACAGGGATAGCCTTGGACTTAAATACTACAGCCCGATAAATAAGGAAATATTCCCTCTGCCGCCTTCAGGTTTATGCACATGGTATTATTATTACCAGCATATTAATGAAGACGAAGTTAAGCTTAATGCGAAATGGATAGGTGAAAACCTGTTGGATTATGGTGCTACATATGTCCAGGTTGACGATGGATGGCAGAAAGAAAGGGCAGATGGAGGGCACGGCTCACGCGACTGGACCGGTATCGATATGGCATTTCCTTCGGGAATGGCAAAACTGGCTGAGTACATAAGAGAGCAGGGATTAATTCCCGGTATCTGGATAGCCCCGCATGGCCAGTCAAACGATTCCGTGGTAATGGCTAGTCCGGATGTTTTTATTTTCAGGCCAGACAGCACATCAGCATCAAGTACATGGGAGGGAAACTGGTTAATTGATCCGACCACTGAAGCTGCCAACAAATATCTTTTCGATCTGTTCGAAATGATGGTTAAATGGGGCTATGATTATTATAAGATTGACGGACAGCCAATTGTTGTCAGGGAATATGAACGTGTAAATGAGTTTATGCGATCACCCTGGCAGGATAATGAAGAATTGTATCGTAAAACCCTGAATACTATCAGGGAGGCAATAGGGCCAGAAAGATACCTGCTGGGTTGCTGGGGGATTCCTACTGAAGGTATTGGAATAATGAACGGTTCAAGAACAGGTGGTGACGTAGTCCTGGGATGGAGTGGCTTTGATGTGGCATTAATGCCTACCATGAGTTATTATTACCAGCATAATATTGTGTGGTATACTGATCCGGATGTTATGATGTTACGTCAACCACTTACCCTGCAGCAAGCACAGGTATGGGCAACCTTGCAGGGACTGACCGGACAGGCACTCATGACCAGTGACAGGCTTACAGATCTCTCAGATGAAAGAATAGAGCTTCTTAAAAAAGTATATCCTGCCGTTGATATCAGACCGGTAGACCTTTTTCCTGCGAATAGGAGAAAAACCCTGTGGGACCTGAAAATTAATCACCTGAGCAGGCAATATGATGTGGTTGGCCTTTTTAATTTTGGAGAAAAAGAATTGCAGCAGCATGTACTGAAATTCTCTGATATCGGCATTGAACATGATGGCCCATGCCATGTATTCGATTTCTGGAATGATGAATATCTTGGAGCGTGGGAGAAAGGATTGGCATTTGAAATACCCCCCACAAGCTGCAGGGTAATTACAATTATGCCGGATAATGGAGAGATAAAGTTGATATCTACAAACAGGCATATTACGCAGGGCTGGATTGACCTGGAGGATATTGATTATGATAATGGAAATAAAACATACTCGGGCTTAAGCAATGTGATAAAAGACGATCCTTACCAGCTGCATTTTGCATATCCGAGAGGTGAATATTATAAAATCAGTAATGTTCAACTCAAAGGTGCGGCAGGATTAAAGAGCGAGATAACAAATCACCAGGGTTGGTCAACACTTACAATATACTCACCCCGGACGACTGAAATAAGATGGACTGTATCTTTTGATACAGCATATTCATATAAGTACATGACCAGGGAACCTGGCAGGTTGTCAGCAGAGGCAGTAGGCATTGATGCAGTTAAGCTGAGCTGGGGAGCACAATACTACCTTAATTCAGGATACCAGGTTTATCTTGATGATGAACTCATTGGCTATTCTCCTGCCACTTATTTTACTTTAAATGGATTGGATCCTGAAAAGGAATACACAGCAGATGTGAGAACAGTATGGAAAGACGGTGAGGTTAATCAACGACCTGAAGGAGATGAACAGGAACATGGAATCAAGATAAGGCTTAAATCACTTATACCTGATGTGGTAGAACTCACAGATGTTAAGTCTTCAGAAGGTGAACCACGATTCACATGGACAGCAGAAATGAATGACAATAGCTTCACCAAGAGTATAGGTGCCTTCGCAGGTAGCAGAACAACATATGACATAAATGGTATCTTTAATGAATTTACTGCCATAATAGGAGTTGATGATAAGTCAAGAGTTAGTGATAACAGTGAAGGCATGGTTTTCATTGTTGAAGGTGATGGGAAAGTTCTTTACAGAAGTAATAGTATGAAATTATCACATAAACCTTTAAATATCTCGGTGAATATATCAGGTGTTAGAAAACTTGTTCTCACATCTGAGAGCACAGGCGATAATTCACGCCGTAGATTTGGTTTGATGGGTAACTGGGCTGACCCGCTAATAAAAAAGTAGAAGAGAAGTATGGGACTTTCAGGAAATATTGTAATTAAGTCTATTATACTTGCATTTGCTTTAACTCTCTTATCATGCAGCAAATCTGAAGATAAACCGAACATCGTTCTTATTATGGCCGATGATATGGGTTTCTCTGATATAGGATGTTATGGTGGAGAGATAGAAACACCTAATCTTGACCGGCTGGCATCAGAGGGTATACGTTTTATACAATTTTATAATAATGCAAGATGCTGCCCTACCAGGGCAGCCCTGTTGACCGGCCTTTATCCACATCAAGCAGGTCTTGGCCATATGGTTGATGGAGTGGTACGGGATGGTGGTTATTATGGTGAAATAAACAGGAATTGTGTTACAATAGCTGAAGTATTGGGCTCTTCGGGTTACTCAACATATATGTCGGGTAAATGGCATGTTTCACGCTCCGTGCGACCTGAGGATAAGCGTAACTGGCCTCTGCAGAGAGGATTTGATGACTTTTTCGGCACAATTACAGGTGCTGGCAGTTTTTATGACCCGGCAACTCTAACTCATATGAATGAACCAATAGAAGCAAACTCTGGTTTTTATTATACAGATGCTATATCTGATACAGCCTGTGCATTTATTGAATCGCACTGTCGTAAAAGAAAAGAAATACCATTTTTCCTGTATGTTGCCTATACCGCCCCTCACTGGCCGCTTCATGCTCCTGATGAAGTTATACAAAAATACCAGAAACTATATGAGCAGGGCTGGGATTTACTCAGGCAGAAAAGGTTTGACAGACTTAAAGAACTGGGCATTATGGGCTATGACCTGGTCTTATCTGACAGGGATAGCAGGGTGCCCGAATGGAAGTCGGTTGAGGAAAAAGAATGGCAGGCCAGGAGAATGGCAACCTATGCTGCCCAGGTTGATATTATGGACCAGGGTATCGGACGAATAGTGCAAACACTCCGTGAAGAAAAGCAACTGGATAACACGCTAATACTTTTCCTCTCTGATAATGGAGGATGTGCAGAAGGATGGAATTCCGAAACGGAGTGGGTGAGAAGATACGCACCGGAATTTAATTTTGATGGCGTCGAACTTCAATTTGGCAATAATCCTTCAATAATCCCCGGGCCCGACAGTACTTACGCAAGTTACGAGACCGAATGGTCCAACCTGAGCAATACACCATTCAGGTGGTATAAACACTATGGCCATGAAGGAGGTGTGGCTTCACCTTTTATCATGCACTGGCCAAATAGCCTGGATGATAAAAATAGCCTGAGAAACCAGGTAACTGGAATTATAGATATAATGGCAACCATAGTGGATGTAACAGGAGCTGAATATCCTGAATTGTACAATGGCAATGCAATAATACCAATGGAGGGCCTGAGCCTTATTGATGCAGCAATAAATAATTCCCCTCTGGACAGGGATGCATATTATTTCGAGCATGAGTGGAACAGGTACATAAGGAAAGGAAAATGGAAACTGGTGGCTTTATGGAATGGCGACTGGGAATTATACGATATGGAGAAAGACAGAACCGAGTTGAATGATCTTTCGGATGAATATCCGCAACTGGTGGAGGAACTTAGAGATGAATGGGAAAGATGGGCATGGCGAACCGGTGTTCTGCCAAATGACAGATAACTGTAGCTTATTAAAAACAAAATAACATGAAAAAACTGATTTTCTTAATTCTTGGAGCTTTATACATTGCTTCATGCGGTAGCGATGAAAACCAGCCCCTGACAGGATCACAATGGGGTGAACTGAGGAACGGATCAGCCGAAGATGTAGTATCTTCCGAGGTATTATTCTGGACCCCTGAAAGCCGAAGGGGAGGAGCAGTGCTTTTCTATGATTTTGATGCCAGAGAAGGAAATAAGAGCCTTACAATATACAGCGACAATCCTTCATATGGCAGGTGGTTCAACAAGGTTAACCTGAAACCCTGGTCAAAATACAGGTTTACCGGGTGGGTAAAAACCGATAATCTTGTCCCAGGCGGAAAAAAGGGGGCAGGTATAAGGATAGATGGTATGCCTGTGGAAACAACAGGCTTTAACGGAACAAATGACTGGACGCAGGTGGAATATGTATTTGAAACAGGTGATAACGATGCGGCAATTGTATCCTGCGTTTTCGGCCTTGACGGAAGGGCAACAGGAAGAGCATGGTTTGATGATATGAAGTTTGAACTGATATCTGAAGAAAAATTAACTACTTCAATTTCCATTAACATTGAGGATACCGGGGCACCAATCTCAAAATATATATATGGTCAGTTTATCGAACACCTGGGCCGCTGCATATACGGGGGTATCTGGGCGGAGATGATCAATGACAGGAAGTTCTACTATCAACCGGGTACTGAAGAATCAACATGGAGAATCCATGGGAACCGTGAACTTCTTAAAACAGATAATATAAATTCTTATGTTGGTGAAATTACACCAGTTCTCAGTATCATGCCGGATGATGATGTATCGCTTGTTCAGAGTGAACTGGGACTGAAAGAGGGAATGGGATATACCGGCAGGATAGTGTTGAAAGCTGACAGTGGTATTGAGAAAGTGACCGTTAACCTGTCCTCGGGAGATTATGTAGAGTCAGTTACAATAGATTCTTTAGAATCCGGTTATAAAGATTATCCTCTAAATTTTACATCGGATGTGTTTACTCATAATGCATCAATAGAAATTAGTGCTGAAGGAACGGGGAATCTGTATACAGGCACCATCAGTCTTATGCCAGCTGACAATATTGATGGTTTCAGGAAAGATGTTATAGCGCTTTTAAAAGAGCTTAACTCACCTGTTTACAGGTGGCCGGGAGGTAATTTTGTAAGCGGCTACGACTGGAATGATGGTATAGGACCACGTGACAAAAGGCCGCCCCGCAAAAACCCGGCATGGACAGGTGTTGAGCATAATGATGTCGGAATGCATGAATTCATACAGTTCTGCCGCCTTCTCGGCACAGAACCTTATATAGCCGTGAATGCAGGACTTGGTAATGTGGAACAGGCCCGCCAGCAGGTTGAATATTGCAATGGTGATCAAAGTACACCTATGGGCAGGCTGAGGGCTGAAAACGGTGATCCTGAACCATGGAAGGTTAAATGGTGGTCAATAGGTAATGAGATGTATGGCAGCTGGCAGCTGGGACATATGTCAACCGAGGCATTTGTTGATAAGCATAATGGTTTTGCGAAAGCAATGAGATCGGTCGATCCTGACATTGAACTAGTGGCAGTGGGTGAAGTAGGAGAATGGGATGAAATGATCCTTGCCAACTGTGCAGATAATATGGACCTGATAAGTGAACATTTTTACCGCCAGGACTGGCATGGTGGCGGATTAATGACACATGCACTTCAAATACCCAGGGCAATAAAAGGTAAAGCCGATGCCCACCGAAGGTACAGGGAAGAAATACCGGGACTGGCTGATAAAGATATCAGGATATGCCTTGATGAGTATAATTACTGGTATGGTCCACATATTTATGGTGAACTGGGAACAAGATATTTTATGAGAGATGCACTGGGAATTGCAGCAGGTATGAACGAATTTTACCGGCAATCGGATATTATTTATATGGCCAATTATGCACAGACCGTTAATGTTATAGGATGTATAAAAACAAATACCACACATTCAGTAATGGCCTCAACAGGACAGGTGCTTAAGCTTTATCGTGCCAGGTACGGGACTATTCCTTTAAAGGTGGATGGTGAAGCTCGACCTCTTGATATTGCTGCCGCTCTCAATGATTCATCTGATACCCTGGTGATTTCAGCAGTAAATCCTACATGGAAAAAGGTGGTTATGAATTTTGATATTGAAAATGCTGATATAGGTTATGTAGCTGAACACTGGTCGATTACAGCTCCTGATGATATGGCATATAACGAACCGGGCAAACCTGAAAAAGTGGTAATTAACGGACCTGTGAGATTATCCGGTATAAAAACCATGGAAATAGATCCCGTGAGTATCAATATTTTCAGAATCCCGCTCAACAAGTAAATAATAGTCATGAAGAAATACGGATTATTTCTTATGGCAGTTATATTATCCATGCTGTCATGCCAGGAGAAAAAAAGACAGCCTGACGTGCTTTTTATTGCCATTGATGATATGAATGACTGGATTACCCCGCTGGGAGGCAGGGATGATATGCATACACCCAATCTTGATGCACTGGCTGCCAGGGGGATGATCTTTGAGAATGCACATTGTACGGCTCCTGCCTGCTGCCCTTCGCGCACAAGTGTGATGACAGGTGTTCGACCCAGTACATCAGGTGTATATGCAAACACTCAACTATGGAGAAAATCACCGGTACTGGGCAAGGCCTTAACCATTCCTGAATTTTTCAGGAAACAGGGATATATAGTAAAAGGAGGTGGAAAAATATTCCATGCACTGTCGTGGATCCAGACAGCATACGGTATCGACCAGAATGATTCAACAATATGGGATGAATACTTTCCTTCCAAATCAAGGTCACTACCACCTTCAATATGGCCTGAGTCATATGAAATTAATGATGTTGGGACAGTAACGTGGGATAATATTGCAGGGGCAGGTACAGAAAACAGGCCACCATATTACTTTGACTGGGGGCCCCTGGGTAAAGAAGAGAATATGGCTGATTATAAAGTTGTAGAATGGGCAGTTTCTGAACTGCAGAAAAAACATGATAAACCACTATTTCTTGCTGTTGGTATTTTCAGACCTCATATACCATGGTTTGTACCCCGGGAGTACTTTGATATGTACCCGGTAGATGAAAGGGAATTGCCTAAAATACTTGAGAATGACCTTGATGATGTATCATCTGCATCATACCCCTGGCTGAGAAGGCAGTGGCAGAAGTGGATACTTGAGAATGACCAGTGGAAATCTGCCGTTCAGGCTTACGAAGCCTGCATTTCATTCTCTGATGCCATGCTTGGTAAACTTATCAGGGGACTTGATGAAAGCGGCAGAGCTGATAATACAATTATTGTACTTTGGTCAGACCATGGTATGCATATAGGGGAGAAAGAGCAATGGGAGAAATTTACCCTTTGGGAAGAATCAACAAGAGTACCCTTGATATTTATTGCTCCCGGAATAACAGCACCAGGCTCCCGCACAGCTGAAGCCGTCAGCTTGCTTGATGTATACCCTACACTTGTAAGCCTGGCAGGAGGGGAGCAATTTGAACAACTTGAGGGAACCGACCTGGTGCCACAACTCAGAGATCCCGGAGCCCAGAGAGATGAACCGGCAATAACAACTTACCATAAGGATAATCATTCAGTGAGGACGGAAAGATGGAGATATATCCGCTATTATAATGGTGATGAAGAATTATATGATCATAAGAATGACCCTGATGAATTTCATAATATTGCCGATTCCGCCGAACTGAGACCATTAATAGAAGAACTGTCTAAATGGTTGCCCGAAATCAATGCAGAGGAATTTAGGAATAACTGAATTATCAGACATTAGCCACAAAATATTATCTATTTTTGCTTGAAATTATCTATAATTTCAATTTAGAATGAAGATCGAGAATATCCTGATCACTCCATTCCAGAAATTCGTTAAAGTTGAAAGCCTGAGTGGTGTTTTACTGTTCGGGGCAACTATTATAGCGCTTATATGGGCAAATTCACGCTTTGCCACGGTATATGATTCCATCTGGCAATATGAAATTGGGATTAAGACAGCTGATTTTGAGTTATCCAAACCACTGATATTATGGATAAATGATGGTTTGATGGCTATCTTTTTCTTCCTGATAGGCCTGGAGATAAAGCGTGAAGTGATGATAGGGGAACTGAATAACCTAAAGAAAGCCTCATTCCCCATATTTGCTGCACTTGGAGGCATGATAATACCTGTTAGCCTTTATATCATACTCAATAAAGATCCCGGAACATCACATGGCTGGGGTATACCTGCAGCAACAGATATTGCCTTTTCACTTGCCATATTGCAATTACTTGGGAAAAGAGTGCCTGTAAGCCTTAAGGTTTTCCTGGCCGCTTTTGCAATTGTTGATGATATTGGAGCTGTTGTCCTTATAGCAGTATTTTACAGTACTGGCATAAAATGGGCTTTGCTGATAATCGCATTGGCAATAATTATCATTCTTATTATCCTGTCTTCCAGGAGTATATACTCAAAATATTTATTTTTTATCGCAGGGTTTGTGGTCTGGCTCCTTTTCCTTAAAGCCGGTTTTCATCCTACTGTGGCTGGTGTTTTACTTGCCTTCACGATACCAATAAGAAAAAAGATTGATGTTAATACATATGCCGTTAATTTGTGCAGCATAGCAGATAAGTTCAGGGATGCAGGCGATGGCAAAAGTCCTGTGCTGTCGAAAGAGCAGGTTGAATATATTGACGACCTGGAAGACTGGACAAGCAAGGTGCAATCCCCACTGCAGCATCTGGAGCACAGCCTGCATAACTGGGTGGCCTATCTAATTATACCAATTTTCGCTTTTGCAAATGCCGGTATTAACCTGAGCACAGGTACTGATCTTAATTATGACCTGATACTGACAATAATGGTAAGCCTTTTTGCAGGAAAGTCAATTGGCATTTCATTGTTCACCTGGTTGGCCAGGAAATTCAAGCTTACAGTAATGCCGAAGGGAATAAACAACTGGCAATTAACGGGTATTACTTTCCTTGCAGGAGTGGGATTTACAATGTCAATATTTATTTCAAACATCGCTTTTGCTGATAATCCTGCCGTGGTAAATTCAGCTAAAATAGGAATAATAGCCGGGTCATTGATCTCCGGGCTGACCGGCTATTTAATTCTCAGGTTCACAGCAAAATGATTCAGGCTAAGGTCTGGATTGATGAAGTGGATCTCCAGATCCATACCTGCGTACGGCGGACAAGGTGAAGTTTATAAATGATGGAGATTTTATACCGTATCCCCATATCAAACATTTTAGCAGTCAAACGATCAAACCTTTTTAAACCCACTCTCAACCCATTCTAAACCTTTTCAACCTAATAAGTATTTATAGTTACTCAAATACCATTTTTTATCCTATTGCTGTATAAAAGCTTATTCTTTTCATTTGCATTTAGAATTATCCTAAATCAATTCCGAAATGGAAGAGATTATAAAAGAAGCGGGAAAGCCCGGGGAATCAAGCGAAACAGTAGAGGCTAAAACTGCTGCAAAGACTAAAAAAAGATATCGCGGGAAAGTGCCTGCGCCACCCACTGTGCGCAAACAAAGGGTAACCCGCGACCGCCCGATTAAAAGTATAGTAAAAGCTATAACCTGGCGATTGATTGCTTCTGCTACAACTTTTGGGCTGGCATACCTTTTCTTTCACAAGGACCCGTATGCTGCCCAGAAGGCTACAGGCATAGCAATAGCTGAAGCATTTATAAAAATGTTATTATATTTCTTTCATGAAAGATTATGGGAACGTATTAGGTGGGGACGTATGCTGGTGATCATACGAAGGGGCACACGTAAGTCGAAGAGGTCAATAAGGAGGATAATATTAATGAAACCCTGATGATGGATAATAAAGCTGAAGAATTACTGTCTGTTTTGCATGATAAGAGCCCTGTAGATGGATTACAACTCCTTGCTGAGCTATATCCCGGCGAGATTGTTTTTACAACAAGCTTCGGTATAGAAGACCAGGTTATCACCGATATGATCTTTTCAAATAATATTAAGATTGAAGTGATAACACTTGATACCGGCCGGCTGTTCAAAGAAACATATAAGGTATTCAGCAAGACCATTGAAAAATATGGAAGGAACATAAAAACATATTTTCCTGATGCAAGCTCCGTAGAAAAGCTGCTTTCAGAAAAAGGTCCGTATAGTTTCTACGAATCAATTGAAAACAGGAAAGAATGCTGCCATATACGCAAGGTTGAGCCTCTCAACCGGGCCCTGGAAGGAATGAAGTGCTGGATCACTGGTATCCGGGCAACACAATCCTCAAGCCGTGATGAACTGGAAATGATAGAAACTGATGAAGAAAGGGGTATATACAAATATAATCCTTTGCTTAACTGGGAATTAAGCGATGTGGAGGAGTATATTAAAAAGCATAATGTCCCATACAATATATTACATGACAAAGGTTATGCAAGCATAGGTTGTGAGCCATGTACACGTGCTATTAAACCAGGCGAGGACCTCCGCGCCGGAAGGTGGTGGTGGGAATCCGGCTCCAGCAAGGAATGCGGCCTGCATGAGAATAATTAAGGCTAAGGTAAGACAGAAGGTTGTTTTATTTTTAAAGTTCTTAGCACTTCGCCCTTTGATTTGTGCCCTACGTAACCCAAAACCCAAACCGAGCTCCGAGAATAGTGTAAATTTACTTAACCTCAACCTGTATAGAATTCACTTTCAGTATTTCTTTAAAGGTATTCAGCTCGTAATCCAATTTTATCCAAATCAAAATATTATTTAGGATATTACCGTTTATTAAAGCAGCTGGCAACTTGTTTGTTGCATATTTCATTTATCTGACATAAAAATACGATAGCTGAAAGATGAAGTCAAATATATTTTTATATGCTTATAATCAGGATTTTTATTTAAGGTTCTTAGGGAGATTGATTGCTATTGACTAAATTGCATCTGATAATGCATTTTATATTGATATTGTGCAGACTCAATACTGTCAGTTTAATATATGTCAAATCAAATTGATAAGCAATGGTAATATCAGACCGAATACCGATTACTGTAGGTGTTATAGGTCATCTTGATGTTATAACAACAGACGAACACAGGGTACAAATAGAAAAATTGTTCAGCGATCTGGCTGCAAAGTATCCCAATACACCTGTTCACCTTTTTTCCTCAATTGCAGAAGGTGCCGACAGGTTCGTTGCTGAAATCTTCTTAAATATGAAATGGGAAAATGAAGAATACCATGATAGGTTCGAACTGATTGTCCCTTTGCCTTTTGATCCTGAAGAATACAAGGCAGACTTTGATGATTTTTCTGATAAAGAATTTGATGCCCTGCTTAAACAGGCAAAAAGAAGTTTTATCGTTGGCTATGATGGTAAAGAGATTGACAGGCCCCGTCAGTATTTAAAAACCGGCAAACTGGTAGCAGACAGTTCTATGATTCTGATTGCCCTGTGGGATGGAAAGGTGGGAAAGAAAGGAGGAACGGCTGATATAGTAAAACACAAAATAACGGGGGACGATGATACAGTTGCTGAAAGCACATTTGAATATGATGGTACTGTCTTTATTTTACCCAGTCAAAGGGAACAGTCTCCAGATAATATTTCAAAAAAATATAAAAACATCGAATCTCTGTCCCTGGATCTTGTTCTAAAAGATGTTACACTGAGAGAGGCCCTTGAAAAAATTGAAGAGATAAACAGGGATTCAGTTCATATTGGTCAGGCCGACCTTGAAAAATCACAACCATATTTGTTTAATAAGCCTGAGAAACTGAATATTCCTCAGAGGTCATTGATGGTATGGTATTCACTTCTTGATCAGTTATCACTGAAATGCAGGAAGAAAGATCTGATGGCTACTGCCTTGCTTTTTGTTTTAGGATTGTTCTTTATCCTGGGACTGGAAATATATTCAAATATATGGGTTAACAGACTTGTACTGGCAGTTACTATGTCTCTTCTTGTTCTTGCGACCGCAGTATTGATTTATTCGAGGATAAAAAAAGATCATGCTAAATATTTATACAACAGGACCCTGGCAGAAGCTTTAAGAATCCAGTTTTACTGGAACTTTGCAGGGTTGCAGGAAAATGTCTCTGATTATATCCTGAGAATACACCGCAAGGAATTCACCTGGGTAAAACACATTCTTTCTGCTCTTTATGGACTAACATATAACACTAGATCCATAAATCCTGAAACAATAGAGGACCTTACAGATAACTGGATTAAAGACCAGGCCTCTTTTTTCAATTCTTCAATAATTAAGATGAACGAACGAATAACCCGTTATCACAGGGTATCCAATGTGGCATTTGTTATGGCATTTATTCTTTTTGTTTCAATATTCTTTCTGGGTACTTTCTATGCATCAAATGATTTTCTGCTTAACATATTACTGGTTATAGCTCCAATATTACTGGGGATCTTTGCTTTAATCAGGACATATATTAATATGAAGGGATATGAGCAGTTAGTGAATCAGTATGAGCTGATGCAGGTTATTTATAAAAGAGCTGAAGCTAAGATTGCCGAGCTGCATCAAACACCTCTAAAATCAGGGGAGAGGGATTCGTATTTCAGGGAACTGTTTTTTGTTATCGGGAAAGAAGCACTTATCGAGAACGGTATCTGGTACCTGATATTTAAAGAGAAAGAGCCGGAGCTTGAAGTTGGATGACTTCAGTAACAGAAAGACCTGCGATAATGATTTTATCCAGGTTATATTTTTTTCGTAACTTTATTTAAATGAATTGTTGATATGGCAAGTATAATTGAAGGATACGAATACGATATCTTTATCAGCTACAGGCAAAAGGACAACAAATACGATGGGTGGGTCACCGAGTTTGTCAATAATCTCCAGCGGGAACTGGATGCTACCTTTAAGGAAGATGTGTCGATATATTTCGATGAAAACCCACACGATGGATTGCTTGAGATTCATAATGTCGACAAAAGTCTTGAAACAAAACTCAAATCTGTGGTATTTATACCAATTATCTCCCAGACATACTGTGATCCGAAAAGCTTTGCATGGCATAATGAATTTGTTGCATTCAACAAAATGGCAGGTGAAGATCAGTTTGGCAGGGATATTAAGCTGCCAGATGGCAATGTCTGCAGCAGGATTATACCTGTGAAAATTCATGATCTTGATCCGACCGACACTGAACTGGTTGAAAATGAGCTTGGCTGCAGGCTCCGTTCAATAGACTTCATTTTTTCGAGTGCCGGGGTGAACAGACCTTTAACACCTCACGATAATCCGGACAAGAATCTCAACAAGACTTATTACCGAGACCAGATCAATAAAGTGGCGAACGCTGTTAAGGAGATCATTTACGGACTTCATCCTGATAAGAAAAAAAGGATCACAAAAACATACCAAACCAGGACTCAGGCAGGATACATTGATGAACCTGCTAAAATAATGGATGGAAGAGATGCAAGACCAAAATGGTTGACCGGTAAGATAATTGCTCCCGTAGCCATAGGGATACTGGCAATACTTGCAATAATATATGTAATACCCAAATTGTCGCAGAAAGCCGAAAAGCAAATATTACCTGACATATCAATAAGAAAAGCGGTTGCTGTAATGCCCGTTTCCAATTTTACAGGCGACCCTGAGATGGGCTGGATCGCTGATATGATCCAGAGTGATCTGACCGGCCAGCTTCAGGGTATCAGTAACCTGGTCGTAAGGCCAAAACAAACAACATTGCAGTTCAGGAACAGTCAGGAACCGGTACAGGATATCGCCAGGAAACTGAGTGTAAATAACCTTATAGAAACTTCTATAAAGGGAACCGAGGATAAGCTTCAGGTGGAAATAACGGTTCTTGAAGCATTCCCGGAAGAAAAATACCTGTATCGTTCTTCATTCACCCACAGTTTTTCTGAACTGGCAAATATATACAGTGATATGGTCAACCGGATACTCAAGGAAATGGAGGTTAAACCAACAGAAGATGAAGAGGCAACAATATCAGCAAGAACCGTTAACCCTGAAGTACGAAAAGCCTGTGCGCGGGGATCATATTATATGAGTCAGCTTACCCAGGAGGGGTTTGAAAAAGGGGTGGAGTATTATGAAGAGGCTATAGCTATTGATCCTGCTGATCCTGAACCATATATAGGACTGGCACTGGGTTATGGAAGTGCCGGCCATGGTGCCGGTATTGCATCCCTTAATATGGCTAAAGCCTATGCCCTTAAAGCCATAGAACTCGATCCTGAGGAACTGCATCCCAATCTTGCCGATGCCCACGTAGTACTGGCTGAAACATATCTTTACCATGATTATGATTTTGTGAAAGCCGAACACCACCTGAAACGAGCCATCGACCTTAATCCAAACAGCGCACCAGCCCATTATACATATGGATGGTATATTGCCCTGACCGACCAGGTGGATGAAGCCGCAGATGAGATGAGGATAGCCATGCAGATAAATCCCCTTGCTCCCATATGCCCGGGATACCTTGGCTGGATGTTTCAGTGGTTCGGCCGTTATGAGGAAGCAATAAGCTATGCTGAGGACGCGCTGGAGATAAACCCCAACTATCCAATGGCATATTATGTACTGGGTATGGTTTATGCAGAGCTGGGCAGGTATGAAGAAGCTATTGATACACTGAAGAAAATATATGCTCCTAACTCCGGTTTTGCAAGCGGATTAGGTGTTGCCTATGCCCTTGCAGGACAAAGGGACAAAGCTCTTGAGGTAGCTACCGAGATGGAAGCTCAAAATATGAGGTGGCATACCTGGGGACTTGCAGATATTTACTCTGCCCTGGGAGATAAGGAGAAAGCCATATATTGGATTGAAGAAGCGTATAAGCTAAGGCATGATTTTATCCCATGGGTCAGGAATAATCCCTATTATGATAAACTTGCCGATGATCCCCGTTTCCAGGATTTAGTTGAACGACTGAACCTGCCGGAAA
>CAZNYS010000012.1:0-53479 GCA_964577305.1 uncultured Rikenellaceae bacterium
GTATTGCCACAGTCATCAGTAAGGCTCCACAGCCTGTTTATGATCTCTTCACCCTCGCAGCTGCCTGCAACTACATTATCAACATATGTAGCATCAAGGCTGGTATCACAGTTGTCTGCTTCATCCGTTACATCGCCCGTTATTGTTATTGATGCATCATAATTGCAGTCAGCATCCTTGTATATTGTTATATCCGCGGGCTGAGTGAAAGTCGGGCTGATAGTATCACTTGCCGTGATAACCTGTGTATGTGTAGTGGTATTGCCACAGTCATCAGTAAGGCTCCACAGCCTGTTTATGATCTCTTCACCTTCACAGCTGCCTGCTACTACATTATCAACATATGTAGCATCAAGGCTGGTGTCACAGTTGTCTGCTTCGTCTGTTACATCACCTGTTATTGTTATTGATGCATCATAATTGCAGTCTGCATCCTTGTAGATTGCTATATCGACTGGCTGGGTGAAAGTTGGTTCAGTTGTGTCATCTATTCTAATAATCTGTTCACAGGTATTAGTATTACTGTTTACATCACTTATTTGATAAGTTCTTGTAATAATCTCCGGGCAACTGTTATTATCACTTACATCACTGATATGAGTAAAACTGCTTTGATCAATACTGCAATTATCCGTTGCAGAACCACCGGCAGCAATAAAAGCAGCATAATCAGTATATGGTGGTAAATCAACAATATCACACTGTGTTAATAATTGACCAGGGCAGGTAAGCACAGGATCCTCATCATCGGTAACCGTAACAGTCATAAAGTCCGATGTCTGCAGGTTTTCTCCATCGGTATTGGTATAGGTGATAGTGGTGACACCTACCGGGAAAGTATACGTTCCTACCTGTCCCGTACCATTGTCTTCAACATCACCTGTCATTACCCAGCTAAGGTTGCTCTCACAGTTATCATCAAAAACAGCATCCGTAATAGCTACTTCTACAGTGCAATCCCCGGTTCCATCAGCCGAGGTGGTGGTAACAACATCAGATGCTGCCGTAATTGTAGGCGATTCATCATCGGTAACCTCGACATTAAAGCTGCATTGGTCGGTATTTCCGGCACCATCAGTAGCAGTCCATGTCACCAGTGTTGTACCTGTGTTAAATACTACTCCATCCAGATCTGTCTCTGAGCCGATTGTAGCACCTGACAATGCATATTCAAGGGAAGATACTGTACAGTTATCTGTTGCTGATGCATTCCAGCCTGTTCCTGAGTGAGTATAAGTGCAAACACCGTCATCAGTACCTAAAACCTGTGTCCCCGATACAAAACAATTAATTACAGGATCAGTAACATCGTTTCCTGTAAGGGTTACAACACAGCTTTTCTGGTTCCCCTCCTCATCCTCAACATATATGGTAACATTGTGCGT
This sequence comes from uncultured Rikenellaceae bacterium, assembly GCA_964577305.1. Classification (GTDB taxonomy): domain Bacteria; phylum Bacteroidota; class Bacteroidia; order Bacteroidales; family VadinHA17; genus UBA9300. The sequence continues at coordinate 1,386 of CAZNYS010000012.1, forward strand.
TATACCATGGCCCGAATTTAAATCCGTATCCGCGACAGGATCCTGGGTAATTATTAAATCGCCGGAAGCAGTGCAATTATCATTTGCCACTACTTCACCGGTAAGATCAGGAACAGTGAGCTCGCAATTTCCATCAAGATCAACATCCCTGTCTGATGGACATGTGGATATTACAGGATCAGTATCATCATTGAAAACTGAAAGGGTAAATTTCCCCTTGTTGTCATCCTGATATTCCCACATCCTGATAAATAAAGTATCACCGGGCGTGAGCCCGTTTAAAACCAGTTCTGGCGGATCAGGCGGATTATTTACCAGGTCAATATCACAATCCAGAAGACTTAGATTTAAGCAATCCTCTCCAATGTAAGCTGCTATACCTATAGTGTATGCCCACCCGGATGTTGATTCAGTATAAGTCCTTACTGTCACTTCCCCTGAAGCGGGTATCACTGCTTTGAACCACGCATCCTCATATGAAGAGCTGCCGTCACACGATGTGACAGATATTCCACTTGATGAAGCACCCTTATTGGTGTATGTGACCGGAGTATAACATTGGGTAACTAGAATAATGAGTCCAGTGCAGGGATCATCATAATACTCCCGTCCCCCAAAACTCATAAAAGTTCCCGGGCTGTTCTGATTGTTGTATTCTGTCTGGATCCAAAATTGATTCCTGGCAACACGTTGAACACGTACTTCGTCAATCAGGCCACTATATTCTTTACAAATTGAACCTCCTCCTCGCATGTCCCAACCTGCCCCTATATATGCATTGGCCTGTGAAGTTCCTGAGAGATTATAGCCAGGCCCTGCAGTAATAGTCTCAGAATCCTGGGGACCACCGGAATCATGATATATTTGAAGAGTAGTACCGTTTCTTATTCCCACAACATAATGCCAGCTCCCGTCATTGCAAATACCCTGACCTGAAATAGCCTGGTATTTATTGCTATTGTCATCAGTGGTAACTGTTAACTCCCCGTTGCTAGTCGTCTCACCTGAAGCAAGAACATATCTTATCCCATTTGTCCAATCACCCCCGTTGCTGAATATATTATTCTGTTCGCTTGCTGAGGTCCTTATCCATGCTGAAACGGTCCAGTCATTTGTACCAAAATTTAATTCCGTGGGATTACCCAGGTCAATATAGTGAGAGGTTCCATTAAATCCCTGTCCATCTCCGATTTTTCCTGCAGCATTATAAGATCCATGATTTGTCCCGTTATTTACATTGATTGTACCATCATCTAAATCATCATGCAGATGATAGACTGAAACATAATCAGGGCTCCAGGTACTGCTTGTGGAAGGGTTTGTTGTAATATCAGGGTTGCCGAAATAAATATAGAATACATAGTCACTGAACGGGTTCAATAAAGGTATCCTTACCCAGGCAATCAGCTTCCCGGTTGTGGCATTATATTCCTCAACCTGGTGATACAGGGTAGTATTATGATCTTCAGAAAAAACTATATCAAAGCCCGAGGGATGCTCAACATATCCTCCAATGGCTGTTGTTCTCAGATCAGCAATGGTAGTATTAACAAGAACAGGAAAATTGAGATGATTACCACCGCCTGAAATCTGGGCTGCCGGTATAGTTACTTTAATCCGGGAAGAATACCCCCCCAGCCATTGCCCTGATAAAGCCACAGGAATAAAAAGCAGCAAAAAAACACTGATCAGATACTTTCGCAATAATCCAAACAACTTCGTTTTCAAAGTGACAACAGGCCGGCAATATTTCTCTAAATCAGTCAATATTTTATCCAATACAAATATGATCGGACTTTAATTCTTTTTAAAGCCGATGCATTTAAGTTTTATACGCAGGTATATACTCTTTGTTTTATGAATCTCATTAAATTTTATTTAATGACTAAATATCTGAATCTTAGGTTGCATTAAAGATATCGTTTCAAAAATGAACAAAGATAAGGGAAATTTTTCACGAAACCAGCACCAGATGATAAACAGCGATATATTCGGGCGGCATGTTGATAACTATGTTTAAAAAAAGCTACCCTTAATGGATGGCTTTTCGAGGAGATCCACTTGTTAAGATCCTATATTATCAGCATGGCATCACCATATGTGCCAAAGCGGTATTTTTCCTTTACAGCTTCTTCATAGGCCTCAAATACAAGATGATAGCCACCAAAGGCAGCAACCATCATCAGTAATGTGGAATAAGGTAGATGGAAATTACTTACCATCATATCGGGAACACTGAATTCATACGGAGGGAAGATGAATTTATTTGTCCACCCGTCGAAAGGTTTTAAATATCCTTCCGTGGAAACGGAACTTTCCAGTGTCCTTACAACAGTAGTGCCTACCGCACATATTTTGCTTCTTCTTTGCTTTGCCTCATTTACCTCATGGGCAGCCTGTTCGGTTATTATTATCCGCTCAGAGTCCATCTTATGCTTGGTCAGGTCTTCAACATCAACGCTCCTGAAATTACCAAGGCCTACATGCAGTGTTATTTCACTGAAATTTACTCCAAGGATCTCAAACCTTTTAAGCAGCTCCCTGCTGAAATGCAAACCTGCAGTGGGTGCAGCCACTGCTCCCTCGTGCTTTGCAAAAATTGTCTGGTACCTTTCGTTATCTTCCGGTTCAACAGGCCGCTCAATAAACTTGGGGAGTGGTGTCTGCCCCAGACTGTAAAGGGTGTTTTTAAACTCATCATATGAGCCGTCATAGAGAAAACGTAAAGTCCTTCCCCTTGACGTGGTATTATCAATAACCTCTGCCACCAGTATGTCATCTTCACCAAAATAAAGTTTGTTTCCAATCCTTATCTTCCTTGCAGGATCAACCAGAACATCCCATAGACGTTGCTCGCGGTTCAGCTCACGCAAAAGAAATACCTCTATTTCTGCTCCCGTCTTTTCCTTATTGCCAAACAAGCGTGCCGGGAAAACCTTTGTATTGTTAAAAACGAGCAAATCATTTTCATTGAAAAACTCAATTATTTCATTGAATATCCTGTGCCCTATCTTACCTGTTTTCCTGTCAACAATCATCAATCTCGATTCATCCCTGTTTTTAGCAGGATATAAAGCAATCAACTCCTGTGGTAATCTGTACTTAAATTGAGATAATTTCATTTTATATTATATGTGTGTCTTAAAATATCCACCCTTATACGTATCAATTCCGATTTTGTTTCATGAAGATCAAAATTTTTATTTTACTATACTCTTTTGATCATCTATCACCAGTGGAAAAAGAATTCAAAAGCAGCTCAAAATTCCTGATCTGCATTGCATCTTCCAGTTTATAATCTCCAATTGCAGTCCTTTCCAGGCCTGAAAGATAAGCACCGCTAGCAAGATACTCCCCCAGGTCCCTCGCAAAAGAACGTATATATGTACCTTTACTGCACAGTATCCTGATAATTGCCTCAGGAGGATCAAATTTTAGCAGTTCCAGCTCATGGAAGATCACTCTCTTTGCCTCCATCTCAACATTTATTCCTCTCCGTGCATAATCATAGGCTCTCTTCCCCCTGATATTTTTTGCTGAAAAAACCGGGGGGACCTGGTCATATTCACCCTCAAAATATCTGAGAGCATTTATTATCAAATCATTATCAATATGATCTGTTTCGTAGCTCCCGTCAACCTCTGTTTCCAGGTCAAATGAAGGTGTAGTTTTTCCCAGGAGGAAACTGGCTATATATTCTTTGTTGGTTTCCTGCAGTTCCTTAATCCTTTTTGTCGATTTCCCCGTACATATTATCATCAAACCACTGGCCAGGGGATCAAGTGTCCCTGCATGACCAACCTTAATCTTTTTATACCCGTATGTATTTCTGATTATGTTCTTTAGCTTCTTAACAAGATCAAAAGAAGTCCAGTACAGGGGTTTATCAAACAGAAGCACCTGCCCCTCCTGAAAATCAGTATTTCTGTCGATCAGCATATTATCCCAGTATTACTGCCAGTAAGCCTATTATTAGACAATATATTCCAAACCAGTACAATTTCCCCCTTCTCACCAGGCTAATCATCCATCTGCAGGCAATATACCCGGTAATAAAAGCAGCTATAAAACCGGTTATGATTGCTGAGGGCCCAACTGATGAACCTGCCGAAAAGTCTCCTTTAAGCAGTTCAAGAAGATTAGCGCCTATAACAGGAATCAATACCATCAGGAATGAAAATTTCGCCAGGTCCTCCTTCTTATTTCCAAGCATCAGTCCGGTCGAAATAGTGGCTCCTGAGCGGGATATCCCGGGCAGCACTGCAATGGCCTGGGCCAGGCCAATAAAGAAAGCATGGAAATAACTGATTTCCCGTCTCCTGTCTTTCATTAAAGATGATACTATAAGCAGGGCGGCTGTTACTAACAGCATAGACCCAACAAATATTATATTACCGTTAAATAAATCTGCTACCTCATCTTCAAAGAACAAACCAGTGACAGCAACCGGTATCATTGATACAATTATCTTCAGTACATATTGTGTCTCACTGTTCAGTCTGAACTTTAATGTTCCCCTTACAAGAGAAACCACCTCCTGCCAGAAAACTACTATAATGCTCAGAACCGTTGCACCATGCACCGCAACTGAATAACTGAAGCTTGATTCTGCATCTATACCAAAGAGGTACTTACCAATTTCCAGATGTCCACTGGAACTTACGGGTAAAAATTCTGTCAATCCCTGGATTATACCAAGGATTATGGCTTCCAATAAATTCATTCTTAAAACTAAATAATGATATTACTCCTTTGCCGAGGGCTTTTTCATAATAGCCCATATTTCGAAAACAAACCCGGCCAGCACAATAACAGGGGCAAGGGTAATACGCCTGAAGCTGAAAATCGCCTCAGAGAACTCATTCGGGTCTTCACTCTTGCCACCAAGCATAAGAAGAAATCCGATGACAATTATTCCGAAACCTATTGCCATCAGCCTGTAATTCTCTTTGCCCAGGGCAAAACCGGTATCTTCCTTTTTTGACTTTTTTGTAACCATTTTAGTAATATAGTTTATCTTCAGAGATCCCCAGGTACTTGGTGACCGAGAAAAATGTGGATATCAGGTTTATTACAACACCGATGATAATTATACCGCCAAATAAAAATAGCAATAATCCTATATCCTGAAGTGTAAATAATAAATAAAACTCCTGTTCAACAAAAAACAGTATTACCATTAATAATACAATGGAGAACAGTGCCGCAATAATTCCGTGCATAATGCTTCGCAGCAGGAAAGGTTTTCTTATGAATGCCCTTGTAGCTCCTACAAGATGCATCGCTCTTATTATAAACCGTTTTGAATAAACCGACAACCTTATTGTATTATTGATGATGGTAAGTGAAATAAACAACAACAAGCCGCTGAATATCAGCAAAAAGGCACTTATCTTCCTGACATTTTCATTTATCAGGTGAAGGAATGATTCCTGGAAATACACCTCGTTAACAACATCATAATCCATGAGGTAGCGTTCAATATTTAAAACACTGTCAGGATGTGTATAATCTGCCAGAAGGTATACATCAATTGAAGGCAGGAGTGGATTATAACCCATGAAGGTCAGGAAATCTTCTCCCAGGTCTTCCCTCAGGTTCTCGGCAGCCTTTTCCTTGGAGATATATTCAGTGCTTTTTACAAAGTGTTTTGCATCAAGGTCTTTTTGAAGCATGCGTATATCAGCCTCCTTTGCATCCTCATCCAGCATTACAGAAAAACTAAGGCTTTCACGAAAGTAATCAGACAGTTCCCTGGCATTAATTATCACAAAACCAAGTAAACCAAGCAAGAACAATACCAGAGAAATACTTACTATCTGTGTAAGATAAGAACTTCTCAGTCTGCCTTTTGATATACCTTCCTGATATTTAACCACCATGCACGATTTGTCAGCAAAGATACAATTAATCCAGAATAGTTATCCAGCCGAAAGTATCAGGCAAATCTCCCTTCTGAATACCCGTAAGCATATTATAAAGTTTCATCTGGACTTTCCCGGGATTGCCATCCCTGCAATATTCAAACACCTTGTTTGTATCGGGATCAAATATTTTTCCTATAGGACTTATTACCGCCGCTGTGCCGCAAGCGCCTACTTCTTCAAATTCAGGCAACTCTTCGTAAGGTACCTGGCGTCGCTCTACCTTCATACCAATGCTTTCAGCCAGTTCAACCAGGCTTTTGTTCGTAATGGAAGCCAATATTGAATCGGATTTTGGTGTTATATAGGTATTATCCTTTATGGCAAAGAAATTTGCAGGTCCGCATTCATCAATATATTTTTTCTCTTTTGCATCCATGAAAATTACATTGGCATAATTTGCATCCCTCGCCTTTACTATTGCCCTCAGGCTGGCCGCATAGTTTCCTCCCACCTTGTAAATACCTGTCCCGAGGGGGGCAGCCCTGTCAACATCACGACATATCATCATGCTTACTGGTTTTATTCCCCCTTTGAAATATGGTCCTACCGGAGTAACAAAAACCAGGAAGGTATATTCTGTTGAAGGTTTAACTCCTACTTCCGGTCCACTGCCAAAGAGCAATGGCCTGATATATAATGCAGCTCCTGATCCATAGGGTGGCACATACTTCTCATTAAGCTTCACCACTTTAAAAACTGCATCCCTGAATAATTCCTCAGGCACGTCAGCCATTATTATCCCCCTGGCTGAGTTTATCATCCTTTTTGCATTTTCTCTCCAGCGAAAAAGTCTTATCTTATTATCTTTCCCCCTGTATGCTTTCATTCCCTCAAAGGCTTCCTGGCCGTAATGCAGAGCAGTGGCAGCAATATGAATATTGAGGTATTCTGAGTCTGTAATCTCCAGTTCGCTCCATTTACCTTTCTTGTAATAAGCACGTACATTATAATCTGTCTTTATATATCCAAATGACAGATCTTTCCAGTTTATATTTTCCATAGACCTAACTATTATTTTGATTAAAATCCAAATTTACCTTTTTAAAAGGTGAGTACAAAAGTGTTATTTAATATGTGTATTATACCTTTTCAGGTGTTCAGCCTGCTCTTTTCCGTTATAAGACTTTAACAGCCTGGCCGTATCTGTATAGAATTCATGACTGCTGATCCTCTCCAATTCAGAAGCATACCACATTTCTTTATCCCGGGAGCCCTTTCTTGAATTTTCTTCTTCATAGAGCAGTTCAATTACTTCAGGATAATCGACATGTCCACAGTAATCATTAATGGCATCAAGTAGTATTCTTACCTCTTTCATGTCTGTCTTCATTGTATACAGACTTCGTATTATTGATTCGGCATGCTCTGTATAACTGCTACCGAACCCGAATTCGGGAGCCATTTCATTAAGCTGCTCAACCGAATGTTCAACCGGGTTATCATAATCTGTAAGTAAGCCTGATTTAACAAACAGGGCAGCAAGCCTTAATCCCAGTATTTTTTCTTCACCAAGCTGTTCCGCTGTTGCCAGCAATTCTGTCTGGGTGCAAATGTTCTTTATGAATTTCAGGTTATGGAAAACAAAATCATCGGGTACATTTCCCCGGTACCATTCGAAATAATAATCCTCAAGGTCCTGTATCTTTATAGCTAACAGTTTATTAATAAAAACATTATTGGGTTCGGCATTCCCTTTCTCCCTTAATTCAGGTCTTATACCTTTCACAAAGTACATGTCAAGATCCCCCTTGTACTTCACGGGCATTTTGCCCCTGTATTCACAAATAAAGAAATCTTTGACGTATTCATATGTTACACCTGATATGTTTATCTTCCCGGGCATGCCTGAAGATTCCATCCTGCTTGCTGTATTCACTGTATCTCCCCATATATCGTAGGATAATTTCTTCTGGCCTACCACTCCTGCTATCACTATACCCGTATGGATACCGATCCTTATATCCCATAATTTAATTCCCCTGAGGGTTTGTTCCTTTTGAAGATTATTCATGTATTCCTGCATCTCGAGTGCGGCAAGCACAACTTCAACCGGGTTTGTCCTGTTACGATGTGGTATGCCTCCGGCACACATATATGCATCGCCAATAGTTTTGATCTTTTCAATATTATATTTCTCAACAACAGAATCGAAATGGAAAAAGAAGTTATCCAGTTCATCAATCAGTATCTCCGGGTTAACTTCCTCAGCAATTCTTGTAAATCCTTCTATATCTGAAAATAATACAGTCACAAAGTTATATTTCTGCCTGGTGGCCTTGCCTTTTGACATTATTTCATCAGCAGTATCCTTGGGCAACAGGTTAGCCAACAGTGTTTCTGTTTGTTCTTTCTCACTCATTAACTCTTCTGTTCTTTTCCGTATTATTGATTCCAGGTGCGCCTGCTTCATCTTCTGCCTTGATAGTAAAAGCCTGAACAGGAAAAAGATTATTAAAAACAGGCAGGCAGAATAAATTAAAATCGAGACCGGGGTAAGATAAAACGGGGGTTTAATCCTGAAAATTGCGATCTTATATTCATCACTTACTTTGCCTGAGGTCATGGTTCTCGCGAAAAGAGAGTATTTACCCGGTTCCAGGTTTGTATACTCTTTCACAGGATGACTCGACCATAATGTCCACTTCTCATCATTACCCTCAAGGTAAAAAGAGAACATGCATATAGTATCCTGGCAAAAACATTCAAAAAGCAGGTTGTTGTTTTTATTATCAAGTACATAAATATCATTGATTTTATCGCCCCTGTTAATATCAAATAATACAGAATCGTAGTTAATGATTATCTTTTGAATGCTGATATTACTGTCCTGCCCGTATAAAGTTCCTCCCTGGTTAATGCTCAGGACCAAGAAAATTATTATTGTGAAAGTTCTGGACAATTCGGTATAATTTGGTAAAAGGATTAATAACCGGTATCACCTTTTACCAAATGTAATATATATAAATTTACTCCGAAAGCATTTATCATTTTTAATTATTTTTGAGCAAACCCAAATTATTATTATGGATATAATAATTGCTTCAAATAATGAGCATAAAATCAGGGAAATAAATGCTGTGTTGGAAGGATTTGTAAGGCTTATCTCCCTTACTGATGCCGGTATAAATGAAGATATTCCGGAAAACGAAAAAACACTGGAAGAGAATGCCATGGGAAAGGCCAGGTACGTGCATCGTCAAACAGGTTCAAATGTATTCGCTGATGATACAGGGCTCGAGGTAGAAGCCCTGAAAGGTGCCCCTGGTGTTCATTCAGCCAGATATGCCGGTGCCAGTAAGAACCCTGATAATAATATTGACAGGTTGTTAAAGGAATTGAAAAATCATAAAAACAGGGAAGCCAGGTTCCGCACAGTGATAGCACTTATATATGACAATAAAGAATACATTTTTGAAGGTATTATCAATGGAAAGATCATAGCTGAAAAACGAGGGGATAATGGTTTTGGCTATGATCCTGTTTTTTTACCGGATAACGAAGCGCTTACCTTTGCTGAAATGAATGCTCACAGGAAAAATATGATATCGCACAGGGCTATTGCCATTCAAAAACTCAACGACTTTCTGCGCAGCAGGTTATGAACAATATCTTTTTCTTTTAGAAGTTTATAATAATATGTCAAAATACTTACTGATACTGGCCTTTCTGTTACCTTTCTGCCCGGGAAATGCACAGGGACCAATGGGATCATGGGCCGACCATCTGCCATACCATTCGGTTAATTTCGTATCAGCCGGACAGGAGGAGATATATGGATCTACCGATTATGCGATAACCATCTTTAACAGAGCTTATAATGAACTGAAGAAACTGTCGAAAGTAAATGGATTATCTGATTGCGGTATCAGCACCATTGAATATTCAGAAGATAAAGAGGCCCTTGTAATTGCATATACAACAGGAAATATTGACATCTATGAAAATGGGAACATAACCAATATCCCCGATATTATGAATACTTTCATAACAGGGGATATGTCAGTTAACAGGGTCAGAACATACAGTAAATATGCTTATCTCACGTACAATAATGGGATTATTGTTATTGATATTGAAAAGAGAGAAATAAAAGACAGCTGGAAACCATCATTTGATGGTATTCAGAATGAAGTTTTCGATTTCAATATCTTTAACGATACTGTTTTCGCAGCTACCGGAAAGGGGCTCTTCAAAGCAGCAGCAGACAACCAGGGACTGGCATACTTCGGCAACTGGGATATCATCCCCGGCTCCTCTGATAAGCAGTATAATTGCCTTGCCTCCGTTAATGGTAATTTATTTTTAAATAAACAAAACACGGGTATTGACCACGATTCTGTGTTCTATTATGCTGACGGAAAAATCAATTACTTACCTGGGTTGCCTCCTGCAATAAACTACTCCTTCGAAGCTACCCGGGATGGGATTATTATTTGCTCTGGCTCGAATATCAGCATTATAGATTCTGAAGGCAACCTCGTAAAAACAATTGGTGAATATGGAGATCAGCAGGTTGATGCCAGGAATGCTGTTTTATCAGGGAACGACATTTTTATAGCAGACAGGAATCATGGCCTGGTGAGTCTTGTCAACGGGAATATCTTTACTAACTATATTCCTCAGGGTCCTTATACTAATAATTGTTACAACCTGGTGGCTTCTGATGGGGAAGTATGGGTAGCCGGTGGCAGTGTTGATGATGAATGGGATAATACATGGTCCCCATTTATGTTTTTAAACTTCAACAACCGCCAGTGGTGGTCAATGCTAAGGAACGATTCATGGGATGTAATGAGGGTGGAGCCTGTTCCGGGTGAACCCGGACATATATTTGTTTCAACCTGGGGATCGGGTGTATATGAATATGATAATAAGGAATTGATCAATCACTGGGAAGAGAATACACTCGGAAGCATAATCCCGGGTGAACCCTATGTCAGGATATACGGTCTTGCTGTCGATAGCGAGAAAAACCTTTGGATTACTCAGTCAGGCATCCAGAATAATATCAAGGTATTGATGAATGATAACAACTGGATCTCTTTACCTTATAATATTGCTGCCCCCACAATAGGTGATATAATAATCACTGGTTCAAACCATAAATGGATAGTTCTTCCCGGTGGTCATGGCCTGTTTGTTCTCGATGACAACTTCACACCCGGCTATTTTGATGATGACAGGTATAAAAAACTGACAGTTAAAGACCAGAGCGGACAATTACTCTCAAATATTTATTCAATTGCTGAGGACCTCGAAGGCAATATATGGATTGGTACCGATCAGGGACCTGCAGTTTTCTACTATCCCGACCAGGTATTTGACCAGGATATTTCTGCCAGCAGGATCAAGGTGCCAAGGAATGATGGTACCGGTTTAGCTGATTATCTTCTGGGTACAGAGACCATATTGAGTATAGCAATAGATGGCGGTAACAGGAAATGGTTAGGCACAAGGAGCTCTGGGGCTTACCTAATATCAGAAGAAAGTAATGAACTGGTTAAAAACTATAATGCATCAAACAGCCCCCTGTTATCTGACAGGGTAATATCAATAGCTACTGAGGGGTCAACAGGCGAGGTATGGTTCGGTACAGGTAAGGGCATAGTTACAGTAAGAGAAACAGGTACTTCAGGGTCGGATGATATGGATGAAGTATATGCCTATCCAAATCCTGTGCGGGAAGATTTTACGGGTGAAATTACAATAACAGGCCTTGCAAGGAATTCTAATGTTAAAATTACAGATATTGCCGGAAACCTGGTATACGAAACAAAATCAACAGGAGGGGATGCAAACTGGGATATGAAAACCTATAATGGCAAAAAAGTCTCTACAGGAGTATACCTTGTATTCTGCAATAATGAAGACGGCACCACAAGTACGGTCACCAAGATACTTATCATCAGGTGATAAGGCTCTCAATTCGTTCAATCTGCTTTTGCTTGTTCACTTCCCTGAGGCTACGGGCTGTATTGGTAAAATACTGGTGATTTGAAATGAATTTTACCTGTAGTTTATTCCAATCGTTCAGGCTGCTAATTTTATCCTGCGCTTTTAATTCATCATAGAGAGTATTTGAAACAGGGATAAAATCACTACGCCCCAGGTAATCCAGATCGGCATCACATATAATTTCTTCAAGCAGGTTACCGGGTTCCGGGGGTAGCCTGGTTGCCATTATAGTATCACATATAGTATTTATCTGCAGCTCACTGTAGTTAAATTCAGGCAGGATTTTCCTTGCCATCTCTGTACTATGGTATTCGTGATTGTCATAGTCAATTGTGTGACCGGCATCATGAAAAAGACCGGCGGTCTTAAGCAATAATATTTCCTCATCACTGCATCCTTCAGCCCATCCAATAAGCTCGACCTCTGTAACCACATCAACGGTATGCTTAACATTATGATAATAAAGATAACCGGGCAGCTCTTTTTCGAGTTTATCAAGTATGATTTCCTGTATGTCCGTAAATTGAATGAGAGCGAATTTTATGTTGAATGCCTCGTTGGGATTTATTCCATCCCCGTTAACTGAGAACTGGGGTTTTATGCCCAGTACCTCATATACATCGAGATCTCCCTTGTACTTAACCGGCAGTTTGCCATAATATTCGCACTGGAAGAACTCTTTTACCAGTTCATAGGTCATAACTGAAATCAGTATTTTACCCTGCCCGGATACTCCCTCCACCCTGCTGGCAGTATTTACCGTATCACCTTTAATATCATACGATACTTTCTTCCTGCCGCTTATATTTGCCGTAACCGGACCTGTATGTATCCCAATCTTAAGGTCCCATATCTGCCCGCTCTCCCCACGCCTGCTTTTTTCGTGCTTCCCAAGGAAGTTTTGCATCTCCAGTGCAGCCATAACAACATCAATGGGATTGGTTATATTCTTGACTGGTATTCCGCCTGCACACATATAGGTATCTCCTATAGTCTTGATCTTCCTTATTTTATACTTTTCTACAATATGGTCGAAATTGTACAGTATCTCATCCAGCTCATCAATCAGTTCTGCAGAATCTGAATCGGCCATTACCCTGGAAAATCCGTGAACGTCGGCAAACAGAACAGTTGCCATCTTGAACTTTAATGCCCTCTGGTCAGCCAATGATGGGACATCCTTTTCAAGGTCACCAGGAAATACCTTTTCAAGCAATGCCTTTTGCTTATCATTCTGGTTAAGCAGTTTCTCGTTTTCTTTCAGCAGCTTCTTGATTTTTTCTTCTAATTCCTGGTTCTGCTTGGCAAGCTTTGCTATCCTTTGAATTAATTTCTCCTGTGATTCGTTACCCATAATCTCTTTACTTGAGTTCTAAATATACAAAAATTTAATTTCCTCCTCATATCCAAGGCACAGGCATAATTTGTATTTTTGAATAAATACTACCGGCACATGCTTGAAAAAACAGAAGGCATAGTATTGCATACTTTTAAACATTCCGATTCAGGAATTATATCACATATTTTTACAAAAAAATATGGAAGGCTAAGCTTCATGGTCAAGGGAATAAGCAGGAAGAAAGGCACTACCCGGAGAGCATATTTCCAGGCACTCCAGCCATTGAGTATCGAATTTTATTACAGGGAGTCAAGAGATCTGCATATCATAAAGGAAGCTTCTCCTCTGTTTAATTATCTGAACCTGCATTCCGATATCAGGATGAACAGTATTATTATGTTCCTTGGAGAAGTCCTGTATAAAGCCCTCAGACCTTCCGGCCCTGATGAACATCTATATGAATTCCTGATTGATACTCTTGATTATCTTGACAATGAAAGCCGCCTTATGCCTAACTTTCATATAGGCTTCATAATAGGACTGACAAAATACCTCGGTATAGCACCTTCAAATAATTACAGCAGTAACTTACCATATTTTGATATGCAAAATGGTATTTATATGGAGCATCCTCCTCTCCATGGATACTATATGGGTAAAGTATATTCCTCGCTGCTGAATGATTTCCTCAAATCAAATATTTCTGAGTGCAATAATATTTCTCTCTCAGGTCAGAGCCGGAGAGAATTCCTTGATAATATGCTTGTATTTTATTCACTACACCTGCCAGGTTTTAAAAATATTAAGTCACTTAAAATCTATTCTGAGATGTTCAGCCGGTCTAATCAGTGATCCGGATTCCTCTGATTTTTATATTTTCACTATATTAGCATTCCCCTAAAAATAAAAAATGGCAATTATCCCATCTGTAATTAACTGGCTGAATATCAAAAGGATGATCTCTATCGACCTTTTTAAAACCTATCCTTACGAGGTGCAGTTAGAGACATTTGTAAACCTTATCAATGCTGCAGCCGGTACTACATGGGGAAAGAAATACAATTATAAAAATATTGAATCACTAAAACAGTACCAGGAGACTGTGCCCATAGGCACCTACACTGAACTGGAGCCTTTCATAGAAAGATTACGCAAGGGGGAACAGGACCTTCTGTGGCCCGGTGAAATAAAATGGTTCGCGAAATCATCAGGGACAACAAGCTCAAAGAGCAAGTTCATCCCGGTCACGAGGGAAGCCCTTGAGGAATGCCACTTCAGGGGAGGCAAGGATGTCCTGGCTATTTATTCCAGGATGAAACCCGAGACTAAAATATTTGCCGGCAGGGGACTGACACTGGGAGGCAGCCACAGGATAAATAATTTTAGTAACGATTCCCTTTACGGAGACCTGTCAGCAATACTCATCGAAAATCTTCCTCTATGGGCTGAACTTATGAAATCGCCCCGTGCAAAAATTGCTCTTCTCGAAGATTTTGAGGAGAAAATGGAGAAAATAGCTCGCAGGACTGTTAACCAGAATATCAGGTACCTGGCCGGTGTTCCGTCATGGTTCCTTGTGCTGATTAAATATATCCTCCAATATACAGGTGCAAATAACCTGCTTGAGGTATGGCCTGACCTGGAACTCTTCTGCCACGGAGGTGTAAGCTTTAAACCTTACAGGGAACACTATAAAAAACTCATCCCCTCGGATAATATGGATTACCTGGAATCATATAATGCCTCGGAAGGCTATTTTGGAATACAGGACGACCTGAATGCAGATGACATGCTACTGATGCTCGATTATGGTATATTCTATGAATTCGTTAAGGTTGGTGATATAAACTCGGAATTCCCTGAATCATATACCGTAGCTGATGTTGACAAAGGAGTTAATTATGCAATGATTATATCAACCAATGGGGGACTCTGGCGATATATGATAGGTGATACAATAACGTTCACAAACCTGTTTCCCCATAAATTCAGGATTACCGGGCGCACCAAACACTTCATCAATACCTTTGGCGAAGAAGTAATAATAGAAAACGCTGAAAAGGCACTTTCAACAGCTTCCTCCAAGACAGGGGCACTGATAACAGATTACACTGCTGGCCCATACTATATGAGTGCCACCGTAAAAGGACACCATGAATGGATAATCGAGTTTGAAAAAGAACCTGAAGAAATGGAATTATTTATTAATATACTTGATAACAGCCTTAAGGCATTAAACTCTGATTATGAAGCCAAACGATTCAAGGACATGACTCTTACAAAACCTTCTGTAATAGTAGCCCCTAAAGGCACTTTCTACAGGTGGCTGGAGAAAAAAAATAAGCTCGGAGGACAAAATAAAGTGCCAAGGCTGTCGAATGACAGACAATACCTGGATGAATTACTTGAATTTATGTAAGCAGGAACTTATTTATTTTATTAATTTTATGTATTCATTTTTTAAAGATAAAATATGCATATCGCTATAGCAGGAAATATCGGCTCCGGGAAAACAACCCTTGCCGGCTTATTGTCAAAACATTACGGATGGGAACCACATTATGAGGATGTTGATGATAATCCTTATCTTAATGACTTCTACGATGATATGCAACGATGGTCGTTTAACCTGCAGATCTTCTTTCTCAACTCACGTTTCAGCCAGATTATTGAGATCAAAAACATGGATAAAACAGTTATCCAGGACAGGACAATATATGAGGATGCATATATTTTTGCACCTAACCTGCACTCAATGGGACTGATGTCAACACGTGACTTTGAAAACTATTTCAGCCTCTTCAACCTTATGAGCTCCCTGATTGAACCTCCTGATCTTTTACTTTACCTGAGAGCATCAGTACCTACACTGGTTAACCAGATACAGAAAAGGGGAAGGGAATATGAAAACTCTATCAGGATTGATTACCTGAAGAGGCTTAATGAAAGGTATGAAGCATGGATTGAATCATATAAACTCGGTAAATTACTCATTATAGAAGCCGATGCTTATGATTTTCCTGATAATACCGACCATCTGCGCCAGATAATCGATAAGATAGATGCCGAACTGCATGGCCTTTTTTAAATATTACTGTTAAACTAAAATATAATACTATGAACTGTCCCGGGAGAAAACTTATTCTGCCTGCCGTGCTTATTGTCTCATTAAACTTAACAGGATTGGCACAAAATGATGGGGATGCTGTACCTGTCGACCCTGAAATACGTATAGGCAAACTGGATAACGGTTTGAGCTACTATATCAGGCAAAACCATGAACCTGAAAACAGGGCCAGCTTTTATATCATACAGAATGTAGGGGCATTGCTCGAAAATGATAACCAGAATGGTTTGGCCCACTTCCTTGAACATATGGCATTTAATGGTACCAAACATTTCCCTGCAAGGGAAAAGGGTATTATTAGCACACTTGAAAAGCACGGGGTGGCATTTGGTTATAATATAAATGCCTATACAGCATTTAATGAAACAGTGTATAATTTAAGTGATGTGCCTGTTGATCATCCGGGATTACTCGATACATGCCTGCTGGTGTTAAATGACTGGTCAAACTATCTTTTATTGACAGAAGAAGAAATAGATGCAGAGCGCGGAGTGATAACCGAAGAATGGAGGACACGCCGGACAGCCCAGTTCAGGCTAAACTGGCAATTCATCCCGGTACTGCTTGAAGGATCAAAATATGCCAAAAGGGATATCATAGGAGACCTCGATATAATTCAGAATTTTGACTATAATACACTGCGCGACTTCTACCATCAATGGTATAGGACTGACCTGCAGGCAATTGCTGTTGTTGGAGATTTTGATCCTGATGTTGTGGAAAAGAAGGTCATTGACCTGTTCTCACAGATACCTGCCGTGGAAGATCCACCGGAAAGGCCATTCTTTGATGTGCCTGAACATGATAATATGCGCTACGTGCTGGCGACCGACAGGGAAGCTTCACAACATTCTGCTGACCTGTATATAAAACACAGGGCCATTAGCCCTGAAGACAAAAACCAGGATTACCTCAGGGAGCAGTATATAAGAACCCTTTTCAATTCAATGATGTCTGAAAGGATAAATGAACTTCTCCAGAAAGGTATTCCACCCTTTATCATGGGTTCAGTAAGTTACAGTAGCTTCATACGTGGGTATGATGTTTTCAGCATAGGTGCCAGCTTCAGGGAGGGAGAGGGGGAAAAAGCTTTTGAAGCCATATATACTGAAGCCGAAAGGGTTAAAAGACATAGCTTTACTGAAGGTGAACTGGAAAGAGCAAAATCAGAAATGTTATCCGATTGGGAAAACTACTACAAGGAAAGGGATAAGATCGATAATGATTCCCGTGCAGGCAGTATTCAGCAGCATTTCCTGCTCAATGAACCGCTGCCTTCAGTAGAATATGAATATCAGAAAGTAAAAGAAATAGTGCCAGGTATTTCACTCGGGGAAATGTCATCCAGGGCAAAGCAGTGGATAACAGGTAAAAACCGCGTGCTCTTTGTCCAGGGACCGGAGGGTGATGACATCGGTTACCTGGCGGAGAAACAGGCCCTGGCTATTATTGAAAATATTGAAAACTCTGATGTAACGGCATATGATGACACCGGATCAGCCGAATCATTGATAAATAATGTGCTTCCGGGCAGCAAGGTGAGTAATACCAGACAGCTGGCTGAATTTGATGCCGTGGAATGGACCCTGGGAAACGGAGCGAAGGTAATATACAGGAAAGCAGATCATGAAAAAGATAATGTCTCGGTAAATGCATTCTCCTTCGGGGGAACATCACTTGTTGAAGACAGCTTTATTCCGGAGGCTGCATTATTGTCAACACTTGCCTCAATGTATGGTGCCGGAGAATTCGATAATATAACCCTGCAGAAAATGCTGTCAGGTAAAAAAGCCTCGCTCTCCGTCAGCCTGAGTGAAATAACTGAAAACATCAGCGGTACGGCAACCCCTAAAGATTTTGAAACACTTATGCAGCTACTGTACCTTCGCTTCGAAAAGCCAAGGTTCGACCGCGAAGCACATGATGCTCTTACGGCAAGGTTTAAAGCTTTGCTTGAAACAATGAATAACAATCCACAAAAAATAATGCAGGATTCTCTTACCCTTATCATGTCAGGTCACCACCCGCGCGCAAGGATACTTGATGAAGATTATATTGATGATATTGAATTCGAAAAGATCAGGGAGCTGTACCTTGAAAGGTTCAGGGATGCCGATGATTATACCTTCTTTATTGTGGGTAACGTTGAGGAAGAGACAGCAAAAATGATGGCAGAAAAATATATCGGGTCGTTAACAAGCCAACCGGGTTCAGACGAATGGATTGACAGGGGGATAAGACAACCTGAAGGAAAGATAGAAAAAATAATAGAGATGCCCCTGGCCGTTCCAAAAGCAACAATTGTTATCAGTTACTCAGAAGATATGGAATTCAATCCCTATAACAGGCAGGCAGCAAGAGCTATCAATGGTATCCTCGATATTATATTTACTGAAAAGATACGAGAAGAGGAAGGGGGTACCTACGGTGTGTCTGCAGCCATATCTCTGCAGCAATTCCCAGTTCAGAAAGCTAACACTATTATTTCATTCGACTGTGACCCTGAAAGGTCTGCTGAGCTGAAGTCAATAGTCTACCGGGAAATAGAACAATTAATGGAAAAAGGACCAGAAAAAGAAAATCTTGATAAGGCAGTTAATAATATCCTTAAAAACAGGGAGGAATCAAAACAACACAATTCATACTGGATGTCAGCTCTTTACACCTACTACCTCAGTGGAATAAACTATCATGACCCTGCAAATTACGAGGATATACTTAATGGATTTACTACTGAGGATATCAGGAATGCGGCCGTTGCCTTCTTCAAAGACGCAGATATTGTTGATATTACCTTCACTCCAAAGGAATAGAATGGTAGGGGCTGTCTCATAAGTCCACCACCTCCCCCTGACGCTCCTTTGCTTCGACAAGCTCAGCACAAGTCAGTCGGTCAGGGTACTCCTCCTCTAAAGAGGAGGAGAAAGTTATAGTATTGTAAATCAACTATTTCCCCTCCTTTTTAAAGGAGGGGTGTCCCGACCATCAGGTCGAGGACGGGGTGGTTTAGTGACTTATTAGACACCCCCCACTGTTGTCTTATTCAGCAAACCCTCCGGTTATTTCCTTTAGCTTCTCAAAGAAAGCTTTTTTCCTTTCCGAGTCAATGCCCCAGTCAACCGGGACACTCTGGAATCCCTCTTCAAAGGCTTCGTCCTCGCGACGGTAATCAAAAAAGCCCCATGACGCAAATGATTCCACGGCCGCCTTCAGGTTATAGTCTTCTTCATTAAAACCATAATGATCATCCTCATTTAAAACAACAGGCTGTGCATTGTAATCAGGCAATACCTTTACACGTCTGATCATTTCCCTGATTTCCCCGTGATCATCGACACCATTCCCATGAAGGAAAATTACATCGGATGCTTTCATAACATTCACATCCGGTAATGTGCCTCCACTGTAACTTACTCCAGCCGGGAAGTTATATCCATTGTATGTTCGTTGCTTTACCCTTAATATCAGTTCATGTACCCGTTCAGGCTGCAAAATATCGTGATCATAATCAATATCACATTCATTGCATATCTCTATAATCACGTTCCTGAAACCTGACTCATTTAGCCAGTTTAGTGTATTATCAACTGCGTTTAACACCGCCTGCTCATTGGCCAGCTCCTCGTCCTGGCCGAAATAAAACAATCCAAGAATCACCGCCATGCCAAGATCATCCGATTTCTTGAGTACTCTGTGCAGGCGGGTAAAATATTCCCTTTTAACTGAGCCATCAGCATTAAATGCAGTGTTCACCCAGCCATCATTGCCATATCCAATAGGGCTGCCACCCTGCAGGTTAAGGGTAAAGGCCAGCAGACCATAACTGTGCCATTCGTCCATAGCCTGGACAAATTCATTTGTATTCCTGTCAGCATCCCATCTACCGGTGTCAGGATATTTCCACAACTGGATTGTCTGTTCATTACTATCATCAAAGATACCCTGTACCATGCGTGAATTAAACAGCAACCCTTCAATACTGTTGCCATTCCATTCTTTACCCCTGTAAGTGGGAACACCATTGATATAGAATTTATTCCCCCTTACTTCAAGCCTTGTATTACTATTGTCCCTGTTGCACGATGCAGCGGGTATTATTAGTATCAGTGCAACAAGAAAAAATTTAATTTCCCCCCAGTCTTTCATTTATTTCCTCCCGTATTTTCGGCCATTGTTCAATATCTATTTTCGGCCCTATAACCTGTATTACATATGAAGCCAGCAAGGTGCCAAAAAATCCGCACTTATCAAGCGGAGCATTATTTGCCAGGCCATAAAGGAAGCCTGAAGCATAAAGGTCGCCGGCCCCTGTTGTATCTATACAATCAACATCCATGGCATCGACTTTTATCATTTCTTTGCCATCATGAACAAGAGAACCTTCAGCGCCCATTTTAACAACTGCTATCTCGCACTTACCGGCTAACAGATGAAGGGCCTCTTCTGCATCCATCCCCGTAAATGCCTTTGCCTCATATTCATTGGCAAATATTATATCAACATAATTATCAATAATGTAGGAGAAATTATCCCTGAAGTCCTCCACCACGTTAAAGCTGGCCAGATCGATGGCAATCTTCAGGCCTTCTTCCCTGGCATATATACATGCCTTTTCAATAAGATCCATGTTAGTTATAAGGTAGCCTTCAAGGTATAAATAATCATACCCGCTGAATACGGATCTATACAGGTCATCTGCCATTAGTTTCTCAGCGGCTCCCAGGTGGGTGGCAAAGGTACGCTCCGAATCTTTGCTTATCATTGCCACGGCTGTACCTGTATCATCATCCTTGAGGCTAAGGTATGTTTTGACGCTTGCAGAATTCATATTCTTTTCAAATATTTTCCCCAGTGTATCATCCCCGATAGCCCCGATAAAACCGGATTCAACATGCAATTTTGAAAGCCCATGAATTGTATTGGCTGCTGAACCACCCGATGCCATGTTCGAAACATATTGTGCGGTTATATGCTTTATTTCCCTCGATTTCTCCTCGTCAACCAGGGTCATGCTTCCTTTTTCAAATCCAAGCTGTTCAATTATGCTGTCGTCCTTCAGGGGAGTCATCATATCAACAAGCGCATTACCTATTCCGAGAACTTTCTTCATGATAGCGTTTAAGCGTTTTCTGATACAATAAAATAATTAACAAATATATTGCTTAATTCACTAAAAGCCTTTATTTTTGCCACGCAAATTTCGGCATAGATTTCTGCATCAAAAAATTCCTCAGTAGCTCAGTTGGTTAGAGCGGCGGACTGTTAATCCGTAGGTCGAAGGTTCGAGTCCTTCCTGGGGAGCGAAGCGACCCAGGCCCCTGGCAGAATTGCCAGGGGTTTTTCATATATGAAAAAAAGGATGAGAAGTTTATCCTGAGCGACTTTGAGCGAAGCGAAAAGGAGTCGAAGGAAGTCCTTCCTGGGGAGCACCTCGCTGGCGCGGATCTCCAGATCCGTGCCTTTTTTGTTGATTTCTTCATCCCCACCCCACACGACCCCGAGAATTAGGGGTAGAATAATTTTAAATATTGTAACCCATCTGCCAACAGCATCACCCTTCGATACGCCCTTCGGGCTTACTCAGGGACCTTTAGCCGGTGGAAGTAATCTGTTTTAGTGCAAGAATATCACTTGTCAACGTTTATCGAACAAGGACAAATTGTTGTACTTGATAAGCACGCTGAATCTTGCAGTAGCTTTTACAACTTATTACAAGCATTAAACACTAATTAGGAGAATAACCCAAGGTCCCTGAGCGCGAATAACCGAGCTTGCGAGGGCATGAGCAGTCGAAGGGTGCTGCATTTTCCAAGCCCTTTTGAGATGGTTTACCTCGACTTTAAATAAACAAAAACCACTGAAAAAGGGTGCTTAATGCCACCCGTCATATTGATGGGTGGCTATTTATTTGATTTTGATAACAAGTTGATTTATATTTATATATCCAAACCAACATAAAATGTCTGAAAAACCTCATAACTTCTGGCAGGAACTGAAAAGGCGCAAGGTCTTCCGCGTCATAGCAATGTACGCTGCAGCAGCCTATGTGATCATTGAGCTCAGTAATAACATTGTTGGACCGTTGAATCTGCCCGACTGGACTCCAACTATGATTATTGTGTTACTGATAATTGGATTTCCGTTTGCAGTAATCTTCAGCTGGATATTTGATGTCACACCAAAGGGTATCCAGAAAACAAAGCCGGCGAAGGTTAACAGGGAGAAAGAAGCAGTTTCAAAACCAGCTCAAAGGAAACTGAAGGTAAGTGATATTATTATTGCTGTCCTGCTTGTTGCTGTTATGATATTGGTATATCCAAAAATATTCAAGAAAGATAATTTTAAGGATATCCGTGATGAAGATGGAAGGATATCTGTTGCAGTGATGCCCTTTGAAAACCACACGGGTGATACAACACTGAACTGGTTCAGCAACGGAATTTCATCCCTGATAATAAATGTGCTTGGAAACTCTCCAGAACTGGCTGTTTGTGATGATCATACCATGTATGAGGTAACTCAAAGTGCCAACCAGGTCTATACCGCCGGAATATCTCCGGCTAAAGCACAAGGAATTGCAAAACTGGCAGAGGCAAGAACATACATCACAGGCAGTTACCAGGGAAGAGAAGACACCTACTGGATACTTGCCAATCTCGTTGACACAGAAACAGGGAATGTCATATCAACTCACAGGGTTGAAGGCAACCTGCAGTCATCAGGCTACCTTGAAATGGCCGGTTCCTTATGCGAAGAAATAAAAAACCACCTCGAGATCAGGGCTATTGAAGAAAATGCCGATACTGATGTCTTAAAAGCATATACCAGGTCAGCAGAAGCATACAGGCATTATATTGAAGGCCTTAACATGTTCGCGGCCGGTGAATATGATCCTGCCATTATGGAATTTAAAAGGGCATTTGAAATTGATACTACATTTACCCTGGCATCATTTTTTATTTCTTACAGCTATAATTTAAGAATCCACGATGTTGATCAAGAAGTAAAATTCTGGATCTTAAAAACTTACAACAACAAAGAAAAACTACCACTTAAATACCAGTATTGGGTAGGGGTGTGGTATGCATGGCTATTTAGTAAAAATGGGGAGGATATGCAGAAAAATCTTGAAATGATGGAGGTTTCAGGAGTAGAATCAAGGTTTTGGTGGATGGACATTGCTATTACCTATTCAAATATCCTGTTTCAACATGAAAAGGCCATTAATGCATTTGAAAAGGTTCTTGAAAAAAGTAAGAAAATGGGTGAACCTTTAAAAGATCTTTATTTTTATACCCAATTTGGATCTTCATTGCATAATATAGGCATGCATGAAAGAGAAAAAGAAATATATGAACTGGCATTGAATATTTTCAATGATGATAGAAGCAAAAGAGAAATATATTATAATTGGGCAATATGTGCACTTTCTCAGAATGATACTTTAGCGGGTAATAAATACCTGGAAGAGTATTTAAATGCAAAGAAACGCTTAGGTCATACCCAGGATCATATTGAATATTATTTAGGAAGAGTGTATGACTTGGCAGGTATGATGAAAGAAGCAGAAGTTCATATTAGGAAAGGATGTGAGTTGGGTCCGCCGAACAATGATTATTGGATTGGTTTAGCCTACTTTCTTATTGATTCGGAAATTGATGTTGAGGAAGGAATAGAAATAGCTGAAAGATTTCTTGAGTTGTATCCAAATTCAGGAAATATCAGGAGGATTATTGCATTTGGCCTATTTAAACAGGGCAACTATGAAAAAGCATATAAACTAATAAAAGAGGCCATAGAGAAATTTCCGTATTATGATCAAGAGTTCGAAGATTTATCCAGGGAAATTGAACAGGCCCTCGCCAACCAGAAAAGCGAATATTAACTACAAAAACTAACATCTTTTATATACAAGAACCCTGAACACGGAACCCTGTTCTCAAAACCACCCCGCCCTTGACTAATTATAAGCTATCCTTATATCTTTATCCGGCAATGCGTCCTTGATCTTTTCCTGCCATTCAAGTGAATCCCAGGTTCCAAGTGCGGTATGTGTAATAAGGTATTTCTCGGGTATGGGATGGGTGCCCAGAACCACTTTTACCTTGTATTTTTCTTCCATAAATTTCTTGAAATGATCAATGTACGGGCAGGGTGGATAGCCTACCAGAAAACCTGTGGCAAAATGTATTACCTCGGCCCCGTTCTTGATCATTTCCTCTGGCACATATTCAATATTTTCGCCCGGGCAACCACCGCATGTAGTATAACCTACCAGCTCAACATTTTCATCCTTGCCATAAATACTGAATGCTCCTTCGCGGTTCTTTAATGACCGCAGGCACTTACCTCCGCCGCATAGCCTGTAGCGGTCACAGATAATGATTCCGATTTTTGTTGTTTTTCTCATCGTTATTCCTGTTTGATCGTTTGAGCGTTTGATCGTTTGAGTGTTAATGATAGGTCAAACTCTCAAACAATCAAACTTTCAAACCTATAATTATTTGCGTCTGTAATCATGTATTATCAATTCTATATCACTCATCTTAAAGCCATAAGTCCGTCGCAACTTACCCAGTTGCTCATTGCCGCTTATTGTGGAAGGCAGATCCAATTCCCTCAATATATGGCTTACCGGCACATTATATTTTATTGACACATTAATAAGACTCATAGATCCGAATACTTCAATATCCGGATCGATATCATGATGCTCCAAATCCTGGCTACCCTTCTCCGGTTTTTCAATTACGGCTTCCGACGGCTCTATTGCTGTGCCTGAAGAAATATTTTGTCCCCTCCTTGCAGCAGCCGGTATGTGTTGTTGCTCCGTCCCATGTAAAAACCTGTCCCTGCCATCTCCAAGTTCAGTAACCTTTAAATCAATCATAAAAGGGAATATTATAAGGAAGAATAATAAGAAACCAAAAGTGATAATCAAAATATTTGCCTCGGTTTTTGTTTTCACGATCTTACATACATAAGCCACAAGTGTTTTCCAGTGCAGTATTATATGTAATACCAGCAATGCAACAAAGAATATCGCACATATAAGGTGCACTGTACCCCATCCATGACGATCCATGCCAAGAAAAGTCAGGTCTACATTACGACCATATATATCCCATCGTTTGGAACCCGGGACCAGAACATATTTTATCATCAGTCCCAGTCCGGCCATCAGGGCCAGGAACAGGAACATCAGTACATCAATCAGGAGAAACAGGCTTGATTTCTTCATAAATGAACGCTTAGAGGTTGGTTTATAATGATCTCATTTATTAAATTCTTTTAACTGTTTATTATTGAAGGCTTCCAGGGCCTCTTTTACTTTCATCTTCCCTGCACCGGTATATATTTTAACCCCTGCCCTTTCAAGTGCCAGTGCCGCATTTTCTCCCGGTCCATTGCCGGTTATAATGATATCAGCACCGGTGTCATATATCAGTTTTGCAGTTTTGGGTCCGGCACCATGAGTTTCATTTTCAATATCCCGGTTGTCATATGATGTCAGTGCCCCACTCTCTGTATCATAAATAAGCAGGTATTCCGTCCTGCCAAACCTTGGGTCAATTTTTGAATTCCAGTCCGATCCTTTTGCTGTAAATGCAATTTTCATGTTTACCTGTATTAATCATTAATATTCTGCTTTATTTTCTCCCAGGCTTTTTTTACAAGTTTTGCCATGTCTGGGTGTCCATTTTCAAGTACCGTCAGTCCTCTGGTTATTGCATCAGTAAATGCACTGCTATAAGGTATATTGCATAAGTGCACGATTGACTCTGACTCAATGTAATCCATTATCTGGCCGGTGATCTCCGGGTTCAGATCATGTTTATTAATAATGCATGAAGTTTTTATATCAAACTTCCTGACCAGCTCGTACACTCTTTTCATATCGTGTATACCAGATACCGAGGGTTCAGTGACTATAACCACAAAATCAGCCCCGGATAGTGATGATATTACCGGGCATCCAATCCCCGGAGAACCGTCAGCTATTACATATTTTTTATTCTCCTTTTCAGCCATCCTCCTGGCTTCCTTTTTCACTTTGGCCACCAGCTTACCCGAGTTCTCAGCCCCGGGAGCCAGTTTTGCGTGAACAAGTGTATTGTTAATCCTTGTTGTTGAAATATAGAATTCCCCTGCAAGCTGATCTTTCATGCTTATAGCTTCAACCGGGCATATTCTCGCACAGTAACCGCATCCCTCGCAATCAATGGTTTTGACAAAGTAGCCCGAACCATTTGTTTCAATGGCATCGAAGCGGCATTTTTCCATGCATAATCCGCATAAAGTACAAATCTCGCTATCTATTACCGCCAGCTGCCCGCTACAGAAGTCCTCTCTATGTCCAAAATCCGGTGATAATAATAAATGCATGTCAGCGGCATCAACATCACAATCGGCTATGATTGCCTCTTCACCAGAAAGAAATGCCAGAGATGCAGCTAAAGAAGTCTTTCCCGTTCCTCCCTTACCTGATATTACTACAATTTCTTTCATCGCACTTCTATTAATTTTCCAGTATATAATTTTTTATCCTGTCAAGCGAATCCCTGAAAGCGGTCACTTTATCATATACAAGCTCACCACTTGAATAAAGCTCAGCGACTTGTCTGCTATCGGATATGGTGGCTATTATCCTGATATCATTCTCTTCGCAATATTCTTCCACTCCTTTATTGCCTATGCCGTATCTGTTAAGCACTACAACAAAGTCTTTATTTAGTATCTTCATTGTTTCCACAGCCAGCCTAAGGTCATGAAGACCGAAAGGAGTAGGTTCAGTAACGAGTATTACCTTATCAGCATCCTTTGTTGCTTCTATTACGGGGCATGATGTGCCTGGTGGAGAGTCGAGTATTACAATACTGTCATTATCAGGCAACGTATCAATATATTTCAGTGTCTGGTCTATCAAAGGAACAGCCTGTTCCTGTCCTATATCAAGACGACTCTCCACAAAATCAATCTTTCCATTCTTATAATGAGTTAAGACACCCATTCTTTGTTTTTGCATGGGGAGCGCTTCAGTCGGGCATAACTCTGAACAGGCATAGCAGCTATGACATAATTCAGGATAGATAAGTATCTGTGTTCCCAGGTTTAATATAGCATTGAAATTACAGACATCCTGGCATATCCCGCAGAATGTACAAGCATTTTCCACCCAGCCAGGTATCATTTTATACCTGGTTTCCTGATATATTTTTTCAGCCCTGATAAACAAACCTGAATTTGGTTCTTCAACATCAAGGTCAGCAAGTATAATATTCCTGTCACCTGAGAGGTAAACAGCAAGGTTTGTGGCCAGTGTTGTTTTACCTGTTCCTCCCTTACCGCTTGCTATTGCTATCTTCACTATGCCAAACTGCAGTTTAATGGTCACACAGGTTCTGCCCGGTTTCCAGCCTATCTGCCAGATATTGTTCCACCAGTTCTCTCGGACTATCCTGTGCTACTCCTATACATACCTGTATATTATGAGCAGCAAATATATTCCGGGCTTTCTGCCCCATTCCGCCGGCAATTATTATATCAACGCCCAGATCCGCCAGGAAGCTCGGGTAAACACCTGGCTGATGCACCGGTGGATTGACAAATTCTTCTTTTATTACAGTATTATTCTCCGTTTCTATTACTGCGAACTTCTCGCAATGTCCAAAATGAGCTGTCAGCTCATCATTGAGGGTTGGAACAGCAAATTTCATATTCAGACTTATTATTTATTTAACAATTCTTCCCTGATCATCGGGTGTCCGCAATCAGGACATTTAACGGTTGTGCATTTAATCCCTTGTTGATGAGGTAGTTTTTTTCCACATTTTGCGCAGACGCAAAATCCGCCCGGACCAAAACTGCCTCCCTTATTCCTGCCTTTCCCGCCACCCTGTCCGAAGTTTCTTTCTTTTAGCATCATTTTTTAAGTTTTGATAATTTATCCTCAAGAAATGAAAGATGCTCTTTCAGGTCTTCTATTTCCCTTTCAATATACTTCTTCTCATTTCCCGTACCTGTTTCATATTCGGGTACAGGTGCACTGCGCCACATAAACCTGCGACCAAACCTGCTCCCAAGACCATGGCGATAGCCCATACCTGCGCCACGCCCAAAACCATATCCCCGGTTATAAAAAGCACCGGGTTCATCATTGCCTACGCAAAATCCTAAGCGTCGGCCTGTCATCGGACCTGCTCCAACGGGTCCTGTTCTGTCTCCTCCTGGCATAATTACCTCCTTTTTTAAGTGTTTCTGTTTCTGTGTCTGCAACAATTACCATGTCCGAATCCTCCTGCGAGGTTCAGTAAATTTTCTGAATTACACACCGGGCATTCCGTAATTGTATCATTAAAACTTGTTTTGAACATATGCCCACAGTTCTGGCATTTTATTATATTATTCCTGAAATGAATATTACCACCGTTAATACTTAAAAGTTTACCCTGGATAATGAAATCGGCCAGTTTTTTTCTTGCCCCTTCAATAAGCCGGGTAAAAGTTGAACGTGATATTTCCATTTCATCTGCCGCTTCTGCGTGCGACATAGCTTTTTGATCAGCCAGCCGCAAGGCCTCAAATTCATCAATCGTAAGATCTATCACGTCAAGAGCCTGACCCCTGGAACCCACCGGTTTA
Source organism: uncultured Rikenellaceae bacterium (assembly GCA_964577305.1). Lineage (GTDB taxonomy): Bacteria > Bacteroidota > Bacteroidia > Bacteroidales > VadinHA17 > UBA9300. The sequence goes on from CAZNYS010000012.1 coordinate 30,376, forward strand.
AACTCAGTGTAAATCGGTGGTTCATACACTATTCTGTTGCTTTTCGGCCTTGGCATTATATCAATTTTTTACAAATATAATGCACATATGTTCATTATCCAAATAAAAACAAGACTTTTTTTATTATTTTTGTCATGGTGGTATCCCCTTTTGAAGAGGGGCCGAGCGTTAAGAACCGAACGCAGTGAGCTCATGAGCATAGCGAATAATTAGGCCGGTGGGCTAACTTAGCGAGGAGCCAGACAGAGAAGAGGTTCTGCAAAGCTGACAAGGGAGATTTAAACCGCTTGGATTATTGGAATACTTGAATATTGGAATAACGGGACTATCTCATATCAGTGTGTTGCTCCGGTGGGAATAACGAATATCGAATGATGAATGCAGATTTAAGAAGTTCTTAAATCGAATAGCCTCTGCATTTTCATCTCTCATAGTTCATAATTCATAACTCATAACTTAAAGTTAAAAACATCCCCCTGTCCCGACATTTTGGTCGGGAACTTCCCCTTAAAATGGGGATCAGGTTATACTTTGATCTTGTTATGGTCTGCGGCGGTAATTACCTGGTAGGACTTATTCACAATAAGGTCGGCCTTGGGCTTGAGCGAGGTAACAGCCTGGTGTTCGCGATCAAGTATTTTAAGCCTGAAAGTGTTCATCTCCTCCTTCATCCTGATGATCTGGTTGATCTTTGTCTCCTGGTAGGTAAGATCAATAAAAATCCTGAGATCGATATCGGGAGCATCAATGGCATACAGGCCATCAAGCACCAATAGGTCTACTTTACTGAAATCAGTAATAAGCTTATCTACCTGTTCCGGGATAAGGTCAATGCATGGTATTACGCACTCCTGTTCTTCCTTGAAATCCCTTATTGTCTTTCTTATCTTAACCCAGTCGTATTCATCAATACCGATCTTGTCAAATCCTTTATTCCTTCTCCATTCCTCACGCAGTAAAGGCTGTATTTTATAATAGTTATCCGTATGGATCACCTTTACCCTGATATTTTCCTGTTTCAGTCTCTTGCCAAGTGAATGGGCAAGTTCGGATTTACCTGATCCTGACTCTCCTGATATACCTACTATATACCTGTACCTCCCGTTCTTCTTTTCCAGATCCTTCATCACTACCTGGTAAATAGCTTCAGCTGCTTGCTTATGCATATCATTGATTAATAAAATATCACCTAGCATCCTCTTTCACTTTTTAAGATTCATTTTAAAGATCCTGCCTCTCTCCAGATCAAATTTTTCCCCGCAAATATGGAATTTTATTTTGTCTTTCTGACTGTCATCAACTATTATTTCAAGGGTATTCTGAAAAACAGCCACCTTGAAATGCGTTCCCCTGAATGCGAAATTAAATTTCACACCTTTCCAGTGCAAGGGTAAATCAGGGCACAGCGAAGGTTCTTCGCCTGACACATCCAGACCACAGAAAACAGACAATACCATATATACTGTACCCGCCATTACACCACAATGTATTCCTTCACCTGTTGTACCTCCCTGGATATCCACAAGATCACTGCTTAATGCCTCCATATACATGTCCCAGGCAAAATCATGATTACCCAGCCTGTATGCCAGATCAGCGTGCACCAGTCTTGACAGTGTTGAACCATGGGATGTCCTGGCAATATAATAGTCGAAATTCTTCCTTATATAATCCTCCGGTAGTTTATACCCAAGCTTCTTTATTATTGTATCTGCCTTTTCAAATCCCAGGTTAAAGAAAACCATAAGCAGGTCTGCCTGTTTGGATAATTTATAGGCATCGGGTGATTTACCTTCAGCTTTTAGAATCCTGTCCAGCCTGTGTATATCTTCGTATTTCTTACTATATGCATCCCAGTCAAGCTCTTCCAGTTCAAAATAACCCCTGAATTGTTCTATTATACCATTCTCATTTATATTCAGCAGCAATCGTGAACTGATATCTTCCCATCTGTTAATTTCCTCCTGTTCGATGTCATATTTTCTAAATATTCTATCTTCCTCTTTACTATCGAGTCTTTCAATGAATTCAATAGCCCTGCACATCATCCAGCTTACCATTATATTGGTATAAGCATTATCTGTCAGTCCACCTTTCTCAGACCCGGGCAGTTTTTCATGAAACTCATCCGGTCCCATTACTTCATGAATATGGTATCCTCCCTCTTTCTGATCATATTCACATTTACTTTCCCAGAACCTGCAAATTTCAAACAGCATCTCCGCCCCATATTTCATCATAAATATTTTATCCCCGCTTACCTTATAATAATTACAAAGGTTATATGCTATTGCAAGGCTCACATGCCTTTGTAACCGGCTGTAATCGTCACCCCATTCACCTGAGACAGGGTTAAGATGTACTATCTGGGTTTCTTCCCTGCCATCGCTTCCGCTCTGCCAGGGGTACATTGCTCCTTTATAACCGTTTTCGCGGGCCGAATCCTTAGCTTTATCCAGCCTCCTGAACCGGTACATAAGCACTGATTTGACTACCTCGAAGAAATGTATATGATATAATGGAAGGATATACAGTTCATCCCAGAATATGTGACCTCTGTAGGCTTCTCCATGCAATCCGCGAGGTGGGATACCCGCATCAAGGTCTTTGTGATGTGGTGATGAGCTTACCATCATATGATACAGGTGCAGTCTAATAAGCTTCTGTGCAGCCCTGTCACCCTCAACACTTATATCCAGTTCATTCCATATATCCTCCCATGCCCTCGCTGATAGTTCCAGCTCACCATCATAATCAGTCATTTTATCTATAGCCTTTCGGGAATGCATCTCAGGTATTGTTACTTTCTTATCCTGCGAAGTATAGATTGAGACAAGTTTTTCGAAGACTATTTCTTTACCCTGATCAGCCTTAACAGTTAAGTCCTGGCAGGCTTTCCCTTTTGAGCACTCACAATTCATTATCTCATCAAGCTCTTCACTACCATCCAGTATATGCCTGGCAGCAAGTTTAATAATCACATTTGATTCAGTGGTCTTGACTTTTATATACAACCTGTTCCCTTCAATCCTTTCTGATATGTGAGTCAGGTGTTCCTGGTTCAGCTCACTGTATCTTTCTACTCCTGCATTTATATGATTACCGTCCAGTTCTGATCTGATAGTAATTTCATCTTTATAGTTTACGGGAATTACAGTATATTTCATAGCTGCTATATGCTTATAATGCATACCTGCAAACCTTGCAGAACGTACAATGGTTATTTTCCCGTCTTTATCTTCAAGTTCAATCTCACGGAACATCTCGCCGTTCCTGAAATTAAGCTTGCGCCTCACGCTCCGTATTTTCATATTTGGTTCCGGAGCAAAGCTGAACCATTCACCCTGTCCTATCTTAAACTTTACCGGAAGCCAGTTCGGGATATTAACAAAATCCTCATTATCTATATCCCTGCCGGCAATCGTTGAAACAAGCCTGTTATATAAACCCGAGATATAGGTTCCCGGGTAATTTACCTTATTGGCCATGCTTTCCTCCAGTGCACCCCTTGTTCCGAAATAACCATTACCCACTGTCAGCAAAGCTTCCCTCGACCTTTCTTTTTCAAGATCATAATCATAATACTGCAGACACCATGAATCTGCATCAATTCCCTTTTCGAACCATTCATTAATATCTTCAATACTTATTTCAGAAAGGTCTTCCACCACTATATCACCACCATTGATCTTCAGTTCATTGATATTATCTTCGCGTGCAATACCCAATACAAGTCCAAAATTACCGTTCCGTCCTGCCTGTACACCGGATACTGCATCTTCCACCACCACTGACCTGTTATATTCAGTACCAAGCCTGTCACAGGCTGTAGTGAAAATATCCGGTTCAGGTTTACCGTGCAATCCCAGTTCTGCTGAGACAACACCGTCGATGCGTGTTTCAAAAAGATCGAGCAGTCCTGCTGCTTCAAGCACAGGCTTACAATTCTTGCTTGATGAAGCCACACCAATTCTCACTCCCAGTTTCTTAAGTTGATGTATCATCTTTACTGATGAATCATATACCTGCACTCCTTCTTCATCAAGTATTTTATTGAACATCTCGTTTTTGCGATTCCCAAGGCCACAGACAGTTTCCCTGGAGGGGTCATCACCGGGATCCCCGTATTCCAGTTCTATTCCCCTGGATTCAAGGAAAGAGGCCACCCCCTTGTATCTGGGCTTGCCATCAACGTAAGGAAGGTAATCGCCACTATGAGTGAACTCCCTGAAATCTACATTATTTTCATCAGACCATTTATGCAGGAATTCATCAAACATTCGTTTCCACGCAGTTCCATGGACAAGAGCTGTTTTGGTAATTACTCCGTCCAGGTCAAATACTACAGTATCAAATTTCATCATATAATCAAACTATTTGTTACAAAATTTGGTAATAATGGGCAGGTATCGTATTTTATTAAAAATTTCAAATAGGAGCTTGCTTATTTCTTCTTCTATAGTACAAAAATGATATTCTGTATTTAAATACCCAAAATAATGAATAAATTATTTATAGCAACCCTTCAAATACCAGTTGATGTAGTATTTAGTGATGATGGTATCAAAGTAGTTCATAACGAGGGAATCTCTTTACCGGGGCTGCAGGATTTTTACAGGAAGTTCGAAACCACATGGGTCGGGCATACCGGCATCGAAGACCATGAATGTACCGATAGTGAAAAGAAACAGCTTGATAAGGAATTAAAGAAATGTCATTGTATGCCTGTGCATTCAGACAGCGAAGATTACAAATTATTCCTGCACGAATTTTCAAGAAACACCCTGTGGCCCCTGTTTCATTATTTTCTACAGGATACATCATATAATGATAAAGCATGGGAAGCATATAAAAAGGTTAATCAGCTCTATGCAGAAAAATTATCATCGATTATGAATGATGGTGATATACTGTGGATACATGATTTCCACCTCCTGCTTCTGCCTAACATGGTAAGAGAGTTCAAACCTGGTATTTCAATTGGTCTTTTCATTCATATCCCTTTCCCTTCTTATGAAGTGTTCAGATTATTACCATGGCGGACAGAGATCCTGGAAGGCATGCTCGGTGCTGATCTCATTGGTTTTCATACTTTTGGTTATGTGAGACACTTCCTCAGCAGTGTAAGAAGGTTACTGGGTTATGATACGGTTTTTAACAGGATATCAATTGAAGAAAGAACCTTGATGGTTGATGCCTTTCCCAGGGGAATCCACTATGAGAAGTTCGCAAATGAGATAAAACTACTGAAGGAGAATGGATACATATCCGATAATGATATACGAAAGCAGATTGAATACCACCTCGAAAAATCCAATGATAAAAAAATCATTCTTTCCATTGATCCGCTTGATTACACCAAAGGGATACCTCAAAGGATAATGGCCTTTGAGCTTTTTCTCGAGGAACATCCTGAATACATTGAAAAAGTAAGTCTGCTGCTTATTGCATTGCCTACAGGTGAACCCGGCTCAGCCTATGATACCCTCAAAAGAAATGTTGATGAGATGGTAGGAAGAATAAACGGTAGTTACAGCACTATAACCTGGACTCCAATAATATATCTCAACCAGTATTTCTCCATTGAAGAATTAATAGGACTGTATGCTTTCTCCAACATAGCCCTTATTCTTCCTTTGCGCGATGGTATGAATATGGCGGCCAAAGAATATGTAGCTTCACGGATTGATGGTACAGGTGTCCTCATACTCAGTGAACTTGCCGGCGCAGCGAAAGAACTGCACGAAAGTTTAGTTGTGAACCCCAATAACCTTGGTGATGTTGTAAAAGCCATCAAACAGGCTCTTGAGATGCCTGAGGAAGAACAGATCAGGCGGAATAAAGTGATGAATGACAGGCTGAAGCGCTATACCCTTGACAGGTGGGCTAATGATTTCTTCTCAAAACTGGAGGGAGTTAAAAAACTACAGGAATCAACCCTTACCAGGAAGGTAAGTGATAACAAAAGAAATGAAATCATTTCAGCTTACAAAAAGGCAAAAAAGAGAATTCTTTTCCTTGACTACGATGGTACACTGTCCTGGTTTAAGAAAAATCCCGAAGATGCCAGCCCTGATGAAGAATTATACAGTCTCCTGGAAGATCTTACAGGTGACAAAAACAACACTGTCACAATAGTCAGTGGCCGCGATAAGGAAACCCTCGGAAGGTGGTTCCCTGAGAAATGGAGGCTGCATTTTATTGCTGAACATGGTGTCTGGCTCAGGGAGCCCGGCGGTAAGTGGCATATGATGGAACAGATCGATAATGAATGGAAAAATTCTGTTTTACCCCTGCTTGAATTTTTCGTAGACCAGACCCCACAGACATTTATAGAGCATAAAAACTTCTCCCTCGTCTGGCATTACCGCAAAGCTGATCCCGACCTGGGTGTACAAAGAGCCTGGGAATTAAAAGATGAATTGCGCTACCTGACAGCCAACCTTAACCTTGAAATAATGGACGGAGATAAAGTACTTGAAATTAAATACTCAGGAATAAATAAGGGAAGGGCTGCTCTTCAGAAGATGGGGAAGGAGAATTATGATTTTATCTTTGCTGTTGGCGATGACTGGACAGATGAATATACTTTTGATGCTATGCCCCGGGAAGCATATACAATCAAGGTGGGCACAAAAACCACCAAAGCCAATTATTTTGTAAAGGCTGTAGATGATGTAAGAGCAATGCTGAAGCAGTTTGCCGAAGATTAAAAACTATATTCTATCATAACTATTGAACCGGAGCAAAAACATTACTGATTTGTTATTCTGTTTAATATCTTTACTGCAATTTTCTCAAGAAGATAATAATGAATAAGAATATCCGGATCAGACTTGTATCTCACCAAAACCTTCTGCCATTTATACTTATCACTTCCCTGTTCTTTATGTGGGGGCTGGCCAACAATATGACTGATACATTACTGGCAGCCTTTAAAAGGATTATGAGTATGTCAGATACGAGAACATCGCTGATCCAGATATCATGTTATGGCCTGGGTTATTTTATTTTTGCCCTTCCGGCAGCAATTTATATAAAAAGGTTCTCATATAAATCAGGTGTATTGCTTGGCCTGGGACTGTATCTTATCGGTTGTTTACTCTTCTTCCCTGCCAAATTCACCGGTAATTATTTCCATTTCCTGGGCGCACTCTGGATATTATTCGGAGGCCTGTCGGTGCTTGAAACTGCAGCCAACCCTTATATTATAGCCATGGGTAATGAAGAATCCGGTACCAGGAGGCTAAATCTTGCACAATCCTTTAATCCTCTCGGATCAATCTCAGGTGTTGTTATCAGCCAGGTCTTTATATTGTCTGAATTAAATACTGCTGGTGAAACAGAACGCCTCGCCATGAACCCCGATGATCTTAACCTTATAAAGGCTGGTGAGCTAAATGCCGTTACTACCACCTATGTGTCAATTGGTTTACTTCTGCTCGTATTGTGGCTTCTGATTTTTATTACCAGGATGCCAAAGGCCTCTGACCAGGGCTCAAAAGTCAACCTTAAAGCAACACTCAAACGACTCCTGAGCAACCGTAATTACGTTCTGGGAGTAATAGCACAATTCTTCTATGTTGGTGCACAAATCGGAGTATGGTCATTTACCATCAGGTATACAATGTCGGCATTAAACCTTGAAAATATCCAACTTGCAGCCGGAAAAACCCCTGAACAGGTTGCTGCAGGTTATTATATAGCCGCACTAATCCTTTTCGCTTCATCCAGATTCATATTTACTTTCTTAATGAAATTCATCAAGCCGATCAAATTACTGATCTTCGCGTCAATCATGACAATAATTAGTACTGTTATTGTCATTTTCGGAAATGGAATGGTGGGGGTTATTGCTCTTGTCATAATATCAATGTTTATGTCACTCATGTTTCCCACTATCTTCGGACTGGGTGTCAGGGGACTGGGGGAAGACACAAAAATTGGAGGTTCGGGGCATATAATGGCAATAGTAGGTGGTGCTGTCATTACAGCATTGCAAGGAAAGGTATCTGATCTTACCGGCAGTATTCACCTTGCATATTTTGTTCCTCTTGCTTGTTTTGTTTACATTGCATTCTATGCTCTGTCAAACAGTTTAAAAACAAGATAAAATGATCCCCGTAATGCGGAATTTTATTATTCCACTCTTTGTTGCTTTACTTTCATGGTCATGCAGTACTGAAAAACAGGTTACGAAAGATCCAAACCTGATTTATATCCTGGCCGATGACCTGGGTTATGGCGATGTTTCCTCCTTCAACCCGGACTCGAAAATAATAACCCCAAATATTGACATGATAGCCTCTGTAGGAATGATTTTTTCCGATGCTCATTCCGGATCTGCTGTATGTACACCTACAAGGTATGGTATTTTAACAGGCAGGTACTCATGGAGGACAGCTCTGAAACAGGGTGTAACATGGAGCTGGGACAAACCGCTTATTGACAGCAGCAGGCTTACAGTGGCCTCAATGCTTAAGCAAAAAGGTTATTCAACTGCATGTATAGGTAAATGGCACCTTGGCCTGGGATGGGTGATGGATGAGGAAAAAGGAATAGCTGATTTCAAACAGGCACTTACCGCAGGTCCTAACGATCATGGCTTTGATTATTCCTATATCATCCCCGCCTCACTCGATATTCCTCCCTATGTATACATTGAAAACCATGAGATAACAGCCCGGCCCGACCGTATGACATCTGACACTTCCAAATTCGGATGGTGGAGAAAAGGACATACCGGCGCAGATTTCAAACATGAAGAGGTACTTCCGCACTTAACTGATAAAGCTGTTGAATGGATAAACATGCAGGCAAAAAATCAGAATCCGTTTTTTCTGTATCTTGCTCTTCCGGCACCACATACTCCAATACTGCCTACCGCTGAATTCCAGGGCATAAGTAATACCAATCCATATGGCGACTTCGTAGTGATGGCTGACCATATGGTTGGCCTCTTAATGGACGTTCTTGAGAAAAATAATCTTGTTGATAACACAATTGTCATTTTTACATCAGACAATGGCTGTTCACCTGAGGCCGACCTGGAACAACTGGCCTCACTCGGTCATTCCCCTGGATTTGTATACAGGGGTCATAAGGCTGATATTTTTGAGGGTGGTCACCGTATACCATTCATACTTAAATGGCCTGATATGATAAGTCCAGGGAGAACAAGTGTAAAAACAATATCCCTGAATGACCTTATGGCAACCATGGCCGATATTACAGGTTATGAATTACCTGGTAATGCAGCCGAAGATTCCTATAGCATGCTGCCGATATTGATGGGGCAACAATCGGATTATAAGCGAGAATCTGTTATTCACCACTCTAATAATGGCTATTTTGCTGTCAGGAAAGGAAAGTGGAAACTGAATGTCTGTGCCGGTTCAGGAGGCTGGAGCCATCCTACTGAAATTGAAGCAGCAGAAATGGGACTCCCATGGTTACAACTATATGACCTGGATAAGGACCCCGGCGAACAAAAAAACATAGCCGAAGATCATCCTGATATAGTCAATGAGCTGAAAGAATTATTAATTAAGTATATCAATGAAGGCAGGTCTACACCGGGACCTGCCCGGAACAATACACCGGCTGAAAACTGGCCCGAGAACAAATTAAAATATTAGATTACTTTTTATAATAAACAGTGAGGGTAGCCTGCTGCCTGACCAGGTCAATCTTACCGATATCAACCTTAATTATCTTTAAGCCAGTAAGTTCTTTAAGAACAGTTTTAAGATGCTCTTCTCCTTTGTATACATCTTCGAGATTATGATAAGTAATCTCCTTTATCATATGCTTGTTCGTACTCAGGAATATTTCCAGTATCCAGACAGGTAGAAGAATAAATGTATTATAAAGGATAATGCCGTTGATAGGATCAGCGAACTGTACGAGTGAGTTGATCATTGAAACCGCTATTACCAGGAAAAGATATGTCATTTCCCTGACCGGTATGGCCTGGGTCCGGAAACGCAGAATCCCGAACAGGGCAAATAAACCGAGGAATAAACCAATTCCTAAATCAACCATCTCCAGAACCGTACATATCATGAAAACGGCCACACCCATAAGGAAAAATGCAAAAAGGTATTCCGGAATACCCTCTTTCCTGTATTCATAGTAAAGAAACCTGACAAGTATAACGAGTGTGACAATGTTCAGACTAAACCTGATAAGAAATATTTTTGTTTCCTCCAGGTCAATTGAACCGCTAAAAGGTAATAATATTAAATCTAACATTCCGGTTGTTTATTACTTATTACAGGGCTCCATTAAAATATTCATAATCTCATCTTTACTGTAAAGTTTATAAAAACTTTTAACAAACCTTACAAGATCATTTCTTTCCTGGCCCTTAAGATACTTAAAATCTTTAAGTGTGTCAATAATATTATCTTCCAACTCCAGGTAATAATCAAGTACATCCCTGTATTCTTCCTCGCTGCGACAGGGTCCGTAAAATGCTCTATCCCTGATATCTTCAAGGCCTAAATCTTCCCTGGCAAATGCATAATGTGTATCTACCCAACCAGTATAGTCAAAATCATAGGGTACAGCTATTAAATCCTTCAGAGAATCTGCATCACCGAATATCTTCAGATTATGCATAGTGGAAATATACCAGTCAGAGTTGGCAATAAGATACTGAAATACAGACAATCTTAATAATAGTTCATTATCAATAGCATCCGCTGTTATTTCAATATCTTCTATCTCGTTCTCCCCGAGCCTGTCTTCAAGTGTATTAACCGGCTCAATAATAAATCCCCTTTTATTTGCATACAGGGTATCATAGTTAATATCGTAATAACTGACATTCAACAGCCTTACCCTGAAACTGTAATCAGTGATAATATTATAGATACTGTAAACCAGGTATTCCCTTAAAAGGTATGTTTCATATATCTCCTCATCCTGGCAATGACTTACCAGCTTAACTTTCTCCAGATCATCCAGGTCTGAATAGCCTGTTTTAATATCTTTAAAGTTCAGCATTATTGGAGGGAATTCACAGGTGCGGCGACGGAAATTACCCCTGGCACTAACTTTGATATCCTCGTATATCGAATCTTTTTCACCAATATATATTGTTATCTTAGCATTAAGATATTCGTCTTCGGGTTTTTCTTTCATAAATGTACCAATATCAAAGCTGAGGGATATATTCAACATGTCTTCCTCTTCAAATAGTCCAATCGATATAGCTTTATCGTCCTGGGCAATTATTTGCCGTGGCAATGTAAAAAGAACCGATACTATTATCAGTGTGGCTCTGAATTTTAATATATAATTGTTATTCATAATTAGCGTTCATCACATGTCATTCTCAGTAAGTATATTATCCTGTCACGTTCATATGAATCGAAGAACTCTTCAATATATCTGGGAATAAATTTTTTTGACCTCTGATCCAGTTGTTCACATTTGTCTATTATCTCAAAAAAGTCATCCTTATTATTCATAAACTCCCCCAGTATTCTCATATATGCAGTATCAGGCCTGCAGGCTCCCAGGTAGTATCTCTGCTTTACATCCTCTATATTCGTAATTTCAGCAGGTACTGCATATGAAGTGTTTACAAAACCTGAATAATCAAAATCATAAGGTATAGGTACAGCTTTTACCTGATTTCTCCCTTTGACTATTTTAATATTGTGATAACTAATAACCTGCCAGTCAGTATTACCAATCATAAACTGGAAAATTGCCATCCTGTCGAGCATATCAGGTACCAGGTTGTTATACGTTAAATGAATATTTTCGATCTCAAAAACATTTAAGCGCTGTTCGAGCAAATCAATTGGTTCTATTAAAAACCCATACTTGCTGTAGAACCTTCCTCTTGATCCGGTATCAATATATTTTATCCTTAGCAAACGTACCCTGAAACTGTAATCAGTAACGATATTATACATTTTATATATCAGGTATTCCTTGAGAAGATATTCGTCATACACTCCAGGAGAATTACAATGCGTCACCATTTTAACATTAGTTATACTATCAATGTCACCATAAATTGTCTTCGTATCCTTAAAATTGAGCCTTATGGGTGGGAAAGCACATATTATGCGTCTCCTTTCACCTCTTGACTTCAGCCTGATGTCATAGCTTACTGAATCGTCAACAGCATTATAGAATGTAATTACACCGTCCAGATACTCATCGGATTTTTTACGCATATATTCCGTTATATCGAACTTAATACTTATGTCCAGCACCTCATCGCTATCGAACAAACCTGATCCTTCTTCCTTAGTAAGAGTGAGCGTATCCGGTAATAACTTTTCCTGGGCCCGGGCTGTCATGGGGAAAAATGAAAGCCATGACAACATGAGTAACGTAACTGTTGTGTATGCTAAATGCTGTTTCATGATTCCTGATTTTTTATATTTATTATTTCATTATAATCACCATTATCCTCATCTTCATCTTCATGCTCATCCCCGTAATACCAATCGGGCAGCCTGCGCTGTGGGCCCTGTTTCCTGTATAAAACTGCGATTATTAAACCCGCCCCGGCACCAAGCATATGGGATTCCCAGCTGACATGAATATCTATTAAAGGAAACATTCCCCATACCATCGATCCATACAAAAATACAATAAGTAAAGAAAGAGCCATCAGGCGATAATATCTCCTTATTATCCCACTGAAGAAAAGGAAAGAAGCAAGAGAATACACCAGCCCGCTGGCACCAATATGCCATGACTCCCTCCCTGCTATCCATACTAACAAACCCGTCAGTAACCATGACCAGCCTGATATCTTGAAAGCTATATCCGAATAAAAATAAAATACAGCTGTCCCTAAAACAAATAAAGGAATAGTATTGTTGAAGAGATGTCCATAATCATTATGAATAAAGGGAGATGTTATTATACCAGGCAGTCCTCTTGCTTCCAGGGGATAAATACCAAGGTAATAAAAACTTACATCGAGCTGTGACTCCAGGAACATAATCAGCCACAGCAGGATAATGAAAACCAGTGGTATAAGCATGCTTAACAGAAGTTTCTTTCTGAATAAACTGCCAGGCATGGTATCATCTAAATTGTCACTCATAAATCATTGATAACAGAAGTCCACCAGGTAACCTGCGAATTTCCTGATGTTCAGAACAAACCCATCTTCGAAAATCAGGTATTGCCCTTTTATGCCAGCAAGAACTCCTTCAACAGTGCTGTCATTATCAAAATTCAGAGTCTTTATTCTGGCCGGATACTCTTCTACCGGGTAGTCAAAGGTATATACCTCATCATCTTCAATTATATATTGCTGCATTTCTTCCGGGAGTAATGAACGTATCCTTTTTTTCTCATGCCGGAGATCGATATCTGAAATCCTTAAACCTGTAAGCATATGACGCCAGTTTGTCTTATCCGAGAGGTGCTTCTTGAGTTCAACTTCAATGTTTCCGGCAGTATAACGGTTTGGTGTAACAGCAAGTTTTATTGCTTCCCATGCTCCCTGGTCAATCCATCTTACCGGGACCTGCGATTTGCGGGTTACACCAACCTTTAAACCGGGGCTCAGGGCAAGATAAACAAAATGATCCTGGAGGCAATTACGCTCAGACCATTCCATATCTCGTGATATGCCGAGATGAGCCTGGCATTTCTCGGGGCGAAGTATACAGGCATCGGTCTGGGGCAGACTTATGAAACAGGGATAACAATAACCCTGGGCAAATGATTTTTTGGTCTCCCTGCCACAGTAAATACAATTTATCTTATCCATGTATTCGAACCTGACAGAGGTCCCTGTAAGTTCATTCAGGGGTATCAGGTCAGGCCCCACGGGAAGTGAATATTTGACTGGCAGGGATGAATTACCCTGATCATATCCAGCCTCCATTTTTCTCAGGTTTCCTCTGATATGCATGATATTTTATTTTTCCGGGGGATAAATTATTCCTGCTCTCTCTCTTATCCTGTCAAGCGTTCCTATTAAATCCCTGCTGAAAGATAATGGGACAACAGGGCTTTCCTTTAACCCTTTGTCAAGACAACGCATAACTTCATCCGCCTCATAATGGAAACCCATAGCAACAGGTTTGAAAGTATATTCCTGCCTCTCCCCATTGACATATTCAATGCTTAAATACTGTATGTGATCCCTGCTTCTGCTGATCCTGATATTTGCATTTTCACATATGATATCGGTACTGGTACCCCCGTCATTCGTAAACGAACCGTACAGCGATGCTCCCCTGCCATCTTTATACCCAAACAGTATCCCTATGGATTCGTCAACACCGGTCGCGGCAAACACAGCAACTGTTTCTATGCTGTCTGGCTTACCAAGAAATGTTAAAGCATCAATTACTGGATAAATACCGATATCAAGCAGGGACCCTCCCGCAAGATCAGGATTAAACGTCCTTGCCAATGGATCATAGGGAGCTTTGAAGGCAAATTTTGAAATTATATATCTTACAGATCCTGCCCTGCCTTCTGAAAGTAATTCACCGGCTTTTATGTATGATGGCTGGAAGGGTGGCCACAGCGCTTCCATAAGAAAAGACCTGTTCCTGATAGCGGCATTGATCATCTCATCCACCTGGAGACTGTTAATTGCAAAAGCCTTCTCGCAGATAACCGCCTTGCCATTGTTCAAACATATAATGGTGTGCTCATGGTGATGGGAATGAGGCGTGGCCACATATACAATATCCAGTTCAGGGTCAGAGGCAAACTGAAAATAATCATCATATGTTTTCCTGTAGCCATATTCACGGGCAAAACTCTCGGCTCTTTCCTTAGTCCTTGAAACAATGGAATATAAATTTGCATTTTCCATCTGCTGCAATCCTTCTGAAAACTTACTGGCAATTTTACCCGGCCCTATTATTCCCCAGTTGTATTTTTTCATGTCGTGCTATTGTCCTTCAAATTTTATTAAAGGTAACAATTTTGTAGTGACATAACATGTTCCGTCACTGCAGTCCAAATATTATGAAAATAATTTCACTATTAATGTGTTGATATACTGCATATAATAAAATTTCAATAAAAATATTTGTATTTTCTAGTACTATGTATTGCATGGTATTAAATTTTTTATATATCTTTGCAGATGATACTACATTGTTCAAAAAGGTATTATACGAAAAGAAAATGAAAATTACAGTAAGCATTAATATCGGCGGTATGGCATTTCACATTGATGAGGATGCTTATACCGAACTGAAAATCTACCTCAGGAACCTTGACAGGTATTTTGCTAAAGAGCCCGGTTCAGCAGAGATAATGGCTGATATTGAAGCACGGATAGCCGACCTTTTAAAGGCAAGGATAAATGATTACAAGCAGGTGGTAACAATACAGGATGTAAGGGAGGTAATAAATACTCTCGGTACCCCTGAAGACATTAGTGATGACAGTGGCTCAGGTCATGAAAGGCTGGGCAGCATAGGCTATCACAGGATGTACCGTGATCCCGACAACAGGATAATAGCCGGTGTTTGTTCCGGTATGGCTGCATACTGGAGGATTGACCCCTGGATAGTGAGGGTAATCTTCATAATAATCAGTTTGCCTGGTGGCCTGGGTATCCTGATCTATGTAATATTATGGATTGTTCTTCCCGAAGCAAAGACAACGGCACAGAAGATCGAGATGAAGGGTGAGCCTGTTAATATACACAATATCAAAGACTCAGTAAAGCAGGAATTTGATAATGTAAAAGAAAAAATGAATCTATGAAAAACACCGGAACCTGACATTTCAAAATTGGGTAACAGTTAATATTAAATATCATGAATGTTGAAAATAATAAAGCACAGATGCGGAAGGGTATACTTGAATATTGCATTTTGCTGGTAATATCAGGTAATTCCTGTTATGCAAGTGATATAATAAACAAGCTCAAGGAGGCCAGGGTCATAGTGGTGGAAGGGACTCTATATCCCCTTCTCACCAGGCAAAAGAACGCAGGTCTGCTGAGTTACCGCTGGGAAGAATCATCCCAGGGACCTCCAAGAAAATATTATGAATTAACCGATCAAGGTCGTGAATATCTTGCCGAATTGGATAAATCATGGGACGAACTGGTTGAATCAGTTAAACTTATAAGAAAAAAATAAGTGCTTACAGTAAAAGATCAGATCAATAATGGAAAAATCAATAAAAATAAATATAGCCGGGGTAATATTCCAGATAAATGAAGATGCATATGAATTACTCCGTGATTACCTGCAATCGATTACAGCCAAGCTGAGCAATATACAGGGAGGCAGCGAAATGATCGATGATATAGAAACCAGGATTGCCGAACTGTTCCAGTCAAAGCCATCATGGCAGACTGCTGTGATTTCCAGGGAAGAGGTTGAGGAGATGATATCCACCATGGGAAGCCCGGAAGACATTGCAGGCGACCTTGAGTCAGAAACTGAAGGAGGAACTTACCACAGGCAGTATAAAAAGCTGTATCGTAATTATGATAATTCAATAATCGGCGGCGTTTGCAGCGGGCTTTCTGACTATACCGGGATTGACTCTGTATGGATAAGGATAGTATTTGTATTATTCACTCTTGTATATTTAATAGGAGCGCTTGTTTATATTATTCTGTGGATAGCTTTACCAAAAACAGGTACCACCGCATATAATAGAAAAAGGGAGCGTAGGGAGAAACCAGTCAAAACCAGTCGGTCAGATATAAGAAAAACTGATAGTACATCAGCCGTGGGCAATGCCATTAATGAAATATTCAGGGCTTTTGGTAAATTCTTCATAATTTTATTCAGGGTGATACTGGCAATAATTGGAGTAGCTTTTATAATATCCGGCTTTACAGCATTATTCAGTTTCTTCTTTGTCTCAATATTCCACTCAACGCTGCTTATGCCCGATATTTTTGATAACACAGTGTTATATCTCCCTGATTTCTTGCTTTTTATAGCCGATCCATCATTATCTGTATGGTTAATAATTCTCACAAGCCTGGTTATTGTATTACCCCTTCTGGCTTTGATCTACTGGGGAATACGAATGACTTTTCAGTTCAGGGTAAGAGATCTTGCACTAAACCTGGCGATGCTGATTATCTGGATATTGAGCTGTGTGGCACTTTCAATAATATGCTTTACACAGGGAATAAGTTTTTCAGACTCATACAGGACAAAACAGGAAGTTTCATTGCCCTCTAATGATACAATTTTTGTAAGGCTTGATGACAGGGTCTCTTCACTTGAATATCAGAGGGAAGTCCATCTTCCTTTTGAACCGCTTAACATGTACCTCGATGAAGATAAGGACATCATTTATGTAAGCCCTGAATTAAATATTTACCATACCGATGATAATGCCTTCATCGAAATAGTTAAATACTCAAGCGGTCATTCCCGCTCTGACGCAATTAGCAAAGCAGAAAAACTGATTTATGATATAAATATTGAGGAGGATACTGTAGAGTTGGATGAGTTTTTCACATTACCCCCTGGCAAAAGGTGGTCAGGGTCATTTGTCAAGATCAGGTTGCATATCACTGATAACATGGTAATCTACTTTGATGAAGATGTTGAAAACCTTATGCATGATGATTATTTCGGATGCGGAGTTTATTCCTGGGAAGCCGGAGGAAAATACTGGCTGATGACTGAAGGCCAGCTTGAACAAACTAATTAAACACCTGGTTTACACCTGACACGTTAAACCCTGATGCAAAGATGGCGTGGATTTTCCTGAACCACGCCATCTTTTTTCTTTTACCCTGCATACGCGGATCTTGATCACTCCTGGAGTGGATCTTAAAATCCGTGCCTGGATTGTCCGGGCTCATCCTCAGAGTTAAAAAATTTTAATGTGTTTTTTGAAATTACAATTTTATGTATATTTTTGCATTATAAATGCATAGTTATACATGAATAAATCGGAACGTCTTATAGCGATAAAAGAAATAATAAGTAAGGATGATATTACTTCCCAGGAAGAACTCCTGAAAAAACTTGAGGGAAAAGGGATAAAATGTACCCAGGCTACATTATCCCGCAATTTAAGGCAACTCAGAGTATCCAGGATACCTGACGGCAGTGGCAAACTGAAATATATATTACAGAGCAGGGAAGATACAGAACCTGTTGATCAGGAGATTACGGATGTCATCCATGCAATTATTGACATGGTATGGGCACAGAACATGATGCTTATTAAAACTCTTCCGGGCTATGCTGCTGCAGTTGCATCACATATCGACAGGTCATCACGTATAGAGATTGCAGGGACAATTGCAGGTGATGACACTATATTACTGATACCCAATGATAATTATTCCCAAAAAACGATCTCACAATTATTAAAGCAGTTATTACCTGGCTTACAGCAATATTTAGAATAGACAATTTATTAATTTACCCCCGGTGGTATAATCTTAATTATGATATTATGAAACGAACATGAAAATTTTAAACAAATGAAAAAATACAAAATCGTGCTTGCCTACAGTGGAGGTCTTGATACTTCAGTTATATTAAAATGGCTCAGTGAAAAAAATTATGATGTAATAGCCTATGTAGCAGATGTTGGACAGGATGAAGATTTCGATGCCGTAAAAGATAAAGCATTCAAGATCGGGGCATCAAAAGTATATATAGAAGACCTGAAGGAAGAATTTGTCAGGGAATATATTTTCCCTGCAATAAAGGCTAATGCAATTTATGAAGAAAGGTACCTTCTTGGCACTGCACTTGCCAGGCCAGTAATTGCTAAAAGGCATATTGAAATAGCTAAAAATGAATCAACGCACTTTGTTTCACACGGAGCAACCGGTAAAGGGAATGATCAGCTTAGGTTTGAACTTGCCTATTATGCACTCAATCCGGATGTTAAAATTATCAGTCCGTGGAAAGATCCTGAGTTCCTGGAGCAATTTAAAGGACGCACTGATTTGCTTAATTACGCAGGGGCCAAAGGCATACCCGTAAAAGCGAACCATAAAAAACCTTACAGTGAAGACGATAACCTGATGCATATAAGTCATGAAGCCGGAGTACTGGAAGATCCATCCTTTACTCCTGCAGCGGACATCCTTACAAAGATGGTGATGCCAATGGACGCCCCCGATAAAAAAACCAGCCTGTCTGTTACCTTTAAAGATGGTATCCCTGTAAAAGTAATAAATATGGAAGACAGGAAAATATATTCAAATCCTCTCGACATAATTAACTTCCTTAATAAAGTAGGTGGTGAAAATGGTATTGGGTACCTTGACATGGTTGAGAACAGGTTCATAGGCATTAAGTCAAGGGGTGTTTATGAAACCCCTGGTGTTACTATTCTTTTTCATGCCCACAGGGATATTGAAGGGATAGCAATGGACAGGGAAGTTATGAAACTCCGGAATATGCTTACACCAAAATTCTCAGAGATAGTATATAATGGTTTCTGGTTCAGCCCCGAGATGGACTTTCTCATGGCTTCAATAAACAAAAGCCAGGAGATTATTGATGGCACTGTCAACCTCTCACTGTATAAAGGTAATGTCATAATTGAAGGACGAACTTCCCCATCATCACTTTATGATGAAAAATTATCAAGCATGGATATTGAAGGAGGATTCGATCAGACCGACAGCAACGGGTTTATTAAAATAAACGCCATACGTCTGATGGCACACAGGGCAATTATTGAATCATCAAAAACAAAGAAAAATGAATAAAGTATGGGATAAAGGTGTCACTCTCAATGCAGATGTTGAACGTTTCACTGTCGGTAAAGACAACACCCTGGACCTCAGGATAGCCACATGGGATATTATTGGCACGGCCGCTCATATCAGGATGCTTAATAAAACAGGCCTTCTGGGTAATGTTGAACTGCAACAAATACTGGAAGTTCTTACAAAACTATTTAGGAAGGCCAAAAATGGAGACCTGGCAATTGAGAAAGGTGTTGAAGATATTCATTCGCAGATAGAAATAGAACTCTCGAGGTCACTTGGGGACACAGGGGAAAAGGTTCACGCCGGGAGATCCAGGAATGACCAGGTCCTTACAGACATGCGACTATTCATCAGGCATGAGCTTTCAGTAATTGCCAGTGAAGTATCCTCCCTTGCATCTCTATTATTGTCAAAAGCAGTAGATTACAAGGATATGCTTATGCCGGGATATACCCATTCCATGATAGCCATGGTATCATCATACGGTATGTGGTTTGCCTCATGGGCAGAAAGCCTTACTGATGATCTGCTGATAATTGAAAATGCAATCAGATTGAATAACAGGAATCCACTCGGGTCAGCCGCAGGATACGGAACGAATCTGCCTATTGACAGGGATATGACATGCTCCCTGCTCGAGTTTGAGGATATAAATATAATATCTTCATACTGTCAGCTGTCAAGGATAAAATCTGACCTGACTGCAATTAATGCTCTTGCTGCAGTTGCCCAAAGTCTAAGTAAAATATCAGCTGAATTAATCCTTTATTCCGGGCAGAACTACTCCTTTTTTACATTACCTGATAATATAACAACAGGCTCAAGCATTATGCCTCAGAAGAAGAACCCTGATGTCCTTGAGCTTACGAGGGCTAAGTGTAACAGGATAATGTCAAAACAGAATGAAGTTTTACTTATGCTCACGAACCTTAATTCAGGATACCACAGGGATATGCAATTATTAAAGGAAATAATTATGCCTTGTTTTGATGAACTAAATGATTGCCTCAGAATGATCAGCCTTGTAATTAAATCTGTATGTATCAATCCAGGTATTTTTGAAGATCCTCTCTATCAACCCCTGCTTTCAACCAACGAAGTTAACAGGCTGGTGAAGGCAGGCGTTCCGTTCAGGCAGGCATACAGGCAGGTTTCAAAATCATATTTATCTACTGAATATGAATTACCATCTGTAAACGAATTCACTCACCAGGGGAGTATTGGCAACTTGTGTACTGAACGGATCACAGAAAGAATTAAGGAAATTACAGGTAGAATAAGTGTCCCAAATAGTGATCAGCTTGCTGAGAAACTTTTTGGAAATGTTATTGATGTGAAGGATCAATAAAATAAATTGATGTCATTTTTAAAATTAATATTACCCAGATGAACTCTATTCGCAACGGACTTCTATTATTAATATTATTATTCATAGTAATATTTAATGCATGCACTAATAAAACATTACACCTGGAGAAAGAAATTGAAGAAACCGAATCAGAATTTGCAGAAATGGCCGGGGAAAAAGGTATACCGGCGGCATTTATACACTTTGCTGATGATAATGCTGTAATATTAAGGAATAACAGGATCATAAGAGGGAAAGATTCTATCAGAATATGGTTCAGCAAACAATCTTATAGCAATGTCAGTCTGAAGTGGAAACCTGATTATATAAACGTATCCAAATCAGGTGATCTTGCTTTTACATATGGAAAATACTCATACTCCATCATTGATTCAACCGGGAAAGAAATATCCAGCAATGGAATATTTCATACAGTCTGGAAAAGGCAGCCTGACGGATCATGGAAATATGTATGGGACTGAGCCCCGAAACTTCTGGCCGAATCTGACTTACTTCGCTGGTGAGAGTCTGGCTTATTGCTGGCGCAGGTCTGACTCACTTCGCTCATCCCGACGATGCTTTCGGGATTCGCACAGTTCGGTTCCATACTCGTGCCATCTTTTCAATTTATCATAAAGAAATACCCTGCTGATATACTTACCATCGAAACATTATCAAAGGTATAATCAGTATCCAGCGACCTGTTGATATTATATATATATGCTATTTCTATATTGAAGTCACCTATAGAGATTTCAAGAGGCAGGCTTAACTGTGTGTTCATTAATCCAAACCGGTCCTTATAAATATAATCATTCCCTCCCGGTGACTGCATGCCGTCGGCCAGGTAACTATATCTTTCATACTCCACTGTTTCTGACCCAAAATAGAAAGACACTTCGGGTAAAACCCTGAATTTTGTGTTTTTCCCTATTTTAAATAATGTGAACTTACCGAATAAGTCTGCCGACGCCTGGGAGCCATACTCCTTTCCCTTAAGAAGTGAATAGTCAAACCTGGTGCCAAAAGACTTAGCTTTCAGAGTTATACCAACATTTGCTGAACCGGTATATACAGGTTCAAAATTACTTGTATCACTGTTATAAAAAAACCTGTTATATGATACCCTGTACCTCAGCCCTTTGATCTTTTTCAGCCCGTTACTGTATCCCGCAGACACAATTGTGGACCTGTAGGATGGATCCATCTGGCTGTACCAAGCACCTGAGACCCCAAGATGCAAACCTATGGAATTAAGGTAAAATAACTGGCCCGTCAAATTATACTGGTCTGTTCCGATCTCACGCCCCGCATAAACAGTCCTGCTGTCGTACCCAATCCTGCTAAAAATAAAATTGTGATTCCTGTTCATCTCGGCAAGCATCAGCAGGTTCTCATCATCGGTATTAAAGAACATGGAATCCAGTATAGCATCTATCTTATCTTCCTGCGCTGAAAGGTAAAAACTGCCGGGCAGCAGTGCAACCACCAGGAACAGTTTGAATATTATATTTCTAAATTTTATTTTCACCTTAATGATTTATTAAAAACCCGGGGCTTAAATATCACCCCGGGAATACCTTATTTTCAATTTTACATTAGAATCCGTTTCCGTTACCTTTTCCTCTTTTATTTCCACCTTCACCGGTGCTGTTTTTTACCTGGTTACGGTGCTCATTCCTCTGCTGTTGTGCCATCTCGCCTCGCATTTCCCTTCTCTGTTCTTTTATTCCTTCCAGGCTGCAATCAAGCAATTCAAGCTGTTCTGCCGTAAGGGTTTCCTTCAATGCCTCCATCCTTTCTTTCATACTTAATTCTGTATTCTCAAGAATTGCAAGTTGCTCTTCGGTAAGGCTAGCCTTAAACTCATCCCTCAGCATTTTGGCATTCTGCCTCATTTCCTGTACCATCGCTTGCTGTTGCTCATTAACCCTGTACCTGTTTTGATTCTTGCTCTGCTCTTTTGCTGCAGTGGCTACCTGGTTCTTGTTTTGCTCTTTTGCTGCAGTGGCTACCTGGTTCTTGTTTTGCTCTTTTGCTGCAGTGGCTACCTGGTTCTTGTTTTGCTCTTTTACTGC
>CAZNYS010000012.1:53579-64841 GCA_964577305.1 uncultured Rikenellaceae bacterium
CTGCAGTGGCTACCTGGTTCTTGTTTTGCTCTTTTACTGCCTTGGCTTCTTCTGTTTGTGCCAGTACAGCACCGCCTGTAAATATTATTACTACTGCGGCTGCGAATAATGTTTTAAAATAAGTTTTCATGATATTCTGTTTTTATTAATATTTCCGGCAATATGTTTTCCTTTTTGCCTTTCTTTAATCATATACCGAATTAGAAAAGTGTTACCCTACCACTGATGTATATTTTTTTTTTAAATGTTTTACTGAACATTCAAACATACAGAACCTAAAAGGTTTAAGTCGTTTAAGAGTTTAAGAGTTTATCTAGTTTTAAAATGACAAATTGAGGAACAAAGTCAGCGTCCGTGGTACTGCTTCAGCATGAAGATCAATTGTTTCAGTCTGATCTGAAGGAATTCGAACGAAATTGGAATATTTTATGTTCTCGGTATTGAAAACATTCAGGAGAGATAATCCTGCATCCAGGTTATACCTGTTACGGGAAAATTTAAAAACAAGTGCAATGTCAAACCGGCTGTAATCGTAGTCATCAGACTGATCGGTGTAGAGTGTTACCGGATCTGGAAATCCTGAACCGTAAACATAATTAGCAGAAATATAGGCAGGTTTCAAATTCAGTATCCCGGCCAGCTTTAACTCGTGCCTTTGATCATGAAGGGCCCTTCTGTATTCATCATCAATGAAATACGGGAAATACTCCTCTGTTTTACTTAATGAATATGAAATCCAGGCAGAATGACCATTATAATCTCTTTTGACGAACAGGTCAATCCCTCTGGCCCTTGAATCACCCAGGAATATTGTTCTTTCAGTCATTGTCTGAACATACCTTGTTATCCCATCTGTTTTCTTATAATATGCTTCCAGGCTGACGAGCAAATTATTATACGACCATGATACTCCGGAAACATAATGTTGGGCATTTAAAACCGGAATATCCTTATTATTACACACTACCCACAGGTAATTATAATTACCATTATCATCTATAACAGAGCTCCTTGTAATAAATTGATTATAAATACCCCATGCTGAGTTTAATTTTAATCTGTCATTTATTCTAAGGGTAGCAGATACCCTTGGCTGCAGGTATAGTTTTTCCAGACCAACAGGATAATCGAACCTGAGGCCTGCCTTGAATGTCAGGTCTTTTATTAAGGTAATAATACCATTGAAATAACCATTTGGTATTAATATACTGTTATCCATATTAATATATCCTATGCTGAAGGTGTCTTCCCTGTGTTTGATCTGGTCCCTGATAATACCCGTGCCAAATTCAATTTTATGATTCCGGGCCGGCCGCATAATATTATCTATTGAGCCATTGAATTCGGTAATATCTGAATCAATGTCCCTGTCCATGTTAAAAATGATCCTATCATTCTGTCCCCTAATCAGCTGTCGTATTTCACTGCTCTGTTTATTAAGATATGAGTATGCTAAAGTGAGGTTGGTAACACCACCTTTCTTCCATTTTTTACCATAAAACAATGAGGCGCCCTGCTGAAGGTTCTTTTCATTGACCTCATTGAATAAATACTGGTTTAGCTGGTCTTCTTCAACCGAATAAGAAAAGTTGTCTGCTCCTGTATAAAGGCTCAGAAAGTAATTATCCCCATTATCACCTGTCCCTGATACCTTGAGATTCAGATCCCTGAACAGGTAATCGGGATAAACATTTACATCCACATTCCCTCCCGACCTGGAGTTTCTCGATTTTGTACTTAAGAAACTTAGATTTGTGGAGTTATAGAGATCATAATAGGTATGTCTGAACCCAATTACCAGCGAGGCCTTATTGAACAAAGGCATGCTGGCCAGTCCGTTGACAGTCATATTATTAATGCTTAACTTTAAGTCAGGGGTATTCCTGTTACCATCTATACCTGTTATATCAACTATTCCACCCACCCTTTCACCGTACTCTGAGCCAAATCCTCCTTTCATTACTTTTATGTCTTTTGCAATATAAGGATTCACCGAGCTGATATTATCATTATAATTCCTCAGACCGAATAATGTAAAACCGTCAAACCTTACCTGGCTATGCCCTTCGTAGCTCCCCCATATTATCATATCACTTGATTGTTCACCGGCTGCCAGGATGCCTGGCTGTAAGCGTAAGAGGTTGAATACCGAATTATCTCCATTCCCGGGAAGGTAAGAACTTATCTGGTGATTCAGCCTGAGCACTCCCGGGCTTGTTCCTGTCTGAATGGATCTTTCTACCTGGTAATGTTTAATTATTATCTCTTTAATCTCAATATTTGATGGTTCAAGCCTGATTATCCTGTTTCTTCCGTAATTTAATGTGGTATCAAGAATGTAGTAACCAAGGTATGATATCTGCATATCAAAAACGCTGTCGGTTAAGGAAGAATAAGAAAAGTTACCCTTGAAATCCGTCACAATCCATTTTTCGTTAACTGAGATATGTGAAAAAGGTAGTGCTTCAGATGTATTCTTGTCAATTACCCTTCCGGTGAGTATATACTTGTGCTTTATCTGCTCTGATATATCCTGTTGAACCGGGTATATTAGGTAGGTATCTCCTGTTTTCTCAAATTCAAAACTGATATCTTTGAGAAGGAAAGCTAACAAATCTTCATAAGAACTGAATGTACTGTCAACACAAATCACATGCTTTGAAAGTTCCCTGTCATCAAAAGACAGCTCAATACCATAACTATCCCTTATCCATGTAAGAACCCTGTTAAGCGGCTCGTTTTCAAACTCCACTTTTATTTCCTGTCCATACAATGGTATAAGGGAACAACTGATTATTAAAGATATCAGTATTGCTTTTATTGTTGCCTTAATTCGCATTAACAATTATCCGGTAGGTGTTTTCATCTTCACTCACAAAATCAATACCAAACGCTTTGCATACCAGATTCATTACCTCTTCTATTGATTGATCTTTACTGAAATTACCGGTATATATCAAATCCAGGTTTTCAGTTGCCTTTATAGTAAACCCAAATTGCCTGGATATTTCATCAAAAACTCTTGTAACGGGCATTGAGGTAAACTTGAAATACCCACTTCTCCAGTCTTGATTTATTGACCTGGGTGGTTCCTCATTTACTGCCAGGTATCCTTCCTCATCAATACTGGCCTTCTGGTTCGGTTCAAGTATTACTTCCTCACCTGAATTAACAGATCCAACCCTTACCTTTCCTGTATAACAACTCACCTCATAGTCCCCTTTGCGTGAATAAATATTAAAAGTTGTGCCAAGCACGGTTGTAGTACCTGATTCTGATATTACGGTGAATTCATTCCCTTTGCTTACTTCAAAATATGCTTCCCCCTCCATTCTTATTTTCCTGTTAAATTTCCACCATAGAGGGTTATATTTTATTATTGTTTCAGCATTCAACATCACTTCTGAACCTCTTGGCAGTTCGAGGTTTACTACCTCTGCTGATTGACTGGTAACCGTCCTGGTATAAAACCTCATAAATGCAGCAGAACCAACCAGAAGTAAAATTACTGCTGCAGCACTTAGCCTTAAAATATATGAACCGAATGAAATTTTCCTGGCTTCAGGCTGTTCATCTATATTGTTCTTCAGGCTGTTCCACACTTCCTCTTTGCTCCTCTTCCATGGAATGCGGGATTGCGGCAGCCTGTCAAGTATATCTGGTCTCCTGACGCTATTATTGCCTGTATTTCTTTCGTCTTTTGTCATCCTTTGTATTCTAACGCTTCACGCAAATATGATAAAGCTTTATTCATTCTCTTTTCAACTGCTTTTATACTTATATTCAACCTCTCTGCTATTTCACTGTATTTTAATCCTTCATTTCTGCTCATCAGGAATACATCCCTTTGATTCTCGGGCAACCCGGCCAGGGACTTCTCATATTTAGTGATCAGCTCCTTTAACTGAGCCTGCTCTTCCGGCGACTCTTCAAGGTAATCCAGTTCAATTGAGTTCAGATACCGGTGTTCAAGCTCCTTTCTTCTGTACCTGCTGATAAACAAATCACCTGACATCTTGTATAAAAGGCTCTTTATTTTACCATTCTGTATTTCAAACTGTTTCTCCCAGACCTGCATAAAAACTTCCTGGGCTATATCAGTCGCCAGTTCAGTATCACCACAACGGTAATAAATATATGACCTGATGGAGTCAAAATATTTATCAAACAAGCCTTTGAATTCTTCCTGTGTCAAACTGTCAATTAACTTTTAGATTGTTTGAAATTATGTGCACCGGAGTATTGTTTCCCTCAAAACTAATAAAACATTGATAACTCATTATGCCCATATGCTGATTTTTGTTTCAATTATTCAATCTATTATGATACCGAACAAAAACAATTTTACCCTACCATTATATTCTTCTAAATTATTAAGATGAGAATACAACTTACAAAACATTACTGATTAGTCCATTTTGCTTATCTTTATTATCCGCATCAATTTAAACGATTAAAACTAAACTAAAATGAAAAAACTATCCTCCCTGTTGTTAATCCCTTTACTGTTGTTTTCATGTACAGAATCAGAAATATCAAAAACCAGGTTTTCCATCACTGCAAACGATTCCCTCCTGGATAAACCTGAAGACGGGCGTCTGCTTCTATTCATTTCAAAGGAAGCTGAAACCGAGCCCCGTTACCAGAGCAGTGGAGGATACTCTTCCCAGCAGGTTTTTGGTATAGATGTTGAACAATGGTCAGGTGAAGCTCAGATTATAGGCAGCGATATCTTCGGTTATCCTGTAGAGGATCTTAATGACTTTCCTCAAGGTGAGTATTATGTGCAGGCATTACTACATAAATATGAGACATTCAACCTTTCAACAGGGCATACGGTTAAGCTGCCCATGAACCGGGGTGCCGGACAGAATCTCAGGAGTGCCCCCGGCAACCTGTTCAGCAAACCAATGAAAATTAATATAGATCCCTCACTGAATAAAACCATTGAAATTGAACTTACCGGGGTTAATCCCCCGATAGAGCCACCAGAAGATACTGAATATATTAAACACATTAAAATACAGAGTGAGCTTCTGTCGGAATTCTGGGGAAGACCTATTTACCTGGGAGCACATGTGCTTCTTCCTGAAGGTTATGATAAGCATCCTGAGGCAAGGTATCCTATTTGCATTTTTCACGGGCATTATCCGCACGATTTCGGCGGATTCAGAACGGAACCACCCGATGATGAGCTTGAACCAGATTACAGTTCACGCTTCGATGTCCATGGATATAACAGAATCCAGCAGGAAGCAGCATATGATTTTTATAAAACGTGGATATCAGATAATTTCCCCCGTATGCTTATCGTAGAGATCCAACACTCAAACCCTTATTACGACGATTCATATGCTGTTAACTCAGCAAGCATTGGTCCATATGGTGATGCCATCACCTATGAACTGATACCATATATTGAAGAGCAGTTCAGGGGAATAGGTGAAGGATGGGCCCGGTTCCTCTACGGCGGCTCTACCGGTGGATGGGAAGCACTCGCAGTACAGGTATTCTATCCGGATGAATATAATGGTTGCTTTGCCGCATGTCCTGACCCCATAGACTTCAGGGCGTATACCCTCATCAATATTTATGAAGATAAGAACGCATATTATTACGAAGGACCATTCAGTAAACTTATCAGGCCTGGCAGGCGTAACTGGCTGGGACAGATCAGCACATCGGTTAAGGGCGAGAACCACCATGAGCTGGTACTGGGAAATAACACACGCTCAGGCGGACAGTGGGACATCTGGGAAGCCGTGTTCTCACCTATGGGGCCTGATGGTTACCCCGACAGGATCTTTGATAAGATGACAGGTGAGATAAATCCTGAAGTTGCTGAATACTGGCGTGATAACTTTGACCTCAGGTATATTCTTGAACGCGACTGGGAAACACTTGGACCAAAACTGGAAGGTAAAATACATATCTACTGTGGCGATATGGACAATTACTACCTTAATAATGCTGTTTACCTTATGGAAGAATTCCTTGAAAGCACCATAGATCCCTACTATAATGGTGAGATTGATTATGGTGACAGGGCAGAACACTGCTGGAATGGCGACCAGACAAGGCCAAACCACCTTTCAAGGCTAAGGTATAACGAGATGTACATACCAAAAATACTGCAGCGTATTGAGGCCGCTGCACCTCCGGGTGCTGACCTTACCAGCTGGCGGTATTGAGAAGGCAGTGGGCATAATGTCGAATATTGAATAATGAATATTGAATTACGAATGATGGACTTCTACGTTCTGGATTCTGCATTCGATATTCGTTATTCAATCGCGGATTACAAATCCGCTCTATCGTGAATACAATTTATATCTCCTTTTCTTACAACTCATGACTCATCTCTCATAACTCATCTCTCCTTTCTTGCTTCCCTCACTATCGCCTTCGCCAGCACATTATTGGCGTCAATTATTGGTACAAACTCAATCGCTTTCTCCTTTATTGCCAGGGGGATCTCTGTGCAACCCAGTACAATGGCCTGGGCCCCTTCCCGGATGAGCATACGTACAACCGTCAGCAGGTCAATCCTCGCTCTTTCGCTTACCGGTTCCGACACTGCCTTAATACCATATTCCATATCGTAAATAGCTGGATGTACCATCCCGAACTGTACTTCCTCATCAGGATAAACAGTATTAAGGCCGGCAGCCGACATATGCATGTTATATACCCTGCTTTTAAAAACCCCGTTTGTCCCTATGATACCAACGTTTTTTACATCAGGGTAACTCCGTGAAATATATTCAGCCACTTCTACTATTATATTGACGAGGGTACATCCTTCCTTTATAACATCAAGTACAGGCTCTAATATTTCCGGGACATGTGATGTATTACATGGAATTCCAAAAACACAGGCTCCTAAACGGTGCAATTCCTTTACTATTTCTGCTATGGCATATCCGGGATTCTCATCCACTTCGCCAAAGAGATATTCAGTGCGGTCGAGTATTTTTTCAGGAAGCGAGAGCATGGCCACAGGTAAATGTTCCTGGTCCTTCGATGCCCTTGTATTGTCAGCTATTTTTCTTAACAGGTCTATACCTGCATATGTCCCCATGCCACCTACTATACCAATTATTCTACTCATAATTATTTATCCTATTATATTTTTTCATAATTTTCAAGACCTCATCAATTGGAAGTTTTTCAACCGTATGACCATCCCGTCCGGTCATGCTCTGCGCAGCAAAAAGCGAATTCAGTATTGCCTCTTCAGTGGCCTCAATGGTAGCAAGAAAAAGTGATGAAACTGAATTATTATTCAGGAACTCACCCTTTATCAAAGGTGAACGCTCTGAACTGTCAATAAGGTTTTCCCTGGCCACTGAGAAAGCTATTACATAATCGCCGCTGCCATTTGAGCCTATGCCACCTGTACGTGCCAGTCCCATTATAGCTCTCTTTGCCACCCTTTCGAGGTTACGTGCATCAAGAGGTGCATCTGTTGCCACAACTATCATACATGAACCGTCAGCTCCCCTTTCAATATTGCGACTGAAAGAGAACCTGTTGAGCTCCTCTCCAACAGGCACGCCGTCAATTTGCAGGACGCCCCCGAAATTAGTCTGAACCAGTACACCCACAGTATATCCTCCAAGTGATTCTGGCAACACTCTCGACGAGGTACCTATGCCTCCCTTAAAACCAAAACATACTGTTCCGGTCCCTGCGCCTACGTTGCCCTCTTCGACCATTCCTCCACTGGCATTCCTGATAGCTTCCAGCACATGGATTTCTTTTACATGCCTGCCCTGTATATCGTTAAGATATCCATCATTTGTTTCCCCCACAATACAATTAACTGATCCTACATTTTCATTACCAGGCTCATTAATCGTATATGTTATCAACGCGTCAAAGGCCAGTGGTACACTCATGGTATTGGTAAGTATTACCGGGGTTTCGATATTCCCCAGCTCCTTCACCTGGCTTATCCCAGTGAGCTTGCCATAGCCATTGCCAATATATATGGCTGCAGGGATCTTGAGATTATAGATATTACTGCTATGAGGTACTATTGCAGTGACTCCTGTCCTTATATTTTCACCCGATACCAGCGTGGTATGTCCTACTTTAACACCCATTACATCAGTAATTGCGTTATACTCTCCCGGGGATAAAACACCCGGTGTAATTCCGTAATCCCGTAATCTGTTGTTCTGAGCATCAATGCCCGTTGTTATCATCACTGCTAACAAGGCAGATAATATAATTCTCATTTTATTCGTTTTAAATTTGAATAACTAAATTTACCAAATAATTATACAAAATAATTTATGATTACGAATTTGTAGATTAAGATAAAAAACGTAATTATCATAATTAAGATACTAAAAACCAAAACTCAATGAAAACATTCACACAATTATTTCTTGTAATGATGGTTATTGTTGCAGCCTGCAGCAGAGAGGAAACGATAAGCCTGATCAATGGAGAGAATCTTGAGGGATGGCATATCGATGTGCCGGCAATGGATAATAATCCTGACACGATAAATCCGTTTATAGTACGCGACGGTATGCTCGTCAGCCTGGGAACACCAGGTGGGCATATTATTACAGATGGAGTATTTTCCAATTACCGGCTGGTAGCAGAGTACCGCTTTGCCGGTAAACCCGGTAACTGTGGTATTCTTGTACATGCTTCCACTCCCCGTGATCTTTATGGGATGTTCCCAAAGTCACTCGAAGTACAGTTGCAACATGAGCAGGCGGGAGATTTCTGGTGCATCCAGGAAGATATAAAGGTTGATAATATGGTGGAGCGCCGTGGCCCTGAAGAAGAATGGGGTGCTTCCGAAGGCAAAAGGAGGCATATTGAGAACCTAACAGACGGTTCGGAGAATCCCGCTGGTGAATGGAACACCATGATTATTGAATGCAAAGGTGACGAAATAACGGTATGGGTGAATGACGACCTGGTAAACCACGGTTACGAATGCACAGCAACCGGGGGACAAATAGCCATACAGGCTGAAGGATCAGAAGTGGAATTCAGGAGGCTTGACCTTACAAAACTGGATTAAATCCTGTCTGTCAGGTAAGTATTAATGGACAAAAAGAGCAAACCGTTTAGCCCGGGAGAAAGGCTTAAAAGTTTCAGGCATGCCTTCAGGGGAATTGCACAACTTGTAAAAAGGGAACCTAATTTCAGGATACACCTTGTTGTCACAATCCTTGTTATTGCAGCAGGAATATTGCTGCATATATCTGCTGCTGAATGGCTTATAATTACTATAGCCATAGGAATTGTGCTTGTTGCCGAGGGACTTAATTCAGCTGTTGAGCAACTCTGCGATATAGTATCGCCTGGTGAGGATCAGCATATCAAAAACATAAAAGATATACTGGCAGCCGCAGTATTAATATCAGCTGTTATTGCAGTAATAATTGGTCTGATAATTTTTCTTCCTGATATTTTGGCCCTTATTTTGCAGTAAACACGGTAAACTAATTATTATGTACAGGTTAATTTTCTTATTTTTTGTAATATCATTCATACTTAATTCATGTCTTCCAACATGTGATGAATATCCCGAGGGATCACTGCCAGTTACACCCGTTAATATGGATGAGTTTAATAGCGAGTATGACGATTATAACTCAACCGCTGTCCCTTTAGGGGCATTTATACCTTTCTGTTTCTCTACAAATCGCAACAGTGAAGGGGAAAACTTTGATATTGTTTACGAACCCATGTCTATTAACCTGGATGAAATCACTGGAAATATTACCGTCCTTAATAACTTTGACAACTGGGCTGCCTACCAGAATGAATTTAAGGTTCTGCAAAATGCCCTTGATTCGATCAACAGTGATGGTAATGAGCTGGGTCCATACTTCATCCTGAATAAGACTTCCTATTCTAGCAATTATTATTTTCTATTTATGTACGCAAGCGACGCTGAAGGTGATTTCCAGATCGGCTTTACATATAATGATAACTCTTCTGATTTTGAGGAATGCCAGGAAATAAAGTTCCTTAATTCCCCATATGATGATCTTTATCCATCTTTTAATATGTATTACAGCAAGATTTATTTTTGTTCCAACAGGGATAATGACGTATTCAATATCTATTCAACTAACATTATAAGAGATGTTGAACAGCTTGTTGCTGAATTAGCTGATACTACCGAAAGAGAGATTATTTTAAATGAAATCCTTTCAAGCGATTATAATGACAAATGCCCCTTCATTTATGGAAGGTTGATGGTTTTTACTTCAGACAGACCGGGTGGAGAAGGGGGATTTGACCTGTACTATTCAGTATACGACGAGGGCGAATGGAGTGAACCGGTTAATTTTGGCCCGAATATCAACTCTCAATATGATGAATATCGCCCAATAATAGTAAATGAAGCGGTTGACTATAATAGGGATATGATAATTTTTTCCTCTAACCGCCCCGGTGGTAATGGAGGGTTCGATCTCTATTATGCAGGTATATATTAGAATAAAAGTATATATTTAAATGAAATAAAGAAGTATAAATTCAGCTCAGAATATTCTTATGAGTTTTTTCCAGGGCATATCTGATTATTATATTGACGTTCTTGAAGGGAATGGTATCTCCGGGAGCCGGTCATCAAGCTATACCACGTTTGAACTGGCAGGCATTCTTGCCACAGCAGCCCTGAAATTCATAATAATGGAATGGCTAAATATGGTAGCCTTTTATGTTGCAGGGATATGCTTCTTCTGGATAGGGTATATTATTTACAGGTATGTTCATGACAGGACCATACTGATAAAATGGGGCTTCAGGAAGGAGGGCTTTTCCCAGACACTGGTTTTTCTTATTCCTTTCATAATTCTATGTATTCTTTCCAGTGTTATTCTTGGCAAGGTAAATACTTCAATCTCTATTCTTAACTGGCGTGTAATCCCCGTTTTATTTATGTATCCACTGTGGGGACTTTTCCAGCAGTATATCATGCTTGTCCTTATAGCCGGTAACCTTACCGAGCTCGAGAAAATAAATCTCAAGAAATACCAGGTCATAATTATTACTTCCCTGCTTTTCAGTTTTATTCATTATCCTTCCTTTTTCCTTATGGTTTTTACTTTCTTCATGGAGGTAATTTTCCTGCTTGCCTGGTTCAGGTGGAAAAATCTGCTGGCTCTCGGCCTTACCCATGGTGTTATTGCAACATTCCTGCTCTTTTACATCCTGGAGCGCGACATCTGGCTCGAGCTTTTTGAATGGTTTTAGATAGTATTATTCATTTTTTAACAC